>CANRNY010000006.1 GCA_947632085.1 uncultured Bacilli bacterium | reverse complement strand
AAAAGTGCATTTTCTTTTAAAATTGCACTTTTTCCTACCTATTGCACTTAATTGTGCACTTTAGATTGATTCAACGTACGGACTTTTTGAGGGAAATAAAAATTTTATTTTAAATATTATCAATATTTTAAAATTTACATTATTGAAAATTAAAATATCGAAGATTATAATATATTTATTAAAAGGAGATAATATGAAAAAATTAAAGAAAATATTTTGTAAATTTTTAATGATTATTAATGTATTAGCGCTGTTTTTTATTAATACCCCTGTAACTAATGCGTGGGTTATTGAACTTGATCATTTTTACTCTTCTGGAGCTTGGTATAGTACATTGAATCCTTTTTATTCACAATATCCAGGTGAATGTACTTGGTTTGTTTGGGGAAGAGTTTATGACAAATTAGGTATTTATCTTAATGTTTCTGGATGGGGTGATGCTAAAGATTGGGCAGCATCTGCTAGAAATGCTGGATATAAAGTTGATTATACTCCATCTGCAGATTCAATTGTTGTTTGGAGTGCTGGAACATGGGGCCACGTAGGATACGTAGAAAAGGTTACTGGTAATACTATGCTTATTACTGAAGGTAATTATGGTGGAGCAATTTATCGTGATAGTGAATTATCTGTAACAGCTCAAAGAGAATATGGTGTTACTCCACAATTTATTCATTTAAAGGAAGAAACAAAAGAAAGCTACAAACCTGGTGGTAGTGTTCAAAATTTTGGTACTGGTTTTACAGCTACAATCCATCCGAAGACTAAAACTTCTCTTGCTTTAAAAGCAGGAGGAAATACCAATGGTAGTGCTATTAGTTTAGCAAATTATAGTTATGATAAAACAATGAATTGGGAATTTACTCGTCAAAGTGATGGAACATATAATATTAAAAATGCTTATTCTGGTCGTAGTATAGATGTTTATGGAGCAGGAAATATTAATGGTGAAGCTGTTCAAGTATGGAAAGATAGTAATGGAGATAAAAATTGTTTCTTTATTTATAATTTTAATGGGGGATATCGTTTTGTACCTCGTTCATCAAAAAAAGATAAAAGAGCAATAGATATTATTAACAATAACATTGTAAGTGGTTCAAAACTACAATTATATGAAGCTGAGTATGCCACAAATAACGCACAAACATTTGTAATTAGAAAATATGCTAATTCCATTACTTTAAATAATACTAACATTACTTTAAATAAAGGTAATAGCTATAGTTTAAAAGCAACTTTTAGTCCAACTGATACTTATTATAAAACTTTAAGTTGGAAAAGTAATGATACTAATGTAGCTACGGTTGATACTAGTGGTAAAATAACAGCAAAAAATGCTGGTACTACTACAATAACAGCTACAACTACTAATGGTAAAAAAGCTACTGTTACCGTAACTGTGCCAAAACCAGCTCCTAATACTGTTGAAATTACTGATGTATCATTAAATAAAAAGAATGCAATTTTAAAAGTTAAAGAAAACTTACAACTAACTGCCACAATTAATCCAAGTAATACAACTCAAAGTAAAAATTTAAGTTGGAAAAGTAGTAATACTAAGGTTGCAACTGTTGATGATAATGGTAAAGTTACAGCAGTAAAAGGTGGAACTACAACTATCACTGTTACAACAAGTAATGGTCGTACAGCTAATTGTATTATTAATGTAGAAAATCCAATTACAGCAATTAATTTAGATAAAAAACAAGTAACTATGGCTGTTAGTGATAAACAAACACTTAAAGCTACAATTAATCCATCTGATACTACAACTAGTAAAAATATTATATGGCGTAGTAGTAAGACTGCAGTAGCAATAATTGATGCAACTGGAAAAATAACTGCTATTTCGCCAGGAACTACTGTTATAACCGCTATTACTTCTAATGGATTAGTTGCAACAAGCACCGTTGTTGTAAATGCCAAAGCATCTACTTCAACAAAACCTAATGAAGGAACTACAAATAACAATTCTCAAACAGAGGGAACTACTAATAACAATTCAGCTGATTTATCCACTACTATAGATAATAATTTATCAACAGATACAAGTATAAAATCGTTTAAAATTGATGGTAAAGAAATAGATGTTACTGATAATATGGAATATCTAACTAATAATGATAATGTTTCAATTGAAGTAGAACCTAATGATAAGAATGCTGCTTACGAAGTAGTTCAAGAACCTTTGAAAGATGGCTCTAATAATGCATTAGTACTAGTTACAGCCGAAGATGGTTCAGTAAAAGTTTATACTTTAGATATTGTAAAAGTTCAAGAAGAATTAAGTAATAATACTAATATTAAGGTATTTGTTAATGGTAAAGAAGTTGAATTTACCGATGGTAAAGCTAATATAAAAGAAGGCTTTTTTACAAAGAAAGTTAAAATAACTTATGAACTAGAAGATAGTAGTTCAACTGTTAAAACAAATATAAATGACGATTTAAATATAGGTGATAATAAAAGTACTTTTAAAGTTGTTGCTGAAGATAGTAGTCAAATGAATTATGAATTAACAATAACTCGTACTTCAACACTTCTTTATATCATTATTATTTCAGGTTTAATTGGTGTTGGATTAATTATTTTGATAATAGTGTTAGTAATTAAAAGTAAAAAGAAGAAAAAAGTAAATAAAAAGAATAGCTAAAGAAATTTAGCTATTTTTCTATTTTAGACAAAATGATATTTAAAAAAACTGACAAATATGATGTCAGTTTTTTATCTTACACATGATGAGAAGTTGATTTAATTATTTCATTGTTTTTAGCATATTCAGCTTTTAATTGAGCTAATTTTTGAGTTGTTTCTTTTATTTGTATAGCAATTTCTCTATTTGTTTGCATTAATTCTAATAATTTTTGGTGTTTTGTTATCATATCATCTAGTTGGCCAATTTGAATTTCATCTATATTATCATCAACATCAACTTCTTTTGCAGGCTCGTCTTGAATATTTTTTTCAACAACTTTAGGGTTATTCTCTGAATCTTTATAATTAGGTCTTTCATTAACATTCGGATTATTCATTACATATTGTTGAAGAATGTCATAAACTATGTTAGTGATTTTTTCAATAATAGCCATTACTTCAGGATTTATTTCATCAAGATTTAACTTAGGCATTTTATTTTGTCCTTCAATATAATGATTTTCAATAATAGAATCTTTGGTTATAATACTTTTGATTAAATTTGTTATTTCAGTATATGTAGTACCATTTTCCATATCAATTCCATAATGATACATTATATCTTTTGTAAATAAAGAGTATTCAAAATAGTGGAAATCATTATCTGATTTATCCATTTTAGTTATAGCTAATAAATTTTTAATATAATCTCTAATATTTTCTTTAGAAGCATAGGCTAAAATTTCTTCATCAGTTCCTAGTCTATTAGGATTTCCTCCTTTAGAATCAGAAATTAAGTGATTAGGAAACATTTTTTTAATAATAAATTCTTGAAGACTGGTTTTCATCCTTTCAATTCGCGTTTTTACATGTAAAAGATTTGGATCATAAGTTTTAGCTATGCTTTCAGGATTTATATTAGGCATTGTTTGAATTCTTTCATTATCACGTTGATTTTTCCATATAGTTTCCTCTAGTTCTTCTACTTCTGGTTCTTTATCTAACCCTAAGGTTTCAAGTAGTGAAAGTATATCTTCCCATAAATCGTTAGTTTTTGTTTCACGATAATTCCTGTTATTAGTTGGTGGTAAAATAGCATCAATTTGTTGCATTACTTTTATATAATTATAATTATCCATAGCCAATATAAGGTTTTTTAAAAACCTTCCTCCTTCTGTGTTAAGTATAACATATTTTTTTTAATTTGAATTTTTTTTTAAAAAAATAATGATTTTTTGTCATAATTTGACTTTTTTTAAGGGAATAATAGTTACTTGATATAACAATTCTAGAAACATCGATGCATAAGTCTATTACTTTTTCACAAACAAAATTATATAAACATATAAAAACTGACAATGTGACGTCAGTTTTTTATCTTACACATGATGTGAAGTTGATTTAATTATTTCGTTGTTTTTAGCATATTCAGCTTTTAATTGAGCTAATTTTTGAGTTGTTTCTTTTATTTGTATAGCAATTTCTCTGTTTGCTTGGATTAACTTTATTAATTTTTGATGTTTTATTATTATATTATCTAGTTGTTCAATTTGACTATCATCTATATTATCTTCAACATCAAAACTTTTTACTGGTTCTTTATAAACAGATGGCTTAGAAACAGGATTATTTAATACATACTGCTTAATAATTTCATAAACAATTTTAGTGATTTTTTCAATAATAGCAATTACTTCAGGATTAATTTCATCAAGATTTAGTTTAGATAATCTACGTTCACTTTCAATATAGTGATTTTCAATAATATAACCTGTATTTATAGCATTTATGATTAATCTTTTAATTTCATTATAAGTATCACCTTTTTGGTAGTTTTCTGCATCTATTCCATAATGAAGTAATATATCTTTAGCAAGTACAGATATAGATGATCTAGGAATAATGATATTACTTGTGTTTGAATCTGGTATAGCTAATAAATTTTTAATGTAATCACTAATATTTTCTTTAGAAGCAAATGCTAATATTTCATCGGTAGTTCCTAATCTATTTGGATTTGTATCTTTAGAATCAGAAATTAAGTAATTAGGAAATAATTTTTTGACAACAAATTCTTGAAGACTAGTTTTTATTATTTCTACTCTTTCTTTTATAATAAATGAATTTGGATCATGTGCTTCTGCTATACTTCTTGGATTAAGTCTAGTTGTTAATCTTTCTGAATTTAAAGATTGTTTTTTATATACTATCTCCTTTAGAGTTTCTACCTCAGGATCTTGATTTAAACCTAAAGTTTCAAGTAATGTAAGTATGTCCTCCCATAAATCGTTAGCGCGTATTTCACAATAGTTTTTGTTATTAGTTGATGGTAAAATACCATCTATTTCTTGTATTACTTTTATATAATTATATTTTTTCATATTCTATATAAGGTTTTTTAAAAACCTTTCCCCCTTTTCTTTTTTATTATTTTTTTAGTTAAATCTAATTATTTATCATAATTTGATTTGTTTTATTATTTTTAATCAGTTTCATAATCATCTATTAAAGCTTGTAATTGAGCTTTAACATTATCCAATGTTATGAAAAAATTAGTATATTTTTGTAATTCTTCGTTATACATTTCTTCTATTTTGTTATTTATTATAGGTATAATTTGATTTAATTCTTCATTACTAAATCTTTTTAAATCTAAATTAAAATTATCTTGATAATATTTAATAATTCGTTCTTTTTTAGAATTATTATTAGTTGTAGATTTGGCATCTACTTCTTTTAATAATTCATTATTATTTATATTATTCATAGTTAGTTATAAGGTTAAATTACCTTTCCTCCTTGAAAAAATTTTACCATATTTTAAATCTTTTTTTTGCTTTTTCTGATAAAATGTAGAAGTTTGGCGTTATTTTACTTGTTATTGGCACTTTATATTTTTGTAAATTTATAGGATAAGTTACTTAATTTTTTTTCTAAAAAAATTCAATTCTTCACTTATTTGAGTTTTGTCATATCTTTCATATAATGGTTTAATGTCTTTACTTAATAAAATATTTGATATGGTTTTGTATTCCCAATTTGATGTTTTGTTATTCAAATATCCTTCTACTTTTTCACAAGAAAATGGTAGATATGGTTTTAATAAAGTATTAACATTATAGATAATATTTACACAATTGAATAAAATATCATTACACTTACTTTTATCTGTTTTAGCAAGAATCCATGGTTGTTTCTTATCAAAATATTTGTTAGCAAAACTAATAAAAGCAAAGATTTTATTAATTCCTTTTTTGACATCGCCATTATCAATATCAGTTCCTACTTCAATAAACAATTTTTTTAATTTTTTCTCAATTGTTTTATCAACTGTAGAATCCTTTATATGACCATTAAATAACTTATTTGCAAATAACAATGTTCTATTTACGAAGTTACCCCATTTACCTAATAGTTCGCTATTAATTGAATTTATGAAATCATTCCAAGTAAAATTGAAATCTCTTTTATCTGGATCATTTACTAATAAATAATATCTGATGGCATCAGCAGGATACTTATTTAATAAGTCTCTTACCGATATATAATTTCCCCTACTTTTTGATAATTTTTCCCCTTCAATGGTTATATATTCATCAGAAATTATCTTGTCTGGTAATTTATAGTTTTCTTTTGTTCCCAATAGCAAAGCTGGAAAAATAACAGTATGGAACGGAATATTATCTTTAGCATGAACTAAATATATTTTATTGTTTTTATCTTTTTTCCAAAAGCTTTCCCAATCAATATTATTTTGTTCACAATATTTCTTACTAGCAGTTACATATCCCCAAACATTTTCAAACCAACCATAAATTTTTTTATCCTCATATCCTTTTATGGGAATATCAATTCCCCAATTAAGACTACGAGAAGCGCATCTATCAGGTATGCCTTCTTTTAGATATCTTTCAGTAAATAAAACTGCATTTTCTCGCCAATTATTCTTATTTGAACTAACTAAATCTTTTATGTTTTCTTGAAATTTTGATAAAGAAAAATATAAGTTTTTACTTTCTTTAATACTTGTTGGATTGCCACAAATTGAACATTTTGTTTCTTTAACATTATTAATATCTAGAAGACTACCACATTTTTCACATTCGTCACCTTTAATATCTGCTCCACATTTAGGACAAATACCAGTAATGTAACGATCTGCTAAAAATAGATTACAGTGTTCACAATATAATTGTTTTTCTGTTTTCTCATAAAGATAACCATTATCATAATATTTTTTAAACTGCTCTTTTACAAAATTTTTATGATATGGATCATCTGTTCTATTATATAAATCAAAACTAAATCCTAAATCTTTAAAATCTTGTGAAAATTTTTCATGACAATTATCAACGATTTCTTTTGCAGACTTATTTTCCTGTAATGCTTTAATATCTATTGGAGTACCATGACAATCACTTCCAGATACTAGAATCACACTATTTCCTTTTAATCTATGATATCTTGCAATAACATCACCAGGCAAACTACTTGCTGCATGACCTATATGCAAATCGCCATTTGCAAAAGGCCAACTAATTCCTATTAATATATTCATTTTTACCACCCCCTTTCAAATAAAAAACCTCTTAGGAATAACATTCCTAAGAGGTGAATATATCACGTTACCACTCTTATTTCATTAGTACATTACTGTACTAACCTCATTAACCTACTTATGTCTTAGCATAGTTATAGGTCTGTGCTATAACAGGCACACCTGTATTGGCTTACTTATTTTCAGTCAATCACCCTTGAGGGCCATGTTCGAAAAATAATTACATCCTCTTTTTCACCTAACAGAGTTCTCTAAAATGCTTGTATTTTTCTACTCTTCCTCGCACTGGCTTTGGTTGATGATTTGATTTTATCTTCTTTAAAATACTTTGTCAAATTTTACTCGTATTATGATTAATTTTTTTAATTTGATTATTTGCAACTAATAAATTATTTGGTTATTATTCTTCAAATTTTGTTATGAAATAATAGCAAAATAAAAGAATGTTAACAATAATAATTAACATTCTTTTTAGTGATTATTACTTTTTCCCAATTATTCCGTAATATCTTCTGATTAATTTAATACCTTTTTTAGTAGTATTTTGCTCAACATATTTCTCAAATATTTCTTTTTCTATTGGTTTTCTTTCATATTCATTAAATGATTCTTCAGAAAATTCATCTAATATTGGTGTTTTAACTAATAAAGCATATAAATCTTCTTTTGTTTTATAATACTCTATTACATGAAGTGGTATTAATTCAACATCTTTAAATCCTGCATCCAATATTGCTTCATAGTCTATTAAACTTATAGGCTTAACATCGTGATATGCTTGTCCTCTGCCAAACATTCTTTTTAAAGACCAGCAATCTAATTTATCAACTCCTCTTATAAGAAGTTGCCCACCTTCTTTTAATGTTTTATATATTTGCACTGGATCTATTACTGTATGACGAGCTGTTACTAAATCAAAATAATTATCTGGAGTATCCATTTTTAGATTATCCATAACTCTAAATGAAATATTCTTTCTTCCGCTTTGTAATAAATTTTTATTTGCCGTTTTTATCATTTCATTGGAGAAATCTGTTCCTAGGATTTCAGCACAATTTGGAAACTTTTTTAATACTTTTTCTCCTGCGGCAGTTCCCAAATCTAAAATTTTTGTATGTTCATTTACAATTTTTTTAATTTCATCTTCATAAATCCAATTTGTAAATACTTCGCTAGTATAATCAATATCTTCAAAAGACCAATTGGCTAATTCACTATAATAATCGTGTTCATTTGTTTTCATTTTTATCATCCTTTCTTACTATAAAATGTGATTGAATATAAAAAGAACCTCCTTTCATGAATATACCACAAAAAACAATCACAAAATTAATGTGTATATTTTTTGCCATTCATGAGGAGATTCTTAAGGCTCTTCATTATTCCTTTAAACTTGCGTTTATCTGGTAGTAAAACGCGAATGACTAATTGATTTACTACTTCTAATTTATAACATATCAATATTAATATGTCAAAAAGGACAATATAAAAAAAGGATGTCCACATTTAAAATGTTATCTACATCCTTATTTTATGTCCTATTTACCGTGGCATTTTTTATATTTAAAACCGCTACTACAAGTTCATTTAAATTAGGTATTTATGTTATATATGGAACTATTGTTACTATGTAAAATTTTCATTTTACAAACATTGTTTGCATCTGTTCAATAAACTATTAATAGTTTACTTCGTTTGTTAATTTATCGCAATTACAAGATTTGTTTTTTTACTACATCTACATTAACTTTATAAATTACAGGCTGAAAGAAATCATCTTTTCTCGCTAAAATATCTTTTTTGTTTATAATATGACACTTTGGTTTATGTTTTATGTCAAACAAATAATATATATAATAATTATCTTCATCTATTAAATGTTGTAATTCGTTATCACTAATATAAAAATCTAAATATTTTTTATTTCCACTATTTGTTTTAACCTCAATATGCATTTTTTTGCCCTTTTCATCGTAGGAAACAATATCATAACCAATAGCATCATTGTCTTCGATATGTACTTGATCTGCTAAATCATTTAATCCTAAAGATTTAAGTTTCCTTATTTCATAATTTAATATTGCATTTTCTCCACGATTTCCAACATCTTTTTTATTTCTGTTTATTTTCTCATAATCTATATTTCTAGAACGATAATTATTTTTTGAAACACTTTCATGTTTTTTTATGTAATCAAAGTCAACAAATTGAATGTCGTAATCAATTTCTCCAGAAACTGTATGTTGAATTTTTAATTCATCTTTAAATGTTTTATATAAGAAAATAACAAAATAATAATCAGAATATTTTTTTAAAATTTCATTATTTTCTTTATATTTTTTTAATAATTCTTTCTTTTTTTCAGGAGTATTTATGATATGAACATCATATTTTATGTCTAACAAATTGAGAAATTTATCTAAGTCAGATTCATCAAATATACATAAATATTTTTCAGGAAAATAAGTTGACAATATTTTACCTTTAAATATATTTGCGATTTCACAACGATTGATTGATTCATAATCATTGTTATTAGCACTTACTAATAATTGAACAATTTCTTTCTTTAATCTTTCAAATGCTTCTGTTAATGAATTTCCATACTTTTTCGTATATTTATATGTTTTTTCCTCTACTGAATAATAAACTCCAAATTTTTTTGAAACTGATCCTCTCATATCTCCAAGATTTTGCATAGTTCTCTCAATTAAATAACAAAATGTGTCTCTTCCGTTTTCGTCTATTCCAGCTTTTCCAATAACAAAATCATCTAAATTCATGGCAACTATTTTATTAAGTGAAAATTTATTTACAAAATATTCTCTTGCTGCCAATTCTTTTTGAATACTATTCATAAATGTTTCATATGAATTTTCATCAATAAACTGCTTAATCTTTTCATTTATTGACTCATCTTCTTTAATGATAAAATCAAATTTTTCAACTAATGCTTCTACTAATTCTTTTCTTAATTTCCAAGTAAATATATTTTTTTGATTTAATTCCGGTACCGTTTCAAAAAATATATTCCACAATCTTTGCGTTCCATCTTTTCTTATTTGTTTTGGTAAATTTAAATAATCTATTATTTTTCTACTAGATAAAGTTATATAATTTGTTATTGATAACACTTCTGTATTGAAATAATCTGCGATTGATTTACCATTTGATGTATAATTTTTACAATCATATAAATATCTTAAAATGTCCATTGTATTATTGTTTATCAAAGTTTCATTATTTAGTATTTTTATCCAAGTTTCTTTATCATTAACTCTTTTCTTATTCAAAACATCATATTGATCATCACTATATTGATTAATATGTTTAACTTTTTCTATATAACTAACTAGAATATCACTAGCAGTTGCTTGACTTTGGACATTTTTAAAATCATTATTTTTTAAATTTTCGTATTTAAGAAATTCATTATCATCATAACTTTCTATTAATTCTAGTTCCATGTATCTTTTGAATTTTTTATATTCCTCTAAATTATTCCAGTATTTTCTATCATCAATAGTTATACTATTTTTATTAACTTTGTTAACCTTACATTTATACTTTATTTGCGAATAAGGTGCACTTATATAAATATAGACTACATCATTTTCCTTAATATCATTTAAATTTTGTCTCCAATCAATATATTTTAAATTTTCAAAAGCTTCTATTACATCATAATTTTTAATATTACATGGTATAGTCTTATAATTAATAGTATTTCTCATTTTTTTGTTCTCCTACTCTAACTTTAATTTATATTTAAATTATATCATATTCTTTGTTACCAAATTAGCAATAAAGATTACAAAAAAAGATAGCAATTAAATACTATCTTTATAATTTATAAATTTGTTTGTAAATAGAAATTCCTTTATTTATAAGAGCTTCTGTTAATTTATAAACATTTTTTAATTTTACGATTTTTTAAAATTCTTAAATCCTCGCAAAAACTTATTTTATGTCCTATTTACCATGGCAGTTTTTATATTTAAGACCGCTACCACAAGGGCACAATTCATTCCTACCTATTTTTTTATCTTTCTTGATAGGAGTTCCTTTTGTCTTAATATGTGTATCATGAACTATTTTATTATTTCTTTGATCTTTTCTTTCAGTATTTTGTCTTACTTCAGCTTTAAGTAAGAAGATTGAAATACGTGATTCAATACTACCCATTAATTCATCAAATAGGTCATAACCTTCCATTGTATAAGCTTGTAATGGATTAATTTGGCCATAGCCACGAAGACCAATACCTTCTCTTAAATGTTCCATAGCTCCGATATGATCTATCCAAGCTTCATCAATAACTCTTAAAGCAATGGCTTTTTCAAATTCATTAATAATTTCTTCTGGAATATTTTTAGTTTTTTCTTTATAGTCTTCTCTAACTTTTTCAGTTAAGTAAGCTTTTACTTCTTCAGTTTCTTTCATATCTTCTATTTCAGAAACTTCTAACTTAGTTGTTTTAATTAAGTTAGTATTTAAATATTCAATTATTTCACTCTTGTCATTGTCTGTTAAGTAACCTTCTGGTTCAATATGACTATCTACTAAATTAGCAATATTACTATCAAAAGTAGCTTGAGTTCTTTCAGAAATTGATTCTTGATCAAGAATTTCATTTCTTCTTGAATAAATAATTTCTCTTTGTTCATTCATAACATTATCGTAATCAAGTAATGATTTACGAGTATCATAGTTATTTCCTTCAACTTTCTTTTGAGCAGTTTCTATACTCTTAGTAAATGTTTTAGAACGAATAGCTTGATCATCACTGAATCCGACTTTAATTAACATTTCTTTTATTTTATCTGTACCGAAACGACGCATTAAGTCATCATCAAATGATACGAAGAATTGAGACATACCTGGATCTCCTTGACGTCCTGAACGACCACGTAATTGGTTATCAATACGACGAGATTCATGTCTTTCTGTACCAATTACACAAAGACCTCCAAGTTCAACAACACCTTCACCTAATTTAATATCGGTACCACGACCAGCCATGTTAGTAGCAATTGTAATTGCACCTTTTTGACCAGCTTGAGCAATGATTTCAGCTTCTCTTTCATGATTCTTAGCATTTAAGACTTCATGTTTTAAGCCTTCTTTTTTAAGCATTGCACTTAATTTTTCGTTATTTTCAACAGAGATAGTACCTACTAGGATAGGTTGTCCTGTTTCATGTATTTCTTTTATTTTATTAACAATAGCAGCAAATTTACCTTTTTCGGTAGCATAAACTAAGTCTGGTAAATCTTCTCTAATAACTGGTTTATTTGTAGGAATTTGGATAACATACATATTATAAATATCTCTAAATTCTTCTTCTTCAGTTTTAGCAGTACCTGTCATACCAGATAATTTATTATACATTCTAAATAAGTTTTGGAATGTAATGGTAGCCATTGTTTTTGTTTCTTCATTAATTTTTACGCCTTCTTTAGCTTCAATAGCTTGATGTAAGCCATCACTAAATTGACGTCCATGCATTAAACGACCAGTAAATTGATCAACGATAATTACAGCGCCATCTTCAACTACATAATCAACATCTAATTTAAAACCATAATTAGCTTTTAAAGCTTGATTTAAATGATGAACTAATACAGCATTATCTAAATCATATAAGTTTTTTAAATGGAATGTTTTTTCGATTTTTTCTACACCACTATCAGTAAGTGATACACTTTTTGTTTTTTCATCTACTGTATAATCTTCTTCAATTAATTTTTTAACTGCACGATCTGCTGATGTATATAAATCTTTAGAATCAAATTTACCACCAGATATAATTAATGGAGTACGAGCTTCATCGATAAGGATTGAGTCAACTTCATCAACGATACAGAAGTTTAGTGGTCTTTGAACTCTATCTGATGCTTTAACTACCATATTGTCTCTTAAGTAGTCGAAACCAATTTCATTGTTTGTTGAATATAAAACATCACAATTATAAGCAGCTCTTTTATCAGCTGGAGACATTTCACGCATATTTAAACCAACAGTTAAACCTAGGAATCTAAAAATATTTCCCATCCATTCTGAGTCACGTTTTGCTAAGAATTCGTTAACTGTAACAATATGAACACCTTTACCTTCCAAAGCATTTAGGTATGTTGGCATTGTCTCTGTTAATGTTTTACCTTCACCAGTTTTCATTTCAGCTATGTTACCATAGTGAATAGCTAAACCACCAAGTAATTGAACAAAGTATGGTTTTTCACCAATAACACGATAAGCTGCTTCTCTTACAACAGCAAAAGAAGGTACTAAAATATCTTCTAGTGTTTTACCATTAGCTAATTCTTCTTTAAATTCATCTGTTTTAGCTTTTAATTCTTCATCACTTAAAGCTTCCATTTCATCGCTAAGTGCTTCTATTTGATTAGCTATTTTTTCAAATTTTTTTAATTCTTTATATTCTGAGTCGATTAGTTTTCTAAAAAATCCCATGACGCATTCCTCCACTTGTCTTATTATAACAGAAATATTAAAAGCATTAAAGCTTTCTTTTTCACGCATACAATATTTTAAAATATTTTATAATTAAATTCAACCATTTAATGATGATTTTATATATTATTTTAAGGCTTTTAGCCATTTTTTCAAGATATATATGGTTATTTTATGAGCTTTTTTGGCATTAAGTCATTTATTATTATATTTATTAAGTATTTAAAGTCAATTAAAAAAGGAGCTATGCTCCTTATTTCATATTAATTATACCGTAATTACCGTCTTTTCTCTTATAGAGAACAGATACACATTCTTCATCAATATTTTTAAATACAAAGAAATCATGATTTAGTAATTCTATTTGAAGCATTGCTTCTTCTTCATCCATTGGTTTCATTGATATATTTTTTCTTTTAACGATTGTACTTACATTTTCAGCTTCATCGTCATCTTCTGGTTCATAATTAAAATTAAATTCTAAATTTTCAACATTTTTATATTTTCTATTTAAGCGATCTTTATTCTTTCTAATTTGTCTTTCTAGTTTATTAATAACTAAGTCAACTGCAGCATAAAAGTCTTCATTAGATTCCTCTGCTCTTAGAGTGAATCTCTTAGTTAAGGCAGTAACTTCGATTATTTGTTCTAAACCTTTTACTTTGGCAAGGACATTAACGTTAATCTCATCTGGGTTTTCAAAATACTTATCCATTTTAGATAGCTTATCAGTTATATAACTTTTCATAGATGGAGTAACAGTAACTTTCTCACCACGAATATTATATTTCATATTCATCATCCTCCTAAGTTCATTATATCATCAATAAATTTATTTGGCTATAAGATTATGTTAATAATTTAATGGGCATTAAATCAGGATGTGAATAAATATACACTTCTTTAAGAATAGTTTTACTTATATACTTTACTAGTGTTGATAAATCATCGTAATTACCAAATATTTTAATAGCTTTGATGTTTTCATCTTGAACAATATCTTTTAGATACATCATTAATATTTGTTTATATTTATTATAGTAGACATTAATACTTAGTAATTGGTTATTATAGTAAAATTTTATTATATTATTAGAAATATCTATTAGTAATTCGTGATTATTAAGAGTAAAGATGTTAATTAAATTAATTATATTTATTTGATTAAATGATAAGTCTTTAAAGATTTGTTTTATATTTTCTTTATCATAGTTATTATATAAGTCATCAATTATGATATTTATATTATCAGTTAGAATGTGATTGTTTATATTATTTTCGTTAATTATGGTAGTTATTTCTTCTAAGAAGATTTGCTTGTCAATAATTTTATAGTTATCAACAGAGGACATTATAAATTTTAATAGTTTATTATTAGTAAATACTATAATACCATTGACGATAAATTGAATGGTAATAGTAGATCTTTTTTTAAACATTATTTAGATGTACTTGCTAAAAATTCCTCTGGATTAGTTATTGTTCCATCTTGATATACTTCAAAATGAAGACAATTTTCTTTTTCTTCTTCTAATTTATTTGAACCACTAGAAGCAATAATAGTATCTTGAGTTACTTCATCACCGACTTTTACTTTGACATTTTTAACACTTTGATAAATAGTTACAACATTATTTTCATGTTCTATTTCAATAATATTACCTAGGATATCATCGGTTTTAACAACACTTACTTTACCTGGTAAGACAGGAACAATATCGAATGTTTTATCTGATGAATATAAGATACCAGTATTAGGCATATAGATATTTTGATAACGAATTAAAGATTTTTGTTGTTTAGTTTCATCATCTTTACTATTATAATAATATTTACTGATTGATACGCCTTCTCCTTTATAAGGTTTAGTTATTTTTACTTCTTCTGGTTCTTTACTATCTACTTCTTTTTGGACATCCATTGTGTTATCAACTAAGGCATCTGTTACATAGGAATTATCTGGTACGATATTATTATTGATTATGTTACTTATTAAGTAATAACTAAATAATGCTCCTACTAATACAAAGATTCCTAGTGCAGGAATTACCCAGTCTTTTAATTTCTTTCTTGTCATATTATCACCTTTCTAATATTAAGTGTGGACAAGAAAAGAAGAAATATACATTTAAATATTAAAAGATTAGTTTATTTGTTAACTTGTTCTATTATTCTGATATTAGTCATTTGTTAATTAATTACTGGATTTGAATTTAATATTATATCCAGTTATTTTTTTCATAGAAAAAGAACTGTTATCTTCTAACAGTCCTCTTCCATCCACCAAAGAAGTATTTTGTGTCTGATTTTCAGAAAAAACTTCTTGATTCTTTTTAACATTTTTAAGTATACCTCCGTATAGTTATATAATATACTTTTTATTTTATTGATTCAAGAACAAATAATTGTTTTATATTATATACTATCAATTTCAATATTTTGGTAATAGTATTTTAAAATTTCTTCGTAGGAATAACCTTCTTTAGCCATATTATTAGCTCCGTATTGACTCATTCCTACACCATGACCATAACCTTTAGTAGTGATGTTAATAACATCTGAGATATCAACATTAAAATCAGTAGATCTTAAAGATAATAATTTTCTTATTTCAAGACCAGTAAATTCTTTATTATTAATTGTGATTTTAGATACTCTATTTGATTTATCTTTTATAATATTAGAAATAGATATTTTATTACAAGATATAGATAGTTTTGTACAGAATTCTTCTTTAGATATAGTTATTGTTTCTTCATTATCTTTATCCCAGGGAGATGGGATGATCGTTAAATAATCAGTTTGTTCATTAAAGACATTAATTGAACTTTCAGTATAGCCATTAGACATTGAATAGTAATAAGCTTTTATTGGTTCGTTTTGGTAATACATTATTAAATCTTTTGTAGATATTACAGCATCACTAATTTTTTTATAATACTCAGAATATTTATCTTGCCATTTAGCTTGCATATCTTCCTTACTTAAATAGACTTGGTTATCAATCGTTGTTTTAATAGAGGGATGATTTTTTAAATAAGAAATAGCATAAGTACGGGAGGCTATAGCTTGAGCTTTTAAAGCTTCTTCTTCAAATATAGCTGGCATTTCGCCAGCTACTACACCTATTATATATTCTTCTAAATCTATACTTAAATTTTCATTATTATCATTAATCGTTATAGTTTTATTATCATCAACAGTCTGTTGATTATTTTCTACCATATTAAAATTAGTTTCTCGATAAAAGAAACTAATTATGGTTATAGGTATTAATAAAACTATTATATAAAGTAAATTTTTATTCAAACAGATCATCCTTTTATGATACTGCTTACATTAATAAAATCAGTTATAAAGTTTGTTACTAAATAACTAGTAGCAATACTTAATAACATTACTAAGATTCTTGCTTCGATAGCTTTATTAGTTTTAATAAAGTTATCGAAATTAACACCAGATAAAGCAAAGATACTTATAAGTAAAGTAACAATATAAATATAAGCTTTATAGTTCATTATATGTTCCTTCTTCGTAACTTATGATTTTATTTACTCTTCTTTGATGTCTTTCTTCAGTAGATGGTTCGGTGTTTAAAAATTCCTTTATCATAGTTATTAATTCATCAAGATCTTTTTTATAGCTTAGAGCAATAATATTAGCATTATTATGTTCACGAGCTAGATGGGCTTCAGAAACATTTGAACAGTGGGCACAACGAATACCTTTAACTTTATTAGCAGCTATACTCATGCCAATTCCTGTTCCACACATTAGAATACCTAAATCTACTTCCTTATTAATAACACTTTTACATACTCTAAATGCAAAATCTGGATAATCATCTATTGGAGTATTATCAGTACTTAAATCAATAAATTCATATTCACTTAATTTGGCGATTATTTCTTTCTTTTCATTTACGCCATTATGATCAGTTGCGATTGCTATCTTCATTATTATTCTCCTTTTTATTCATAGCTTCTTTAAATCTAGGTAATAAACCTTGGCCATTAGTACGATGTGGTGGTAGTTGATATAAGTCATGACCTGGGAATTCGTTACCTTCAATTAAGAATGGGTCTTTAGGACCTAAACATACATCCCAACCAATATATCCTACTTCTGGAACTTCATAAGAAGCTTTAATTACAAATCTTTTTATACGTGGCCATTTAGGAATTTTAAACCATAAAATAGGTTCACCAGTAACAGGATGTTTATCATAGATATTACCTTGTTTATCAATAGCTAAATAATCAATAATACCAGTTTCTATATTAATAGGTGCTACTAAGCCACCATGATTAAAATTATCAACAATATTATTGTTATTACCAATTCTTAGAAATGCAGCGACGATTTCATGATTTAAAGTAACTATTCTAATAGTATTGATAGATGTAGGATGAAGAGATGCTATTTCATCACATTGAATAGCTATTTCCTCAACTAAATATCTTTTCGTTTCTAATAAATTATTATATATTTTTTTAACATTATGGGTATTTACTTTAAATATTTCAACACCTTTACCACAACTTTCAGATAAAGGTTTAACTAAAATATTAGGATGTTTTTTACAGAATTCAGTAAATTCTTGATAACTTTCTTTAGTATCTTTTACTTCCATCCAATCTCTTAGTAAATATTTATTAAATTTCTTATTAAAAGTTATTTTATTACTAAAGTAATGCATATATTCTGGATTATTATATTTTTGAACGATAGCATTATTAATTCCTCTAGTAACAATAGTTTCTCTTTGACTTTTATTTAAACTATACATTTCAAATAATTTATAATCCATATAACCAGCTTGATACTTAAAACCACAATTAACTATATCAAAGAAGATAGAAAGACGATTTTTATGATTTTTTTCGTGAACAAAATTTATCGTATCGAAAAAACTACGATAATTCATATTTTTTATTCTGGTAAATAAATAACCAATTTTACCCATAATTACCACCCTATTTATAGTATACCACAGATTTTAGAAAATGAAAAAAGCCACTATTTAGCAGCTTCTTGATCATAACCATATCTACGGTTAAATTTTTCTACAGAACCAGTTTTCTTAGCTTTACCTTGTTTTCCTGTATAGAATGGATGACATTCACTACATACTTCAACATGAATTTCATCTTTAGTAGATTTAGTCATAAATGAAGCTCCACAAGCACAAGTTACTTTGCAATCTTTAAGTTCTGGATGGATATCTTTTTTCATTTTTATTCTCCTTCCGCCATGTCTAATATTTTAAGACATAGTAATTTCTTCGTCTTATGTATTATATCATAAGAATTTAACTTATCAAGTATTAATCTAGTTTTTTATGATTATTTTACTGTTTTTTGAATATTGAGATTACTTTTCCAACCATAAATACTATAGAATCACTATTTTTAGTAGCAACAGTTTTGAATACAGCTTTAAAACCAACAGTTAAAGCTGATATTACAGCTGTTACTAGGATAGTAGTTATAGTTAAGTTAAAGTTAAAATACTCGGCAATAGATATAGTTAGAACAGCTCCTAAACTACCACTTACTATACCACATATATCACCGATAACATCATTACATACTGATGATACTTTAGTAGAATTTTTTAACAAAGATATAGCTTCTTTAGCACCTTTTAACTTTTTAGTAGCTTTAGCATGTAAGTTAGCTTCTTTACTAGTTAAAACAGCAACTCCTATCATATCAAAGATAATACCTATAGTTATTACTATTAAAATTATAATAGTTAATATTATTTCATTAAAGGAATTTGAGATAACTGTTGATATTCCACTAAAGGCTATAGAAAGAATAAAAGATAATAAAAAAACTTTATATATCCAGTTAACATTACTTTTCATATTAACTCTCCTTATAAAGTATTTTGTAAAACTTATGGTATATTATAAATTAATTTTACGGCTTTGGTCGAGTTGAATTTCTCTAGTTCTTACCATCGATTACTCTTTGGCGATTTCTCTTTAAAAGAACCAATCGAATGTTACCGGTTCGATTACTCGATTACCACTTAGTCCGTACCTCAAACTTTATAATACATACACCCTAGAGAATTTCTCTATCATAAGGGATTATTCTTATTCGCTTTTGCAATTACAATTTCAATTTCTATCCCATGTAATCACTCACGACATGCACTTGTTGAATCTTTATGGCAGACGGGATAAAAGGAACTCTTTATATGCCATTATAATTTGTCCTTAAATCTTAAATCATATACCCACCCGAGTCTGGGCGAATCAAGCAAGTATACAAAGTGTCATATCAGTACAATTGGTAGATTTTTAGCCCCACCTTCAAATAATATTTATGACTAGGATAATGCACCATAACGATTAGAATTTTATCAAATCTAGGAAATTTTGTCAAATATTCCTATACTTCTTTTATTTTAATTTTAGCACCAACATTTGTTAGTTTTTCAACGATATTTTCGTATCCTCTTAAGATATGTTCTATTTCATTAACAGTTGTTGTTCCATTAGCTATTAAACCAGCTATTACCATAGCAGCTCCAGCACGTAAATCGGTAGCTGTTACTTCTTCTCCTTTTAATGGCGTTTTACCAACGATGATAGCAGTTCGGTCATTTACTCTAATATTAGCACCCATTTTTTGTAAGTATTTAATATGGCCCATACGGTTTTCATATATTGTTTCTTCAAAGATAGACATACCATCGGCTTGAGTAAGTAAGACACTCATTGGTTGACCTAAGTCAGTAGCAAAACCAGGGAAAACTAAAGTTTTAACATTTATTGATTTATATTTTTTAGGTCTGTTGATAATTAAAGAGTTATTATCAATTTTCATTTCAACGCCCATTTCTTTTAATTTAGAAAGTAAAGCATCAATATGATCTTCAATAATGCCACTTATCTTTAAGTTTTTACCTAGTAAAGCACCAATAATAGTATATGTACCAGCTTCGATACGATCTGGAATAACATCTATAACGGCTTTACCTAATTTCTTAACACCTTCAATTTTTATTTCACTAGTACCAGCACCAGTAATCTTAGCTCCCATATTATTTAATAAAGTAGCTATATTAACAATTTCTGGTTCTTTAGCAGCATTAGAAATAAAAGTCGTACCTTCAGCTTTAACAGCTGCTAACATAATATTAATTGTTGCTCCTACTGAAGCAAAATCTAAATAGATACGAGCTCCTTTTAATTTATCAGCTTTAAAAATATATTTATTACCTTCAATTGTAACTTCAGCACCTAATTTTTGAAAACCATTTATATGGAAATCTATAGGTCTTGAACCAATATTACATCCACCTGGGAAATATATTTCAGCATAATGAAATTTACCTAGTAAAGCACCCATAAAATAATAAGATGCTCTTAATTTCTTACTTAGTTCTTCTGGAACTAATTTGTTTTCTATCTTACTTGTATCTATTTTCATTATTTCATCTTGATATTCGACTTTACCATTTAATAAAGCAATAATATCTAATAAAGCTCTGGTATCAGATATATCTGGGACGTTATATAAAGTAACTTCTTCATCTGATAAGATAGCAGCAGGTATTAGTGCAACAACACTATTTTTAGCACCACTAATTTTTATTTCACCAGTTAATTCGTGTCCCCCATCAATTATTAATTGTCTCATTTAATCACTCTCATACTTCTTTAATTAAATCTGATAATTATTACTTATCAAATTTACTATATAATTAACAATTAATTTTGTCAATTAATTTAATTATTATTTAGCTTTATGAGCCGAATTTTTCTAAGAGTTCTTGAATATAAAACTTGTATTCTACATCATCATAATTATCAGAATTAGATTCTAATAAACATAGTGGTGGATACATAACACACCACCAATTATTACCTTTAGCTTCACCTAAAGATATAACTAATGATTCGTAATTTCCTTCATTATAAGTTATACCTTTATAATTCTTTTGTGGGAAGTAATTTGGCCCATAATTTATTGTATATGGTATATTATATGAGTCGAGGGTCTTTTTGATAACATCTTCGTTTTCTTTTATGGTTTGACGTGATTCTTCAAGAGATTTGTTATTTTCTAGTAAAGGGAAGAATTGTTGTTCTAAATCTTTTTTGATTTGTTTTTTAGTATCTTGATCAATATTAGAATTACTATTAGCTATTATTCTGAATCTAATAGAATTTTCGGGTATTATAGGATTATTTTGATTAGTAAGAAAAAAGGATAAAACGATTAAGATTAAAATTATATAAATTATTTTTTTCATTTAAAATATCACCTAACATAATGTTGGGTGATATTTATATATTTTATTCATTAATAATAAAAAGATAACGATCTAAGTGATGGAAGTCTTGTTCTAGGATTATTTTAGAAGTAGGATAATATTGTTTAGCAATATTAATTATATCAGGACCTTGTTCTTCACCTATTTCAAAAGCAATTATGGATTTAGGGGTTAAGTATTTAGAGGAATTTTTAAGTATTTCTTTATAGAAATATAAACCATTATCTTTAGCATATAAAGCTAGATGAGGTTCATTATTTTTGACAATAGGCATTATTTCTTCATCTTCTCTAATATAGGGAGGATTACTAATTATTAAGTTATATTTATCTGTTATTTTAGAAAAGATATCACTTTGGATAAAGTTAATTGGTGTATTATTTATTTTAGCGTTTTCACGGGCTAGTTCTAAAGCTTTTTCTGATATATCACAAGCGGTTACATTAGAATTCGGAAATTCTTTTTTTAAAGCAATTGAGATACAACCGCTACCAGTACCTATGTCTAAAATATTTATATTAGTTAAAAGATATTTGGTGATAAGTTTAATAACAATTTCTACTAGTTCTTCAGTTTCGGGACGTGGTATTAAAACATTTTTATTTACTTTTATAAGACTATTATAAAAGTATGTATCGCCGATAATGTATTGAACTGGTTCACCATTTTCTAATCTTTTAATAGCTTCATCTAAGTTATCTTCAGGATGAAGATATTTTTTTAAGTATTCTAGTTCAGTCATAGAAATTCTTCTTTCTAAAAAAAGGAGATTATTCTCCTTTTAATTTTCTTTGTAAATCTTCAGTAATTAAGGCTTCGATAATACCATTTAAGTCGCCATCCATAACTCTATCTAAAGTATTAGTTGTATAACCAATACGATGGTCAGTTACTCTGTTTTGTGGATAATTATAAGTTCTTATCTTTTCAGCACGATCTCCTGTACCTATTTTACTACGTCTTTCATTACCTACTAAAGCATCTTGTTTTTCTTGTTCTGCTTGATATAAACGAGCTTTTAAAACAGCCATTGCTTGAGCTTTATTCTGTAATTGACTACGTTCATTTTGACAAGTAACTACTGTATTAGTTGGTAAGTGAGTTATTCTAACGGCAGATGGTGTAGTATTAACACCTTGACCGCCATGACCAGTGGCACAGTAAACATCAATTCTTAAATCATTAGGATTTATATCGATTTCAACATCTTCAACTTCTGGCATTATAAGGACTGTCGCAGTAGATGTTTGGATACGACCATTTGATTCAGTTACAGGTACTCTTTGAACACGATGAGAACCTGATTCATACTTTAACTTAGAATAAACATTTTCACCTTTTATTTTAGCTTCAATTTGGGAATAACCACCAGCTGTTCCTGGTTCTGAGTTAATTACATCTATTTTCCAACCTTGAGTATCAGCATAACGAGAATACATTCTAAATAAGTCACCAGCAAAGATATTTGCTTCATCGCCACCGGCTGCTCCTCTGATTTCCATAATAATATCCTTATCATCATTTTCATCTTTAGGAATAAGTAAAATTTCTAACTCATGAGTTAAAGTTTCTTTCTTAGCTTGTGACTCTTCTAATTCTAAAGCGGCCATTTCACCCATTTCAGGATCATTTAATAACTCTTTAGCTTCTTTAATATTATTTTCTACTTTTTGATACTCTTTATACTTTAGATAAGTTTCTTCTAAATCCTTTTGTTCTTTAGATAACTTCTTTAAAGTATTATAGTCAGCTAATACCTCAGGGGTAGATAGTTTTTCAGTTAATTCTTCATATTTTTCTTGAATAGCTGCTAATCTTTCAAACATGATTTTTCACGCCTTTCGTCTTGTATTATATCATATTAAACGTAAATGTAAAAAACAAATGGTTACATAATGCCATTTGCTTCTTCATCTTCTTCATCGATAATAACTAAATCTTTTAAGTCATCATCATCTGTTAAGTCATCTGTTTCATCTTCTTCATCTGAATAGATGTCTTTATCTTCTTCTGCTTCTTCCATATTATCTAAATCAACATCTTCTTCGATATCTTCATCTTCTTCATCATTATCAATAATAACTTTAGTAGAATGTTTAGTCTTTAAATCCCATAAACCATTCTCTAACATAATAAATCTATGATCTGTTGATAGAACATCAAAGAAAGCAGGTAATTTATCTACAAATTCATCATCAGATATGCCAACTAATTTACATACCTCTTTAAATAGTTCATTTATCTTCATTTGACGATTAGTTTCAGTAAGGATCATTTCTGCTATATCATCGTAGGACATAGCTTCTAGTTCAGCTTGAGTTAAATCTTTTAATTTCATTTTAATTATAACCTCCAAATAATTCACTAGACACCATTATACATATTTTTTTTAATATGACAATAGAATTTTTTAAATTTTTTTAATTTACATTCTCTCTGGTACTTCGATACCTAAAATATTTAATAATTTCATATTATTTTCATAGATAACTTTAGTAAGAATTAACCAAGATTCTTGTAAAGATTTATCTTCTTCTGTAAGTATATGATGATTAGCATAAAAGTTGTTATATAGATTAGTAATTTTGTATAAATGTTCAGTAATATCGTTTAGTGATTTAACATTAATTGATTTAGTTAAAATACTTCTTAAGTTTAATAGACATATAATGATATCACGATCTAGTTTATTATTTATTATTTTATATTCATTATATTTAATATTAGCTTCGTTAGCTTTTTTTAGTAATGAACGCATACGAATAGTTGAATATAGTAAGTAAGGTCCTGTTTTTCCTTGTAAATCACTAAATTTTACAGGATCAAAGTTATAATCAGTTAAACGGAATGGAATAAGGTCAGCATATTTAATAGCTGCTACTGATAAAGTTTCAGCGACTTTATCTCGTTCTTCACCAGTAATATTAGGAAGAATTTTCTTTTCACATTCAACTTTAGCTAAATCTAGTAAGGCTTCTAAAGTCATGACGCCACCATCTCTAGTTTTAAATGGTTTGCCATCAGCGCCATTCATTGTACCAAATGGGAAGAATTCTAATTTAGTTGTTTCATCGACAATATGAGATTTTTCAGCAGCTCTAAATACTTGTTCAAAATGAAGGGCTTGACGAGCATCAGTTAAGTACCAAATTTCATCAGGATGCCATTTTTTCATTCTCTCCCATATACAAGCTAAATCAGTTGTTTCATATGATGCACTACCATTTGATTTTACGAGTAATAAAGGAGGAATTTCGTGATCATCATTTTCTTCTTTGACGTTAATAACACGAGCTCCTTCACTATCCTCAACAATGTGTTGTTTTTCTAAGTACTCAGTCATTTCAGCAATATATTTATAACCGTCTGATTCACCTTCCCATACTTCAAAGGTCGTATTTAATTTATCATAAATTCTTTTAATATCAGTTTTAGATACTTCCATTATATGATGCCATAAAGCCATTAAACCTTTTTCGCCTTCTTGAAATTGAGAAGTTATAAGACGAGCTTCTTCCATATAAGATTCATCTTCTTTAGCTTTACTACTAGCATAGGGATAGATTTCCATTAAATCTTCATTAGTTACAGGTGATTCTTTAGGATATTCGCCAGTATAGTTAGGATTAAAATATGGTAAATCTGGATAACGATGTTTTATTTCTACCATTACTAAACCGATTGGACGACCCCAGTCACCTAAATGAGCATCAGCGATAGTTTTATTACCTAAAGCATTTGATAATCTTTTTAAAGCTTCACCAATATTAGCACTTCTTAAATGACCAACATGTAGAGCTTTAGCAACATTAGCTCCACCATAATCCATAAAGATAGTTTTAGGATTATCGTTTTCATAGTTTAAATTAATATTATTATTTAAATCGTTAATATGCTTAATTAAAGCTTCATTACTAAATGTAATATTAATAAAACCTGGTCCAGCGATATTAATATCTTGATAATGATTATCTTTTTTTATACATTCAACTATCTCAGTAGCTATATCTCGAGGATTTTTACCATATTTCTTAGACATAGCCATAACACCATTAAATTGATAATCACCAAATTCAGGACGAGATGAAACATTTAATACTACTTCATCTGAGTCATAACCGCATTCTTTTATTTTACTTTTTAAATAAGTTTGTTCTTCTTCTATAAAACTACTCATTTAAATCACCTTCTATTTCTATTTCAACTTTTATATCATCTTCATCACTAGATAACCTATACTCTAATATTATATTACGTTCAGTAAATTTAAAAGATAATTTTAAAACATCAATGTCAAATAATATGTCACTTTCTTTTAATAAATATAATCCTTCTTTATTTATTAAATCTAAAGTAAATTTAAATTCATTATTTTCTCTGGTAAAAATTTTATCACTAATAATTGTTTTAATACCATCAATTTTAAAAGTATAAGTATTGTTATTATATAAAGCTTTAATATTTAAATATTCATTTTCTATTTTTTTTGCTTTATATAATCTTAAATTTAATAATTTTTTCATAAAGGTCATTCCTTTTGCCTGTGATTATAACATAATATGTTATAGATTGCACTTATAATTATTTGTTCATTAAATAAAATTATAATTTTTAATTATATAATAGATTATATTGCTTTTTTACTTATAATTTATATTTTTTTCTTAATAATAATTAATGGGTGTTTTTATGAAATTATTAAGAAAATTATTTACTTTATTTTGTGTTTTATTTATTATGGGGATTTTTGGAATAGTTGGTTTATACTTATATGCTTATTTTTCACCAAGATTAGATATTAAAAATACGAATCAAATATATATTTATGATGATAAAGAAACATTAGTTTATCAAGGATCTGGTAATAATGAATGGGTTTCTTTAGATAATATATCTCCATATTTTATAGATGCTGTTATTAGTACGGAAGATAAAAATTTTTATAAACATCATGGATTTGATATACCACGAATAATTAAAGCAATGTATTTAAATATTAAAAGTGGAAGTATTGTACAAGGGGCTTCAACAATTAGTCAGCAATATATTAAGAATATGTATTTAGATTTTGATAAGACTTGGCAAAGAAAGATTGAAGAAGCTTTTTTAACTTTAAGATTAGAAGTACAATATGAAAAGACAGAAATACTAGAAGGATACTTAAATACAATAAATTTTGGTCAAGGCAATTACGGGGTTGAAAATGCTAGTCATTTTTATTTTAATAAAGATGCTAAAGATTTAACATTAGAAGAATCTATTATTTTAGCAGGAATACCTAAAGCACCAAATAAATATAATCCAGTAAGTGATTATGATGCTTCGTTAGAAAGAGCTAAAGTTATAAGTAAGTTAATGCTTAATAATAATTGTATAGATCAAAGTACTTATGATAACTTATTTAAAGATGATTTAGAGATATATGGTAAGAGGAATGATAACGATTTAAATATGTTAATGTATTATCAAGATGCTGTTTATGATGAACTAGAAAATTTAGATGAAATACCTGATTCATTAATAGAGTCAGGTGGTATTAGAATATATACATCACTTAATATGGATGCCCAAAAATTAATGGAAGAAAATATTTTAAATGAAATGAAAAATGAAGATAAAATGCAAGTTGCTAGTATTATAGTTAATCCTAAGACTGGTGGAGTTATGGCTTTAACTGGAGGATTAGATTATGCAAAAAGTCAGTATAATAGAGCTTTAAAAAGTAAAAGACAAGTTGGTTCTTCTATTAAACCGATTCTTTATTATGCAGCGTTAGAAAATGGTATGGTATCATCTTCAACATTCTTAAGTGAACCAACTACTTTTATGTTCTCAACTAATCAAGAGTACTCTCCATCAAATTATAATAATAAATATGGGAATAAAAATATTACGATGGCAGCAGCGATAGCTTATTCAGATAATATTTATGCTGTTAAAACGCATTTATTCTTAGGTGAAGATACATTAGTTAATACAGCTCATCGAATGGGAATTAAAGCTGATTTACAAGCTATTCCTTCCCTAGCTTTAGGTACTTGTGAATTAAGTATGATTGATTTTGCAAGAGCTTATACAACACTGGCTAGTGGTGGTTATAAAAGAGATTTAACTTTTATTGAAAGAATTGAAGATATACAAGGTAATGTCTTATATGAAAAGAATAATAAAGCTGATTTAGTATTAAACGAATCTTATGATTATATATTAAATGAAATGATGACATCTACTTATAATTCGGCTTTTATGGATTATAATACACCGACAGTTATGAGTGTGGCTTCTAAAATATCAAGTAAATATGCGATTAAAACTGGTTCTTCTGGAACTGATTGTTGGATGGTTGGATATAATCCAAATGTATTAATGATGGTTTGGAATGGTAATGATGATAATAGTGAGTTAGTCGTATCTGATGGTAAGATTTCGAAAAATATTTGGGTTAATACAGTCGAAAAATTAGATATTGATAAGACTTGGTATGAAAAACCTGATAATGTAGTTGGAGTGCCATTAAATGCGATAACTGGGGAAGAAACTAAGACAAATAAAAATACAACTGTCTTTTATTATGTAAGTGGTAGTGAATATCGAAATACTGATACAGAAGCTGTTTTTAAAGAAGTTGCAAAGAATTAAAAAAGATACATAATCAACACTATGTATCTTTTTTAGTTTTAATCGTTTATATCAAAGTAAGAATTAAGTCTTTCATCGATATATGAGTTTTCATTTTCAACAGTGCTAGTTGCTGCCTCTTTTGTTTTAGTAACTATTGATTTTTGAACATTAGCATAACTAAAACTAAAGAAGGCTCCTATAACTAATAAAATAATAGCTAGTATATTCATATTGACTCTCCTTTTTATAAAATAATTATAACATAAAGTATTTTAATTAAATATCATTTTTATTATTTTTTTGTTTGGATATTTATTTGCTGACAAACTATTCTTATCTCTCCTCCATTAAATAAAGTAAAGACAATTTCAAACATATAATCTTTATTTAATTTTTCAGGAATTTTAGAATTATTATTTTGTTCTTTAAATTCACTTATTAAACGATTTAATTGTGTTTCTTGTTCATCAAAATAGAATTCATTAAGTTCTAATATATTATGTTTGCCCCATAAATCAGCATTTTGAAATTGTAAAAAAGCAATATTTTTTATAGTAATATTTAAGCTAGGATATTCTTTCCAAGTACTTAATAATTTTAGGGAAATACTATTATTTTGGGGATTGTAGATAAAACTTTTTAGGATAGAATCGTGAATTCTAATATTTTGAATCTCGTGAGTATTTTGTTTAGTTACAATCATTTTCATACCTCTTTATTGTATTAATTATAACATAGAAAAAAGACAACTGATTAGTTGTCTTTATGTATTTGCATTGTAATTTGATAATTGTTATCAAAATCTATTTCTTCGACATTTATGAAGAATCCTTTGTCGCCTAATCCTTCAATACATGAACGAATTGTAGCAATCGCATCTTTTAATTCCATCTTACCTGGTGCTGCTGGTTTTTGACCATTATTCATTAATTGGTCTACAGCCTTCATTGGATCTACTTCTTTTTCTTGTGGTGTATTTATTTCAATTTCTGGAGTATTATCCATTACAGGTGTGAAGAATTTATTATTTGGATTTCGATCAAAATCAGTATTTAATGGAGCGCCAGTATATGGAGATATTGGACTATTAAAGACTGGTTTTGGAGGTTCTGGTTGTGGTTCTTCAATAGGTGTTGGCGTTTGATTATTCATATCAACAAATGAATTACTTGGCGTTGGTGAATCAAATACTTCAAAAGTATTATTATTCTCAGTTGGTGATACCATATTATTCATACTATTATTCATTAAATCTGTGGAATTAACAAAATTTTGTTGTGGAGTTGGTTCTGGTGCAAAACTATTAGCCATACTGAAATATTTATTTTGATCTGGCATTGGTTCCACTATATTTTCCGGAGGTATAAATGTACTAGCAGAATTTGGTGTAGCTATATTAAACTCTGGAACAGTTGTTGCTGGTGTATATGGTTCTAGTAACTCTTCTCCTTGTTCTGGCATTGGTTGAGTGGCAGTTGGGATTGGAGTTTCTTCTAGAGTTTCTAAAGTTTCTAATTGTTCTGGAGGATTATTTTTAATACGATTAGCTTCACTTAAATCTATAGAATTAGCTTTTATATCTTCAATACTTGGTGTTGATGATACTAGTGGTACTTCACCAGTTCCTTCGTCTTCATCATCAACGCTAACTATACTATTTGCTTCTCTTAATTTCTTTAATTCCAAATCTAATTGTCTAACTGTTAAGCGTTCATTAATAATACGATGTAACCATTCTCTTTGAGCATTTTTATCATCTAAAGTTAATAAAGTTCTAGCATGACGTTCTGATATTTTTTCTTCAAGTAAAGCTTGTTGAACTTCTTCATCTAAATTTAATAAACGTAATTTATTAGCAATAGCTGGTTGAGATAAACCCATTCTTTTAGCTAATTGTTCTTGAGTTAAATAACCTTTATCAAGTAAGCTTTTATAAGAACGTGCTTCTTCAATAGCTGTTAAATCTCTTCTTTGAACATTTTCTACTAGAGCTACTTCGGCTGATTTATTATCATCTATATTAGCTATGACGGCTGGAACAGTAGTTAAACCTGCTATTTGAGCAGCTTTATACCTTCTTTCTCCAGCGATTATTTCATATTTATCGCCTAATTTTCTTAAAACTAATGGTTGAATAATACCATGTTCTCTTATTGAATCTGCTAATTCTTTTAAACCTTGTTCATCAAATGATAGTCTTGGTTGAAATCTATTAGGAATTATATCTTCAATATGTACTTGTAGTACTCCTGATTCTAGATTCATATAATCAGCCCCTTTTATCTAGTCTTCTCTATTATTAATAATACCTTATTTTAATTTTTATTTCAATGGGTACTTAACTATCTTGTCATATCTTCGTGGATATTCTTTTGGTGTGGTATTTATTTTCTTAATTTTTATGATGTTTCTTGTACTTTCTTCGTATGGTAGTGTAAATTTGATTATATTTTCAATACTACCACCTAATTTTTTTATTGCATTTAATGAATCATTTATTTCTTCTTCATTAGATCCTTTTAAAGGGATAAAATAGCCATTTAACTTAGTTAATGGTAAGCATAGTTCTGATAAAGTTGTTAAATTGCTTACAGCACGAGCAGTTACTAGGGAAAATTTTTCACGATTGTTTTGGACAAATTCTTCGGCACGACCATGATAATAATTAATATCAGCTAGATTTAATTTATTTCCCAATTCCTGTAAAAAGTTTATTTTTTTATTATTTGAATCTAATAAAGTAACTTTAATGGTGGGAAATAATATTTTTATAACCATTCCAGGGAAGCCAGCGCCGGTACCAATGTCTATTAAATTATCTATTTTAGTTAAATCAATTGCTTTTATTATAGTTATTGAGTCATAAAAATGTTTTAAATATATTTGGTTTTCTTCAGTGATAGCAGTTAGATTAGTATGAGAGTTATATTCGATTAAAAATTTAGCATAGGTATCTAACATATTTAATTGTTCAGGAGTAAGATTTAGACCTAGTTTACTTACTTCACTTACAAATTCTTCTTTATTCATCTTTACTATATTCCTTTTTTAAATAGACAGATAAGATAGATATATCAGCTGGATTTACGCCACTAATACGGATAGCTTGAGCAATCGTTTTAGGTCTTACTTCTTTTAATTTTTGACGAGCTTCAGAAGCAATATTTTTAATCTTATCATAATCAATATCTTCTGGTATTTGTTTCTTTTCTAACTTTAACATTTTTTCGGCTTCTTTATAGGCTTTAGCAATATAACCTTCATATTTTAAATTTATTTCAATTTGTTCTTGTATTTCTTCAGGATATGGAATAGAAATTAATTCATTTAAGAAAGACATTTTTATTTCTGGTCGTTTGATTAGTTGCTCTAAAGTGATACCATTATTAGGTACTTGATAATTATTAGTAGTAAATTTATTTTTTATCTCTTCAGTTACTTTTAATTTAGTTTCTTTCATATAATTTAATAGTTCATTAATAGATTTTTCTTTTTGTTTTAATCTATCTATTTGTTCTTCGTTTATTAAACCTACTTCGTAACCATAGTTTCTTAAACGTAAATCTGCATTATCACTACGTAGTAATAATCTAAATTCAGCACGAGATGTAAGTAAACGATATGGATCTCTAATACCTTTAGTAATTAAATCATCAATTAAGACACCAATATAAGCATCTGATCTTTTTAGAACTAATGGTTCTTGACCTTCTAATTTTAGTGAAGCGTTTATACCAGCCATAAGTCCTTGACATGCAGCTTCTTCATAACCACTAGTACCATTTATTTGGCCAGCTGTATATAAGTTTTCAATTATTTTAGTTTCTAGAGAGGCATTTAGTTGAGTTGGATAGATAGCATCGTATTCAATAGCATAGCCATATTTTAAGATTTTAGCATTTTCTAGTCCTGGTAAACTATGAACCATTTGTTCTTGAATTTCTGGAGGCATAGATGTTGAGAATCCTTGAAGATAGATATCATCATAATAACGACTTTCTGGTTCTAAGAATAATTGATGTCTTTCTTTATCAGCAAAACGGGTTACTTTATCTTCAATTGACGGACAGTATCTTGGACCGATACCTTTGATATCATCTAATGCACCATACATACTTGATTTATTTAAGTTATCTCTAATGATTTGATGTGTTTTTTCGGTTGTATATGTTAGATAGCATGGTTCTTGGTCTTCAATTTTGTATGATGGTTCTAAATCAAAACTAAAGGTATGATAAATATCATCACCTGGTTCTAATTTAATTTTAGAAAAATCAATTGTCTTACGATCTATTCTTTGTGGGGTACCAGTTTTTAGTCTTATAATATTAAAACCATATTCTTTTAGTTTGTCACTTAAGAAATTAGATGTTTTTTCGCCATGTGGACCTTTTCTTGTACGAGTATTTCCCACTAAAATATCAGCTTTTAAGTAAGTACCAGTTGTTAGAATGACAGCTTGGGAAATAATTTTTGTTCCATCTTCTAGGATAACTCCCCCTACTTTACCATCTTCGATTATTAAATCTTCAACCATTCCTTCTTTAATATCTAAATATTCTAAATTATTTAAAGTATTCAACATTTCTTTTGGATAAGCTATTTTATCACCTTGAGCACGTAATGATTGAACAGCTGGACCTTTAGCGCTATTAAGCATTTTTATTTGTAAATGAGTTTTATCAGCTACTTTACCCATAATGCCACCTAAGGCATCAATTTCTCTTACTACAATACCTTTAGCACTTCCACCAATATGAGGATTACAAGGCATATCAGCAATATTTTTTAAATTACTAGTTATTAATAAGGTTTTATGTTTTTTTAAGGCGCAGGCATGAGCAGCTTCACAACCGGCATGTCCACCACCAACGACAATTATTTCATACATAGTTATTCACACCTCTTTTTATTTCCCAAGACAAAATCTACTAAACATTTCATCTAGTAATTCTTCTTCATAGGTAGTTCCATTAATCATACCTAGTTGTTCCCAAATATTTTTAATATCTAATTCAATCATATCAATTGGTTGATTTTCTTTTAAACCTTTTTCAATTTCTTCAATTGAAATAAGGCATTTTCTTAAGATACTTATACTACGACTATTACTTAAGTATGTTGGATCTACACTTTCTAATTTATTTAAATTAAATAATTCAATTATTTTTTCTTTTAATTCATCTATTCCTTGATTATCTATAAGACTCATGTTAATAATACGAGATTTATCAACATCTAATTTTTTTAATTCTATTTTAGATGCTAAATCGCATTTATTAATTATAACTATATATTCTTTTTCTTTTATTTTAGTTATAAGTTCTAGAATATCTGGAGTTAGTTCTTCATTGTTATTTAATACTAATAGTACTAAATCAGCTTCTTCAATAGTTTTTAAACTTTTAGAAACACCTATTTTTTCGACTTTATCTTCGGTTTCTCTAATACCAGCTGTATCGATAATATTTAGCATTATACCATTAATAGTTATTTGACCTTCAACGATGTCTCTAGTTGTTCCAGCAATATCAGTAACGATTGCTTTTTCTTCATCTAGTAAGGCATTAAGTAAGCTACTTTTACCGACATTAGGTCTTCCTACAATAGAAGTTTTAATACCTTCTTTAATTATTTGACCGTTTTTACTTTCTTGTAAGATTTTATTTATGCGATCTTTTAAAGCAGTTATTTTAGGGATTAGTAAGTCGTTAGTTATTATATCTACATCATCATATTCTGGATAATCTATATTAACGTTAATATTTGATATTATTTGAACTAAGTCACTACGAAGATTATTGATTAAGTCTGAGACTTTACCTGTTACTTGGTTAGTTGCTAAATCTCTTTGAGTATCGGTTTTAGCGTTAATTAAATCCATTACTCCTTCGGCTTCTAATAAATCGATACGACCATTTAGGAAAGCACGTTTAGTAAATTCACCAGGTTCAGCTAGACGGCAACCATTAGTTAGTAATAGTTCTAAGACTTTATTGGTTGATGCTATTCCGCCATGAGTATTTATTTCGACAACGTTTTCTCTAGTAAAAGTTTTAGGAGCTAACATAACTGATACTAGGACTTCATCAATTATTTTATTATCTAATGGATCAATTATTTTACCATAATTTATAGTATGAGAAGATACTTTAGTTAAGTCTTTACCTTTGAATAGTTTATTTACTATTTCTATAGCTTCATCACCACTAACTCTTATTATAGCTATTGCTCCTACTCCTTGACTGGTAGCGATGGCACAAATTGTATCATTCATAGTTTTAGCTCCTTTCGGCCTGTATTATAGCATATTTTAATAGTTTGGGAAATTATTTTTATTATATATTTATTATAACAAAATTATTTCCCGGGAAATAAAAAAAGAAGAGTACTTTACTCTTCTTCATCGTTTTGTTCTTCTTTTTCTGTCTCTATATATCTTATAACAATATGACGATTAGGTTCTTCACCTTCACTAGTAGTTGATAGATTTTTGTATTTAGATAAGGCATTATGAATTATTCTTCTTTCATAAGAGTTCATATTATCTAAACTAACATCAATTTTTGTTTTTAATACTTCACGAGCAATTCGTTTAGCATTTCTTTCAAGATTAGATATTTTCTTTTCTTTATAGTTTTCAACATCTAATAATATATATGGATATGTACCGATTTCGTTAAATACAACTTGTCTTAGAACTGTTTGAATAGCCATTAAAGTTTGACCATTTTTGCCAATTAAAATATTATTTTTATCAGAATACATTTTGATATTTATTTGTTCATCTCTAACATTTGTTTCAAATTGACATTCAATACCCATATTTTTTAACATTTCATCTAATTTTTCTTTTAAGAAATTAGCAACATCCGTTATTTTAACTACTTTGCAAATATAAGTTGTAGCTTTAAATAATTTACCCTTTTTTTCTTCTTCTTTAATGAATACTTCATTTTCTGAAACATTAAGTTCAGTTAAAGCTTTTTCTTTAGCTTCTTCCTTTGTTTTACCTTCAAATACTTCTATCTTCATACTACATCCTCTTTTCCATTAATTTCTTTATTACAAAATTTTGAATTACAGCAAAACCATTAGTTACTATCCAATATAATGCAATTGCGGTTGGTAGACTTAATGATGCTACTGAAACCATCAAAATCATAAAGACAAACATAAAATTAGTTTGTTGAGCCATTTCTGAATTTTTATCTTGACTGGCCATTGATATTTTAAATGATAAGAAAGTTGTTAAGATAATTAAAACTATTAATAAGATATATAAATAATTATGATGCATTATACCAGTAACTGGAGTCATACCTAAATTCATAGTTAAGAAATTTCCTTCAAATATTGCTGGTACTCTATTAATAGCTTCTAAGAAAGCAAAGAATAATGGTAATTGAATAAATGCTAATAAACAACCACTTACAGGATTTATACTATATTTTTTATATACTAACATTGTTTCTTGGCTCTTAGCCATTAATGATTCATTATCTGTTTTATTACGATATTTTCTTTCAATACGAGCTATTTCTGGTTGAGCTTTTTTCATATTTTCTGATTGTTTTACGGTTTTTACTTGAATTGGTAACATAATTAATCTAATTAATAAACCAATAATCATAACTGAGACACCCATATTTTTAACCAAATAGCCAAATTTTAAAATAATATAAGCTAATGGTTTAATAAATATTGATTCCCATAATCCTTGATATTTTAATTTATTGGGAGTAAATGAGCTACACGTTGGTAAATCATCTAAACTTACTTTTAAACTATCATTATATTCTTCATATGTTTTTAATAAATCTTCATCACTCGGTTTACATAATATATTAGAAGTTAATGTTTGACCAGTTTTTTCATTAGTAACGGCCTCTTTACCATCTTTTAAGGTTTGTGTACATCCAGTTAATAATATTAGTAATAGCGCGATAATAAATATTTTTGTTTTCTTTTTCACTGTATCACCCTTATTTATTTAATAAATCTATTAAAGCTTGTTCTAATTCACTGTACTTAGCTTCAGAACAGCTCCTTCTTATCATTATAATATAATTATTGCTATTTTTAAATAAATTTCTGTTTTTATCTATAATAGATCTAACTTGTCTTTTTAATTTATTTCTGATATGAGCTTTTCCTACTTTATTACTAATAGCAATACCAAAATTTATTTCTGGTTCATTTTTTTTAGAACTATATAAGACAAAATATGGGTTTTTTATATAATTTCCATTCTTTATTATATTATTAAATAATTTTTGATCTTTAATAGTTTCGGCCCTTTTCATATTCTTTCATCCCTTTTAATACATAAAAAACCACTTAAGATAGTGGCTTATTTAACAACGATTTTTTTACGTCCCTTTTTTCTTCTTGAATTTAGAATATTACTTTCTTTTCTAGCAAAGAATCCATGTTTTTTAGCTCTTTTTCTATTATTTGGTTGATAAGTTCTTTTCATGTATAACACCTCCACATCTAAATAAGCTCCCTTATTATAATATTAAGATTTTAAAAAAGTCAAGAAATATCGGGTAAGTCTTTAATTTTTGCATTAATTAGACATTTATCAACAATGACCTGTGAATATGTGGATAACTTTTTTAACATGTTTATTTAAAATTTGTGGATAATGTGGATAAATACTTTATTCTTAGATATTTATTGTTGTCTTTTGTAGATAAATTTGTTTATAGGTTTGTGGATGAAAAAAATTTTTTAAATATTACTTTTATTTTTCCACAGGTTGAGTTAAAATATTTGTACATAAATGGCAAAGTGGGGTGATGGGATTGAACTCAGAGGAGATCTGGGTACAGTTTTTGGATATAATAAAAGATAAACTTAACCCAGTATCTTTTAGTACATGGTTTAGAGATACTAAATTACATGAAATTACTGATTCAAAGATAGTATTACAAGTACCAATGCCTTTACACAAAAAATTTTTATTATCGAATTATTATGATTTAATGGATGAGGCTTTTTCTAAAATTACAGGGGTAAAAAGGGATATAGAGTGTTTATTAGAAGAAGAAATTGAAGTACCAACTACAGAATTAATAAATGAGGTTGTTAATGAACAAGTAGATATTCACAATGATGATACTCCTTTTGAAACCAATTTAAAACCGAATTTAAATTTTGATAATTTTGTAGTAGGGGATACTAATAAATTTGCTAGAACAGCAGCTTTTGCAGTAGCAGAGAATCCTGGAGTTCAATTCAATCCATTGTTTATATACGGAAAAAGTGGTATTGGAAAAACACATTTAATGCATGCGATAGGTAATTATATTACGGAACATCATAAAGAACTTAAAGTACTATATACAACTAGTGATGATTTTAGAAAAGATTATACTGGTAGTGATAGTAGTGATAATAAAGAATACTTTAATAAATTTAAAAATAAATATCGTAATGTTGATGTATTAATTATTGATGATATTCAATACTTAGTTGATGCTAAGAAAACACAAGAAGAATTCTTTCATACATTTAATTATCTACATGATAATAATAAACAAATTATTATTAGTTCTGATAGATCTCCTGATGATTTAAAATTACTTGAAGATCGTCTTAGAAGTAGATTTGCCTGGGGATTACCTGTTGATATTTATCCACCAGATTTTGATTTAAGATGTCGTATTATAAAAGATAAAATTAATAGAATTCCTAATTTAGCTAATAAAATAACGGATGAAGCAGTTGAATTTATAGCTAATAATTGTGATACAGATGTAAGAAGTATTGAAGGAGTAATAAATAGATTAGTAGCTTATACAGCAATATTTGTACCTAATAAATTAGATTTAGAATTTACAAACGAAGCACTAAAAGATTATTTAACTAAAAATCCTTATATGACTAATGATATTGTAAGTATTCAAAAAGCTGTAGCTGATTACTACAATATTACAGTAGAAGTATTAAAAGGAAAGAAAAGAAGTAAAGATATTGCTTATGCAAGAATGTTAGCGATGTATTTATGTAGAATGATGACAGATCAATCATTTCCAAGAATAGGTTTAGAATTTGGAGGTAAAGATCATTCAACAGTAATACATGCGGTTAATACAATAGAAGAAGATTTAAAAAATAATAGTCAATTAAAAGAAATTATAAATGAAATTAAATCTAAATTATAAAAATGTTAATTAATTGTTAGTAAATTTATAATTATTCACAAGATATAATAATGATTTTTATTAGATAATTGTGGGTAAAATGATAGTTATTCACATTATTAACTTTATAATAATAATAAAACTATATAAAATATAATAAGAAAGAAGGAAAAATGAATGAAATTTACAATAGAAAAAAATATTTTATTAGAAAATTTATCAAATGTTGTAAAAGCTATTTCAACTAAAAACATTATTCCAATATTAAATGGAGTTAAATTCGAATTAAATGATGAAGGTTTATTCTTAACTGCTAGTGATAGTGAATTAACAATTAGAGCTTTTATTGAAAAGAAAGCTATTACTAATATAGAAAAAGAAGGATCTATAATAATTCAAAGTAAATATATATTAGATATAATAAGAAAATTACCTTCTGATTTAATTAACTTTGAACTTATGGATGGTTTAAAAATAAAAATATCATCTGATAATAGTCAATATGATTTAAATTGTTTAGATCCAAAAGAATATCCTAGTTTAAAATTAGAAGAAGTTGATAAACCAATAATTATTAAAGGTAATATGTTTAAAACGATAATTAGTCAAACAGCATTTGCTATATCAACACAAGAACTAAGACCTTTACTTACTGGACTTAACTTTAAAATAGTAGGGGACTTATTAGAATGTATAGCTACTGATTCTTATCGTCTTGCTAAAAAGAATATTACTTTAGATGTACCTAGTGAAGAAGAAATTAATATAGTAATACCAGGTAAAAATATTATGGAATTAGATAAAATAATTAATGAAGATGAAGATGTTGAAATGCATGTATTTACTAATAAAGTATTATTTAAATATAAAAATATAATATTTCAAAGTAATCTTCTTTCTGGAACATATCCTAATACTTCAAACTTAATTCCTAATGATTTTGCGATTATTGTTAATACTAAATTAGATAATTATTATAATGCGATAGATAGAGCAGCTTTACTTACACAAAATAAAGATAAAAATATTGTTAAAATGAAAATAAAAGGTAATCAAATGGTTATTAATTCATATGCTTCAGAAATAGGTAAAGTAGAAGAAAAACTAGATATCGAAACAGCTGCTGATGCTAATATAGATATTTCATTTAGTGCTAAATATATGTTAGATGCTTTAAAAACAATGAAAGATGAAGAAATTTTAATACTACTTAATGGTGAAGTAAAACCAATTGTTATTAAGTCTGTTTCAGATGAATCATTAATTCAATTAATATTACCAATTAAAACTTTCTAATTAATATAAATATGTAAATCACTTTCGAAAAAGAAAGTGATTTTTTTGACAATTTTTAAATTTTTTACTAAATTCGACATAATATGACAAAAATCGACATTAATATAGAGTATAAGGTTGGTAAATTTTGGAAAGAGGGAGGTTTTGTATATGGATTCTTATGAAATTAATAAGAATACAGTAGCTTTAATACCAAAAGATGATCATCATACTGTAGTATATGAAGTAGAAGATTCTTTTACTGTTGATAAACCAGTTTTAAAAATAGTAGAAGAGAGTTGTGAATATTTTGGTAGTTCACTAGAAGGAAGACAAATAGGAACTTCTAAATTAGTTGGATTTACACATAAAGTACCAGTTATAATAGAAGAGACATTTGATTTAATCTTTTTTCCTACTTTATCACCTAAAAATAAAGAATGTTCTTGGTTATCTTATGAACATATCTATAAACCAGATAAGTTTAAAGATAAGACTATTATTGAGTTAAAAAATGGTAAAAAGTTACTTGTAGATGTATCGACAGCTATAATAGATAATCAACTTTATAGATGTTCTAGATTAAAAGATACATTACAAATGCGAAAAATTGATAAAAAATGATTAAAAAGCTACTAAAAGGTAGCTTTTTATGTTATAATTAATTTGAGGTATGGGAGTACTCAAAAAATACTTTTATTAATCTATGGTCGTAAAAGAGGCTAAAAAATGAAGATACAACATTTGAGATTATTAAATTTTAGAAATTATGAAAAAATGGAAATTAGTTTTTCAGATAGTTATAACATAATATATGGTAATAATGGATCTGGTAAGACTAATTTAGTTGAAAGTATTTATGTGCTTGCACTTACAAAGTCTTTTAGGGGTTCTGTTGATAAAGTATTAATTATGAACAACAAAGATGTTTGTCGAGTAGAGGGGACAATTGCGGAAAAATATACTAATGATTATAAAATAATAATTAAAGATGGTGGAAAAAAAGTAAAAATAAATAATACTAAAGTAGATAAATTAAGTGATTATATATCTAAAGTTAGTGTTGTACTCTTTAATCCTGATGATTTAAGATTTATAAAGGATTCACCTAGTGTTAGAAGAAAAGCTATTAATTTAGAAATATCACAAATAAATAATAGTTATCTTAAAAACTTAAATAATTATAATAAACTATTAAAACAAAGAAATACCTATTTAAAATCAATGAATATTAATGCTAATACTTCTAGTGATTATTTAGATATTTTAACGAATAAACTAATTGATTTAGGTGAAAAAATTTATTTATCGCGAAAAAAATATATTGATTTATTAAATGATAAAATAGGGGAGTTTTATAAAAAAATATGTGATATATCTGATTTAAAACTAGAATATATATCTGATTTTAATAATTTTGATAAACAAAAATTATTAAAAAAATATAAGGATAGTTTAAATAGAGATATTATCTTAGGTAAAACGACTTTAGGGATTCATCATGATGATATTAAATTTAAATTTTTAGATTTTAATATTAAAGATTATGGATCTGAAGGTCAACAAAAGAATGCGATTATAGCTTATAAAATGGCTGAATTAGAGATTTTTTATCAAATTAGGAAGGATTATCCTATTTTGATATTAGATGACTTATTTAGCGAATTAGATAGGTTTAAAATAAATAATATTTTATCGTTAATAAATGAAAATATTCAAACGTTTATAACAACTACTGAAATTGATAAAATAAATAGTGATATTTTACAAAAGAGTAAGTTGTTTGAAATAAATGATGGTGTAGTAAGGGAGGATTAATATATGAAGGAAGAATACAATGATAGTGATATTCAAGTTCTAGAGGGTTTAGAAGCTGTTAGAAAAAGACCTGGTATGTATATTGGTACCACTAGTGAAAGAGGACTTCACCATTTAGTATGGGAGATTGTTGATAATGCTGTAGATGAAGCATTAGCTGGTTATTGTGATGATATCGAAGTAATTATCGAAAAAGGAAATATAATTACAGTTAAAGATGATGGTCGTGGAATGCCAACTGGTATGAATGCTAAAACTGGTTTATCAACAATTGAAACGATTTTTACAGTACTTCATGCTGGAGGTAAATTTGGTGGCGGCGGATATAAAGTATCTGGTGGCTTACATGGTGTAGGAGCTTCGGTTGTTAATGCTTTATCTGCTTGGTTAGAAGTTAGAGTTTATAGAGAAGGACATGTATATTATCAAAGATTTGAAAATGGTGGACATCCTGTAGAACCATTAAAAATAATTGAAGATTGTGATCCTGAAAGAACTGGTACAACTGTTACATTTAAAGCTGATCCTACAATATTTAAAGAAACTACTGTGTATAATTATGAAACATTAGCAACGAGATTAGAAGAATTAGCTTTCTTAAATAAAGGTTTAAGGATTATTTTAGAAGATTTAAGAGAAGACGAAAAGAAACAAGAATTCGTATATAATGGTGGAATTATTGAATTTGTTAAAAAACTAAATAAAAACAAAAAAGTAATTCATGAAGATGTTGTTTATGTAGAAGGTCAAGAAGATAATATTTCAATTGAAGTTGCTTTCCAATATAATGAAGATTATAATTCTTGTTTATATTCGTTTACAAATAACATTAGTACTTATGAAGGTGGAACTCATGAGGATGGAGTTAAAAGAGCTTTAACAAGAATTATTAACAACTATGCTAAAAATGCTAAATTATTAAAAGATAATGATGATCCTTTAACTGGTGATGATGTTAGAGAAGGATTAACAATGATTATATCTTGTAAACATCCAGATCCACAATTTGAAGGACAAACTAAAACAAAACTTGGTAATGCTGAAGTTAGAAAGATTGCTGATGATGTATTTAGTGAAGGATTAGAAAGATTCTTACTTGAAAATCCTGAAGAAGCTAAAACTATAATTGAAAAATCTATGACAGCATCAAGAGCTAGATTAGCAGCTAAAAAAGCTAGAGAATTAACTCGTCGTAAAGGTGATTTAGATATTACTAATTTCTATGGAAAATTATCTGATTGTAAGAGTAAAGATCCATCTGAATGTGAAATATTTATCGTCGAGGGAGATTCAGCTGGTGGTTCAGCAATTAAAGGTCGTAATAGTATGACACAAGCTATTCTTCCGTTAAGAGGTAAAATACTAAATGTTGAAAAAGCTAGATTAGATAGAGCTTTAAATAATGAAGAAATTAGAACTATTATTACTGCATTTGGTACTGGTATTGGCGATGAGTTTGATTTATCTAAATTAAGATATGACAAAATCATTATTATGACTGATGCCGATGTCGATGGTGCACATATTAGAGTATTATTATTAACATTATTCTATAGATTCTTTAGACCAATTGTTGAGGCAGGACATGTATATGCTGCACAACCACCTCTTTTCTGTATTAAACATGGTCAAACAATTAAATATGTTTTAAATGAAAAAGAAAGAGATGAATATTTAGCGACATTAAAACCTGAAACTAAGAGAGATATTTTACGTATGAAAGGTTTAGGAGAAATGGATGCTGAAGAATTAAATGAAACAACAATGGATATTGAAAAACGTGTATTAAGACAAATTACATTAGAAGATACAAGAGCAGCTGATGAAGTATTCTCTAAATTAATGGGTGATGAAGTAGAACCTAGAAGAACATTTATAGAAGAAAATGCTGTATTTGTACAAAATTTGGATGCTTAGGAGGTGAATGGTTGTGGATAGATTAGAACAAAATAACATAGTTAAAGAGGTTAGAGATTCTTTCTTAGATTATTCAATGAGTGTTATAGTAGCTCGTGCTTTACCAGATTTAAGAGATGGTCTTAAACCTGTTCACAGAAGAATTTTATATTCAATGTATGAATCTGGATATACACCTGATAAACCTCATAAAAAGAGTGCTAGAATAGTTGGAGATGTAATGGGTAAATACCATCCACATGGAGATTCAAGTATTTATGAAGCGATGGTTAGAATGGCTCAGGACTTCTCTTATCGTTGTATGTTAGTTGATGGTCATGGTAACTTTGGTAATATTGAAGGTTATGGAGCAGCAGCTATGCGTTATACAGAATCAAGACTTTCTAAAATATCATTAGAATTATTAAGAGATATTAACAAAGATACTGTTGATATGATTCCAAACTTCGATGATTCAGAAAAAGAACCAGCGATCTTACCATCTAGATTTCCTAATATATTAGTTAATGGTACAATGGGAATTGCAGTTGGTATGGCAACTAATATTCCACCTCATAATTTAGGTGAAGTAATAGATGGATGTATTGCTTATATTGATAATCCAGAGATTACTTTAGAAGAATTAATGAAGTATATACCTGGTCCTGATTTTCCGACAGGTGGTATTATATTAGGTAATTCAGGAATTAAGAAAGCTTATGAAATTGGTCGTGGAAGTATTACAATTAGAAGTAAAGCGACGATTGAAGAAAAAAATGGTAGACATTATATTGTAGTTACTGAAGTACCTTATGGAATTAATACATTAGATTTAAAAAATAAGGTAGCTGATTTGGTTCATAATAAAGTTATTGATGGAATTACTGATTATCATACTGATTTAAAAGATGGGGTTAAGATTACTATCACTTTAAAAAAGGATGCTAATCCACAAGTAATATTAAATCAACTTTATAAACATACTGATTTTCAAGCAAATTTTGGAATAATATTCTTGATGTTAGATCAAGGTGTTCCTAAAACATTAGGTTTAAAAGATATTATTTCTAAATATATTGATTATCAAAAAGAAATAATTATTAGAAGAACAAGATTTAATTTAGATAAAGCAGAAAAAAGAGCTCATATTTTAGAGGGTTTAAAGATTGCTTTAGATAATATTGATGAAGTAGTTAAATTGATACGTAATTCAAATAGTGATGAAGATGCACAAAATGGTTTGATGGATAGATTTGGACTTACTGAAATCCAGGCTCAAGCTATTTTGGAAATGAGATTACGTCGTTTAACAGGATTAGAAAGAGATAAGATTGAAGCTGAATTAGCTGAATTAATGAAGGAAATTGATGAATTAAGAGCTATTTTAGCTAGTGAAGAGAAAGTTCTTAATATAATTAAAGAAGAAATGACAGAAATTAAGAATAAATTCGCTGATGATAGAAGAACACATATTGATATGACAGCTATTGATTATATCGAAGATGAATCATTAATTCCTAATGAAGATGTTATGATTGCTTTAACGCATAAAGGTTATATTAAGAGAACAACATCTGATACGTTTAAAGCGCAAAATAGAGGTGGCGTTGGTATTAAAGGTATGGCAACAAATGAAGAAGATTTTGTTGAACAAATGATTAATATTCAAACGCATGATCATGTATTATTCTTTACTAATAAAGGTAAGGTTTATAGATTAAAAGGTTATGAAATACCTGAATTTAGTAGACAATCTAAAGGTTTACCAATGGTTAATTTGTTACCTTTAGAGAAGGATGAAATGATTAATTCAATTATTAAGTTATCTGCTGATGAAGATATTGATAATTTATTATTTGTGACGAAGTCAGGATTAGTTAAACGTACTGCTATTTCTGAATTTGATAGTATTAGAAGTGGTGGTAAGATTTGTATTACTCTTAAGGAAGAAGATGAGTTAATTGCTGTTCGAAAGACTACGGGAAATAATTTTGTATTATTAGGATCTAGTAGTGGTAGAATGGTTAAATTTAATGAAAATGATGTTCGTATAATGGGTAGAACAGCATCTGGAGTTAAAGGTATTGAACTTGGAGATGCTAAGTGTATTGGTGCTGAAATTGCTTCAGATGATGATAATGTTATTATTGTAACTGTTAAGGGTTATGGCAAACAAACATCTGTTCGTGATTACCGTGAGACTAAGCGTGGTAGTAAGGGTGTTAAAGCCTTAAGTATTACGGAAAAGAATGGTGATATTGCATCATTTAAGATTGCTCGTCCAGATACTGATTTAGTTATTATTACAGACGCTGGTATGGTAATGCGTATGGGTACTGAGAATATTAATACTCTTGGTCGTGTTACTCAAGGTGTTAGATTAATTAGATTAAAAGAAGAGCATACTGTAGCTACTATTTGTTTAGTTGATAAAGAGAAAGAAGTAGAGGAAAGTTCTCAAGATGAAGTTATCAACAATCAAGGCAATATTCAAGATGAAGTTTTGGGAAATAATATAATAAATGATGATTTGGGAAATAATTTAGAAGAAGAAAACTCTGACGACTTGGGAAATAATAACGAATCTGATTCTGATAATGAAATTTAATAATTAACAACTATATTTGATGTTTCACGTGAAACATTTGATGTTAATTTAATAAAAAATATGTTATTTTTGTAAATGTATTTTAGAATATTTCCCGGGAAATAAAAGGGTTTATTTAAAAATATAATAAATTAAAATAGGAAACGAGTTAATAATTAATGATAGGTTATTAATCTCATTTCCTATTTTTTAATGTTTATTTAAGAAATTAATTGTGAATAAATGTTCCACGTGAAACATTAATTTTATAAAATATAAAAATTAATTATTTTGAATATATTATTTATTTATTTATTTATTTATTTATTTATTTATTTATTTATTTATTTATTTATTTATTTATCATAATTAATTATTTAATCTAAGCAATTTATTTATTATTTTAAAATTGTTAAATTTATTTGTTGATAAGGTTTCACGTGAAACTATATTTATTTAGTTGTTATTTTAATTTGTTTTTTATTTGTTTGTATATTAAAATGCCTGTGAATATGTTTCACGTGGAACATTGTTAATAATTATTTTAGAAAAGTGTATAATGTTTCACGTGAAACTTAGATATATAGTTGATTTAATTATGTTTTTTTGTTATTATCTATACGTGCAACAAATATATTGTAACCTGGTCAGGACTGGAAGGTAGCAGCCACATCAATCTCTGTTTGTGTGCACGTTTTTTTATGGAGTATTTATATGAAGTTAGATGAAAAGGTTTTAAATATATTAATTAAGGATGCAGAACAGGCTAGAAAAAAGGGCGAGATTCCAGTTAGTGCAGTTATTTTAGATCAAGGTGGTCATATTGTTTCTCATGCTTGTAATAATCGTCAAAGAAGTTTTAATGTTTTAGGTCATGCTGAAATTATAGCTATTTTGAAGGCTGAAAAGAAGCTTAAGGATTGGCGTTTAGATGGTTATAAGATGGTTGTTGTATTAGAACCATGTGATATGTGTTCGATGGTTATTTCTAAGAGTAGAATTGATGAAGTTTATTTTTTTATTTCCCAAAAAAATCAAGATGTTTCTTGTAATGTTGAGGTAAATAAGAAGATGATTGATGGTTATGATGATCAGAAGAGTTATTTTGAAGGAATGTTGTTGAATTTTTTTAATAATATGAGGTAATTACCTCTTTTTTTATGGTATAATTATCAACAGGAGGGTTTGTATATGAATTATAAAGTTTTATATAGAAAATATCGCCCAGATGACTTTGATAATGTAGTAGGTCAAGATTATACAGTTGAGATGCTTAAGAACGCTATAATTAGCGGTAAACACGCTCATGCATATATTTTTACTGGTCCAAGAGGAACTGGTAAAACGAGTTCAGCTAAGATTTTTGCTAAAGCATTAAACTGTGAGCATCCAGTTGATGGAAATCCATGTAATGAATGTAGTAGTTGTCTTTCTTTTAAGGAAAGTCCTGATATTATAGAGATTGATGCAGCATCTAATAATGGTGTAGATCAGATTAGGGAGTTAATTAATAATGTTAAGTTAGTTCCTTCATCATCTAAGTATAAGGTTTATATTATAGATGAAGTTCATATGCTTACTGATAATGCATTTAATGCTTTGTTGTTGACGTTAGAAGAACCACCATCTCATGTTGTTTTTATTTTAGCAACAACGGATATTCAGAAGGTTCCAATTACGATTTTATCTAGATGTCAAAGGTTTGATTTTAAGCCAGTTAATAAGGATGCACTTATTAACAGATTAAAATATGTTTGTACTGAAGAAAAAATTAAGATTACTGATGAGGCATTAGAGGAGATTGCATTGATTTCAGCTGGTGGAATGCGTGATGCTTTAGGTATGCTTGATCAATTAGCAAACGATGATGAAGAGATTAGTCTTGAACTAGTATCTAATTATTTTGGCAGTGTTTCTGTTAAAAGAATTGATGAGTTATTAACAAGTATTGAAGAAAATGAAATTAGCAATTTGCTAGATATTTTGGGAAATATTAGGGAAAGTGGTACTAATTATTCTGTATTTATTGAGAAGTTAATTGCTGAGTTACGTCGTATAGCGATTGAAATTAAATCTGGTACGGCTTCTCATATTATATCGTTTGATGATGTATATGGTTTGATATTTGATTTAAATGAATGTTTATCTAATGTTAATTTGAATATTGATCCTTATACTTTGATTGAAATAGTTTTATTAAAGTATGTTAATGCGGGAAATAAAAGCAACAAAAAATCAAAAAATGTTGATTTGGGAAATAAATTAAATAATGAGGATAAATCTAGTTTGGGAAATAATATTGAGGAGAAATCTAATGACAAATCCGAAACCAATAATACTGATTCAGAAGTCGATGATGTGGAAGAAGATGTTTCTCAAGATGATAATATTGAAGTAGAACCAGAAGAAAAGATTGATAATTTGCCTAAAATTGATGTTGAAGTAAGAATTAATAATTGTTTTGTAGATGCTTCTAAAAAAGTAAAGAATGAGTTGTCAGCAATATGGGTAGATTTTATGAATTATTTGATGAATAAGGATCGTAATTTGATTTCTTTGTTAGCAGATACTACTGTTTTAGCTGCTTCAAATCAATATGTATTAATTCAAAGTAAGATTGATTCAACTAACGAACTTATTAACAAGTCAATTTATGATTTACAAAATTATTATCATGAATTTTCGGGAAATAATTTGAAATTTGCTGCTATAAATGAGGATTTGTGGAAAAAAGAGACAGAAAAGTATAGATTTAATTTAAAGAATAAAATAAAATATAATTATATAGAAGAAGAAATTGATTCTTCTATTTCTGAAGATAATCAACAGAATGTTGAATTAGATGAAACAGAGTCTGTAGCAATGGATATCTTTGGAAGTTATGAAATAGAAAATTAGAAAGAGGGAAATATATTATGAATATGCAAGCACTTATGCAACAAGCACAAAAAATGCAAAGAGATATTACTAAAAAGAAAGATGAATTAAATAAGAAGCAATTTACTGGAACTTCTGAATTAGTTGAAGTAGTTTTTACTGGTGATAAGAAGTTAGTTTCAGTAAATATTAAAAGTGATATAGATAACGATGATAAGGAAATAATTGAAGATATGTTTGTTATAGCTGTTAATGATGCTATGAGTAAAATTGATAAAGAAACTGAAAGCGTTTTAGGCGCTTATGGTAGCCAATTAGGCGGATTATTATAATGAAAAGTTATCCTGATGTATTAGCAGATTTAATTAATTGTTTTCGTAAATTGCCAGGAATTGGTGAAAAAAGTGCAGAAAGAATGGCTTTATCTTTATTAGAATTATCAACAGATGATGTTGAAACATTTGCTGCTTCAATGATTGATTCGAAGAATAATTTACATACTTGTCCTATTTGTGGTCATATAACAGATAAGGAAGTATGTGATATTTGTTCTAATGAGAAAAGAGATAAGAATGTTATCTGTATTTTAGAAGATTATAAGAGTGTTTTTGCTTTTGAAAAAGCAGGTAATTATAATGGTGTTTATCATGTTTTAAATGGGTTAATTTCTCCTATAGATGATATTAATCCGGAAGATATTAATTTAGCTAGCTTAGTAGAAAGAGTTAGTAAATTAGATAAGCCAGAATTAATTATTGCGTTAAAATCAACTATTGAAGGTGAAACTACAACTTTATATATTAAGAAAATATTTGAAGGTAAAAACGTTGAAATATCTCGTTTATCTTATGGAATTCCAATGGGAACAGAGATTGATTATTTAGATGAAATTACTTTAGATCGTGCTTTAAATGATCGTAAGAAGATTTCAGAATAATTATTTATGTTATTCATATAGTTAATAAGGTGATTATATGAATAAAGTTATGGTTGTTATAAAGAGGATTTGTTTTGGAATATTTGGTATTTATAGTGTTAATGTATTATTTAGTGCAATAAATATCTTTATTCCAATTAATTTGATTACAATTAGTTTAAGTTCTTTTTTAGGAATATTTGGTATTATGGCATTAGTTTTGCTTCAGTTTTTAATTTAGTTATAGAGGTGGTTATTTGGTCGCAGTAACTATGAAAAACGAAATTTTAAAAAAATACCATGAGGGAAAGTTAGCTCATGCTTTTTTGCTTGAAACTAATGATTTAGAAAGATGTTATAAAGATGTATTAGAATTAGTAAAAGAGATTAATTGTCCATTCAATTATAGTAATGATTGCACCGAAGAATGTAATATTTGTACTTTAATTGATAACGATAATTTACCTAGCTTAATTACAATAAATCCAGATGGTCAATTTATTAAAAGAGATCAAATTAGTGAATTAATGAATAAATTTAGTACAATACCTGTTTTTACTAAATATAATGTTTATATTATTAATCAAGCTCATCGACTTAATACTGAATCAGCAAATGCCTTACTAAAATTTTTAGAAGAACCAGAAGATAATATATTAGGATTTTATATAACTAATAATAAAGAAAATGTTATATCTACTATTAGAAGTAGATGTCAGTTATTTTATAATAATTATGATGAAGATGTAGTAAATGTTAATGATGAAGTATTAATTGATGTTAAATTATATTTAAATTCTATATATAAAAATAATGAAGATTTACTATATAATAAGACACATATGAGTGGTTATTATAAAGAGAGAACCGAGTGGGAAATATTTTTTAATACAATGCTTTATTATTTAAAAGATTGCTATAGTGGGCAAAGAACTGATAAAATAGAACTTGTAAAGGAAGTTTCGCCAGATAATATAATAAAAATAATATTATTAGTAGAAAAAATATTAAAGTATATTAGAAGTAATGGAAATATAGATTTAATTTTAGATAAGTTTGTAATTGAAATGAGGGAGTATTATGAGTAATATTTATGGAGTTACTTTAAAGTCTGAAGGTAAAATATATTATTTTAATGGAGAAGACTTAGAGATTGAAAAAAATAGTTATGTTGTTGTTGAAACAGAAAAAGGTATTCAATTAGGAAGAGTAATATATAAAGCTATTAATGAAAAGATTAATATTCCTATTGAAGAAATGAAAAATATCTTAAGAGTTTCGACTGATGAAGATTATGATACTTATTTAAAAAATTTAGCTGATGCTGAAAAATGTTTAAAAAAAGCTAGAAGTATAGTAAAAGAATTAGAATTAGATATGAATATATTAGATGCTTCTTATACTCTTGATAGAAAACAATTATTATTTAATTTTATTGCTGATGAAAGAGTTGATTTTAGAGAATTAGCGAAAAGACTTGCTGGTATTTATAAGACAAGAATAGAATTACGTCAAATTGGGGCACGTGATAAAGCAAGAACTGTTTGTGGAATTGGTCAATGTGGTAGAACATTATGTTGCTCAACATTCTTAAATCATATTGATTCAGTAACAATGAATATGGCGAAAAATCAAAATATTGCATTAAATCCATCTAAAATTAATGGATTATGTGGTCGTCTTTTATGTTGTTTAACTTATGAAGATGATGAATATATTAGATGTGGTAATGGTATGCCAAATATTGGTCAAACAGTTAAAACAGAATTTGGTTCTGGTAAAGTAATTTCTGTTGATATATTAAATAGAAAATACAAAGTAGATTTAGATGGAGTAATAAAGGAGATTGTACTAGAAGATGTCGAAAGTAATAAATGATTTGTTTGATTATGATGGTTTAAAAATCTATCAATATGATGATAAATTTAAATTTTCTTTAGACTCAATATTACTTGCTGAATTTGTAGAATTAAAGGGAAATACTAGAACTATAGTAGATTTTTGTACGGGAAATGCTCCTGTACCTTTAATTTTGTCTAGTAAAACTAGAGCTAGAGTTTATGGATTTGAACTACAAAAGAATATTTATGAATTGGCAAAAATGAGTGTTACAGAAAATAATTTAGATTCACAAATAAATATTATAAATGACAATCTGACTAATGTCTTAAACTATTTATTACCTGAAAGTGTTGATGCAGTTACTTGTAATCCACCATATTTTAAATATGATAAAAATAGTTCATTAATAAATCAGGATGAAGAAAAAGCAATTGCAAGACATGAAATAGCAATGACATTAGATGAATTAATGATTGCAGCTAAGTATATTTTAAAAAATAAAGCTCCATTATACTTAGTACATAGATGTGATCGTTTAGAAGAGATTATAGATTGTCTTGGGAAATATAATTTTAAAATAAAAAAAATACAATTTATATATGCTAGTTATAAAAAAGAAGCAATTATGGTTTTAATTAAAGCTACTAAAAATGGTAAAAGTGGTAGTTTAAAAGTATTGCCACCTATTGATATTTTACAATTAAAATCTTATAAAGGTATATTTGAAAAGAGTGATTAAAATGAAGTTAATTGTTGGATTAGGTAATCCAGGTAAAGATTATAAAGATACTAGACACAATGTTGGTTTTCTTGTTTTAGATCATTACTTAAATACTGATGATTGGAAAGAAAAATTTAAAGCATTGTACTATGAAACAAGGATTAATGGGGAGAAAGTATTATTTGTAAAACCATTAACTTATATGAATTTATCTGGTGATGCTGTTATACAATTTGTTAACTATTTTGATATAGATCTTAACGATATACTTGTCATTCATGATGATCTTGATTTGACATTTGGTTCTTATAAACTAAAGAAGAATAGTAGTGCAGGAGGTCATAATGGAATTAAATCAATTATCAACAATTTAGGTTCTGATAATTTTGCGCGTTTAAAAATTGGTATTTCCCATGATAAAAGTATTGATACAAAAGATTATGTATTGGGAAATTTTAGTAAAAGTGAAAAAGATAAATTAATGGAAATGCAAAAAGATTTTGACAAAATAATTGAATCGTTTATAATTGATGGAATTGAAAGGACTATGAATATATATAATACAAAAAAGTAGGGGTTTAAATGGATTTTTTAGCTGATTATTTTAAGTATGAAAATGGATTAACTGTTACGGGTTTAACAAAAGAGTTAAACATTTTTTACATGTTAGAATTATTTAAAAAAGAAAAACGTAATATAGTTATATTAACTAATACTTTATATGAAGCTAATATGTATTATGATTCATTAAAAACATATACTGATGATGTATGTTTATTTCCTATGGATGATTTTTTAACAAGTGTTGCTGTAGCTATTTCTCCTGATTTAAAAATTAAAAGATTAGAAACTTTAGAACAAATTAGAAGTGGTAAAAAAGTAATTGTTGTTACTAATTTAATGGGCTTTTTAAGATTTTTACCAGATAAAAATAATACTACTAATCTAGAGTTTAACTTAGAATTAAATAAAGAGATTAAACGCGATAAAATAGAAGAAATACTTGATAAATATGGGTATGTTAAAGAAAGTATTGTTACAACTACAGGGGAATATGCTGTTCGTGGATATATTATAGATGTTTTTATTATTGATGAAGAACATCCAATTAGAATAGAATTCTTTGGGGATGATGTAGATTCGATTAGATATTTTGATGAATCAACACAATTATCAATTAAAGAAATTAATAGTATTAAGATTAAACCTTATACTGAAGTAGTAAGTGATAATAATAGTTCATTAGTTGATTATATGAATAATCCTTATGTCTTAATGATAAATAGAGATCAGATAGATCTTGCTTATACAAAATTATTAAGTGATATAGATGAATATAATGAAAATGAAAATATTGATAAAAAGCATATGTTTGAGTGGGAAGAAATTAGCTATAGTCACGTTATTTATTTAAACGCTCTTAATGATAATGATTATGGTAAAGTAGTTAATTATAAAGCTCAGGAAATAGAAAACTTTAATAGTGATTTTGAATTACTTGGGAAATATTGTAGTAAACAAATTAGTGGTGGTAAAACAGTTATTATTTGTTTAAGTAAAGAGAGTCAATTAAAGAGTTTAGAACCTTTCTTATCTAGTTATCATGTTGTTAATAATGGTAAGTTTATTGACAGGGAAATAAATATTTTATATCACAAAATTAATAATGGTTTTGTTTTTGATAAATATGTAGTAATTGCGGAAAATGATATCGAAAAAGTAAAAAATTCAGTAATTAATTATAAGAATTCATATCGTATTGGTAAAAAGATAAAAGATTTTGGTCAACTTAGTATTGGAGATTATGTTGTTCATAGTATGCATGGTATAGGGATATATAATGGCGTTATTACTTTAACGAAGAATGGCTTAAAGAAAGATTATATTCAAATAAATTATCAAGGTAATGATAAGATATATATACCTGTTGAAAAAATAAGTACAATCTTTAAATATGCTGGTAAAGAAGGTAGTATGCCTAAACTAGATAAATTAAATAGTACTAGTTGGGTAAAGAAAAAGAGAGAATTACGTAATAAGATTAAAGATATTAGTGGAGAACTTATTAAGTTATATGCAGCACGTAGTAGTGTTAAAGGAACACCTTTTAAGTCTTATGCGGAAGAAGATGTATTTGGTTCAGAATTTATTTATGAAGAAACTAATGATCAAATAAAGGCGATAAAAGATATAGATGCCGATTTATCTAGTGAAGTACCTATGGATCGATTATTATGTGGTGATGTAGGTTTTGGTAAGACAGAAGTAGCTTTTAGAGCAATGTTTAAAACGATATTAAATAATAAACAAGTATTTTATTTATGTCCGACAACTATTCTTTCTAAACAACAATATGAAAATGCTTTAGAACGTTTTAAAAATTATCCAATAGAGATAGCTTTACTTAATAGATTTACAAGTACTAAAGAGACGAAAAGAATATTAGAAGGATTAGAAAAAGGAACGATTGATTTAGTATTTGGGACACATAGATTATTATCTAATGATGTTAAATTTGCTAAGTTAGGTTTATTAATTGTTGATGAAGAGCAAAGATTTGGAGTTCAACATAAAGAAAAGATTAAAGAATATAAAAATGATGTTAATGTTTTAACTTTATCAGCAACACCTATTCCTCGTACTTTAAAAATGGCTTTAAGTGGTTTAAGAGATTTATCAATTATTGATACTCCACCAACTAATAGATATCCAGTTCAAACTTATGTTATTCAAGAGAATGATTTAATTATTAAAGATGCTATATATAAAGAATTATCAAGAAATGGTCAGATATTTATTTTGTATAATAAAGTAGCTTCGATAGAATCTAAAATGGAACAATTACATAAGTTAGTGCCGGAAGCTAGAATTACGATTGCTCATGGTCAGATGAGTAAGAAAGAACTTGAAGATGTAATGGAATCTTTTGTTAATTATGAATATGATATCTTACTTTGTACAACGATAATAGAAACAGGAATTGATATAAGTAATGCTAATACTTTAATTATTTATGATGCTGATAATTTTGGTTTAAGTCAGTTATATCAAATTAGAGGACGTGTTGGTCGTAGTAATCGTATTGCGTATGCTTATTTAATGTATGATAAACAGAAAATGCTTAATGAAGTGGCAGTTAAAAGATTACAAGCGATAAAAGAATTTACGGAATTAGGTAGTGGTTACCATATTGCAATGCGTGATTTATCAATTAGAGGTGCTGGTGATTTATTAGGTTCAGAACAAGCAGGTTTTGTTGATACAGTAGGTATTGAACTTTATATGCAAATGATTGATGAAGAAATGCGTAGAATGAAAGGTGAAGAAGTACCGGAAGAAGATGAAGAAACAGCTAACTCTAATAGGTCATTAGTTGAAGTAGAAACACATATTTCTGATTCGTATGTTTCTGATGAAGATATTAAAATTGAAATACATCAAAAAATTAATGAAATTGATGGATATAAAAAGCTATTAGAAATTAAAAGAGAATTAGAAGATCGTTTTGGTAAAATTAGTAAACAAATAGAAATATATATGTATGAAGAATGGTTTGAAAAACAAGCGCAGACATTAGGTATTAATACGGTAAGACAGAGTGATCGAGAGATTGAGATAGAGTTACCAGTTGAAATATCTGATAAAATAGAGGGCGATAAGTTATTTGTTAAAGCTTATAACATAAATCCAAGATTTAGATTAAAATATCAACATAATCAAGTTATTATTGCTTTAACTTTATTAAATCAAAAAGATCATTTCTTATATTACATAGTTCCACTTATGGAAGAAGTATTAAGTGAAATAAATAAATAAAGAGTATAGAATTAATTATCTATACTCTTTTCTGTTTCTACATCATCAAATAATTGTCTGATATCTATTTCTAAGGCATCAGCAAATTTACCAATCGTTTCAAGTAATGGTGTTTTATCAATACTAAAACATTCTAAATCTCTTACATATCCATGAGTTAAACCGGTTAAATCAGCTAGTTCTTGAAGTGTATACTTTCTCATTTTGCGATACTTGCGAATATTTTTTCTAACTATTAGCGATAGTTTTTCTTTAGAATATCGGCTAGTCAAAGTATATCACTTCCTTTTCCTTAGCTATTATTTCACAAAGTTATTAAAAAATATGTCGCCTGTGTGAAGTTTTTGTGATATACTTTTGCTATGAAAGGAGTTATATATGAAAAATTGTAAGAAATGTGGTGCTGAAATAGCTAAAAGTGCTAAAGTTTGCCCAAAATGTGGAGCTAGATTCGGATTACCTGGGTTTGTAAAAGTTTTAATTATATTAGCTATTATATTTATTTGTTTATTTGGTTGTGTTGCTGCTTGTACTAAAGGAGCTGTTGATGCTGTTGATGAAGCATTTACTGAAACTGAAAATGATAATAAGGATGTAAATGGTAAAACTGAATTTAAATTAAATGAGACTTTTGAAAATAAGTATGTAAAACTTACTATGACAGATGTTAATTTAGATTTTAAAAACTATAGTAAATATGCTGATGTTAAATCTGGGTATAAAGTTATATCTGCAACATTTAATATTGAAAACATAGGTGAAAGTGATGACCTATTTGATAATGTTGACTTTGATTGTTATGCTGATGAAGAAGCTATGGATTCATTCTATTCTGTAGATGATGCAACTTTTACAAAGACTATTTCTGCTGGTAAGAAAGCATCAGGAACAGTTTATTTCTTAGTACCAAAAGATGCTAAAAAAATTACTATTGAGTATGATGCTTCATGGTTAGATAATGTTAATATTGTTTATATTGTTAAATAGATAAAAGAAAGTTTTAACACTTTCTTTTTTTAATACATAAAATTTTCTTAATAGCTAAAACTATATAGTGAATGGAGAGTTTTATGAAAAATGTTAACTTTGTAAAAAATATTGATAATTTAGGTAGAATAGTTATACCGATGGATATAAGAAGAAAACTACAAATAAACACGGGAGATGTTTTAAGTATTACTTGTAATGATAAAGATATTACACTAGCTAAATACAGTAATTTAGATAATAATTATAAAATTGTTGAAATGATAAAAAGTTTTATAGAAATATTTAATTTTAAAGTAATACTTACTAATAAAGAATGTGTTATATATTCTAATTTAGTAGGAGCAGGTACTAAGTTAGATAATAATACTAAATTACTAGTTAAAAATGGAACTAATATGAAATATCAAAGTAATGAATTGATATTTGGTGAAAATAAAGTTAAAGGGATATATAATATGTTACCTATTGTTACTACTGAAGGTATAGAAGGAAGTATTATAGTATTTGGGGAAATAAATGATAGGGCATATGAAATGTGTACATTTTTAAATAAAATTATTATGTTAGAACTTAATATTTCTTGATAAAGATATAAAAGTGTGTTAAATTAGGTTTAGATTTAGCGATGAAGGAAAGAGTACCTTTAAATTAAGAATATAGAGAGTTTCTGGTTGGTGAAAAGAATCTTCTGAAATATTGGGAACATGGCTCTGGAGCTGAAGCGTGATTTCGCGTTAAGAAATAAAGTGTATGATTAATTCATAAACTAAGGTGGTACCGCGGGTTTATCTCGTCCTTAGATTATGAATTTTTTTTATTAAGTAGGTGAAGATTATGCGGATGTTTAAAAAGATAACATATGAACAATTTAAAAAAGATTTTATGGATGATAAAGAACTATACGAAAGTTATTTATTACCTAGAAGATCTACTGTACATGCAGCTGCTTATGATTTTTTTGCATTAAATGATTACATTTTAAAGCCTGGCGAAATAAAAAAGATACCTACGGGAGTAAAAGTTATAATGGAACCTGATGATGTGTTATTACTTTTAGATCGTAGTAGTATGGGATTTAAATATAATGTTAGATTTTGTAATCAAGTTGGAGTTATAGATGCAGATTATTATGATAATGAAGATAATAATGGTCATATGTGGATTTGTATTCAAAACGAAGGAACTAAAGATTATAAAATAAAAAAAGGGGACAAGATGTGCCAAGGTATGTTTGTTAAATACTTAAAAACAGATGATGACGATGACACAGAATTTATTAAAAGAAAATCAGAATATTAGGAGGAATAATAATGGATAAAAATAAAAAATATTATATTAGTACTGCTATTGCTTATACTTCAGGGAAACCACATATAGGTAATACATATGAAATTGTTTTAGCTGATGCAATAGCAAGATATAAGAGATTACAAGGTTACGATGTATATTTACAGACAGGAACTGATGAACATGGTGAAAAAATAGAATTAAAAGCTAAAGAGGCAGGAGTTACTCCTCAACAGTATGTTGATAAAGTAGCTGCTCAAATTAAAGATATTTGGGATATTATGAATACTAGTTATGATAGATTTGTTAGAACAACAGATTCTCATCATGAAAAAGTAGTACAACATATCTTTAAATATATGTATGATAAAGGAGACATATATAAAGGAGAATACGAAGGATTATATTGTGTTCCTTGTGAATCATTTTGGACGGAAAGTCAACTAGTTGATGCTAAATGTCCTGATTGTGGAAGAGATGTTCAACCACGTAAAGAAGAAGCTTATTTCTTTAAATTATCTAAATATCAACTAGCTTTAGAAGATTATTTAAACGAACATCCTGAATTTATACAACCAGTTGCTCGTAAAAATGAAATGATTAATAACTTCATTAAACCTGGATTACAAGATTTATGTGTATCTAGAACTAGTTTTAAATGGGGTATTCCTGTTGATTTTGATCCAAAACATGTTGTTTATGTTTGGTTAGATGCATTAACTAACTATATTACAAATATTGGGTTTGATTTTGATGAATCAACTAAAGAATTTGAATATAAATGGCCTGCTGACTTACATTTAATTGGAAAAGATATTATAAGATTCCATACAATCTATTGGCCATGCTTCTTAATGAGTCTTGATTTACCATTACCTAAACAAGTATTTGGTCATCCTTGGTTAATTATGAGTGATGGTAAAATGAGTAAATCTAAGGGAAATATAATTTATGCTGATGATTTAGTAAATGAATTTGGAGTAGATGCTGTTAGATATTATTTCTTACATGAAATACCATTTGCTGCAGATGGAATATTTACAAGAGAATTATTAATTGAACGAATTAATGGCGATTTAGTTAATATTTTAGGTAATTTAGTTAATCGTACTGTTAGTATGAATCATAAATACTTTGATGGTGTTATTCAAAAGCATGAAGCGATTGAAAATATTGATAAAGACTTAATTGATAGTGTAGAAAAACTAGGTAATAGAGTTACAGCTAAAATGGATGAATTAAAGGTAGGAGAAGCTTTACAAGAAATATTTGATGTATTACGTAAATGTAATAAATATATCGATGATACAATGCCTTGGTCTTTAGCTAAAGAAGAAGCTAAAAAAGAAAGATTAGGTACAGTATTATATAATTTACTTGAAAGTATAAGAGTTTGTGCTGTTTACTTAAATCCATTCTTAACTGAAACATCAGATAAAATATTTGAACAATTAAATACTGATATTAAAGATATGGATTCAACTAAAGAATTTGGGGCTTTAGAAGTTGGTAAAACACTAACTGAACCTGTTCATTTATTTGATCGAATTGAAGTTAAATAGGGTAGCGAAAGCTATCTTTTTTATTTCCCGGGAAATAAAAACAAGCAATTTATTTCCTGGGTTATATTTGAAATGTGGGAAATGGCGTATTTGTGGGATATTTCCTGGGAAATTATTATTTCCTGGGTTATAAATTGACACTTGTATTTCCTGGGTTATAAAATGATGTTCACTGAATTTCTAAGCTTTGGTATAATTTTAGTGAGGTGATAACGATGTTTACTGATACTCATTGTCATGTATATAGTGAATATTATGATGATATAGATAAGTTATCTAGTGATATTAAAAATAATAAAGTAAATCGTATTATTAATAATGGATGTGATGATAAATCTAATAAAGAAGTATTAGAATTATTAAAAAAGTATGACTTTATGTATGGTGCAATAGGAATCCATCCAGAGAGTGCTGATATTTATAAACGAGATGATTTAGATTTTATCGAAAAACATCTTAATGACGAAAAAGTAGTTGCTATTGGAGAGATAGGTTTAGATTACCATTATGGTAAAGAAAATAGAGATAAACAAATTGAATTATTTGAATATCAGTTAAATTTGGCTCAAAAATATAATAAACCAGTAATTATTCATAGTAGAGATGCTACCGTTGATACAATAGATATTTTAAAAAAATATAAGGTACGTGGAGTAATGCATAGTTTTAGTGGTAGTTATGAAACGGCTTGTATTTATTTAAAAATGGGACTTTTATTAGGTATTAATGGTGTAATTACCTTTAAAAATTGTAATTTAAAGGATGTAGTATCTAAATTATCACTTAAAGCTATTGTTTTAGAAACGGATTCACCTTATTTAACACCAGTTCCATATCGTGGTGAACAAAATAATCCGGGACATATTCTAGATATAGCTAAATATGTTTCAGAACTAAAGAATATTAGTATAGGAGAGTTAGCAGAGGAAACTAATGGTAATATAAGTAGGTGTTTTGACATTTAGAGGGAATAATGCTAAGATAAATTTTATCTTTTGAGGTGAAATTTATGAAAGTAAGATCCTGGATAAAGATGGGGTTCAAACTTATTAAGTTTCTTGCTGTTTTAATTATAGTTTTATTAATGACTTCAACAGTAAGTGAAAAAAAGATATTTAGGGTAGAAAATTTTAATTTTAATAAATCATTAGGTTTAACGGCGATGGCTGAAAAAGACGAAGAAGTTAAACCAAAGCCAAAACTAGTACAAAAAACTGAAGAACCTGTAAAAAAAGTTAATTCTTCAGTTAAAGCTTCATATAAAGGAGATTTAACTGGTTACTCAGCTGATTGTCCTTTATGCAATGGTAAATTAGCTTGTTTACGTTCTTATAATGTATATAAAAATGGAGTTACTAGTTATAAGGATAAAACTTATGGAGAAGTAAGAATTGTTGCTTCTTCTAAGAAATTACCTTGTGGATCAATTATAAAGTTTGATTCTAAGAGAGTTTCTAAAAATACTACATATGCAATTGTGTTAGATAGAGGAGTTACAGGAACTAGTATTGATTTATTGGTACCAACTGAAGCTTATGCAAGTAAATATATAGGACGTAGTTCTATTAAGTATGATGTATTAAGATTGGGTTGGTAGAAAGAAGGAATAAAATGGGTGATTTTAAACATAAACATAGTTTAGGACAAAACTTTTTAAAAGATAAAAAAGTATTGATTAAGATTATCGATAGTGTTGATGTTAATGAAGATGATTTAATTATTGAAGTTGGTCCTGGTCAAGGAGCTTTAACTAAATACTTAAAGTTATTTCATGCTAATTTAAGATGTTATGAAATAGATACAAGAGTAAAGAAGTATTTAGATAGCTTTGTTGATGAAAAGACAGAAATAATTTATGATGATTTTTTAAATATTGATATAAAAGAACAAATTAAAGATATAAAATATAAAGATTTGTATGTTATAGCTAATTTGCCTTACTATATTACAACACCTATTATAGAAAAGATTATTAATGCTAAAGTAGATGTTAAAGCTATGGTATTAATGGTGCAAAATGAAGTAGCTAATCGCTTAGCAGCGAAACCTGGTAGTAAAGATTATGGAGCAATATCTGTTTACTTAAATTATTATTTTAATGTGGAAAAGTTATTTGTTGTTAACAGGAGTTCGTTTGAACCAGTACCAAATGTTGATAGTGCAGTGATTAAATTAGCGAGAAAAGATAAAATTGAAAAAGTAAATGAAGAAGTATTTTTTAAGTTTGTTAAAGATGCTTTTGCGATGAAAAGAAAGAACTTAAGAAATAACTTAAAAAAATATGATTTAGAAAAAATAGAATCTATCTTGAATAAATATAATTTAACATTACAAGATCGAGCAGAAAATGTATCACTTGAATGTTTTATTGATATTGTAAATGAACTAAGTAAGTAATAAATACTTACTTTTTTTCATATTATTTTTTTAGGTGATAATATGGAATTTAAGATTGGCGATTATGTTACAAGAAAAAGTTATAATAATGATATTGTTTTTATAATTACTGATATTGTACAAGATGTAGCAATACTTAAAGGTTTTAATGTAAGATTAATAGCTAATGCTCCATTAAATGATTTAAATTTATGTGATGAAGATAATCGTAAAGATGAATTTATGGATGAATTAGTAAATGAAAGTCTTTTAGATAGAACGAATAATGAAGATTTTTTTTATTTGCCACCAAAACTATTACAACTAGATGGTGATCCCTGACTATTTAGAGAAATGTTTAACTTTTTATAAAAATAATCGCGTAATGGCATTTGGCAAAGTAATTAAAGAAAGTGAACTTGAAAGCAATGTTTTAAAATATTTAGAAGAATATAAACCAGATATTCTTATTATTACAGGGCATGATGCTTATTTAAAGAATAATGATGATAAAACTGATTTAAAAAATTACAAAAATTCAATTAATTTTGTTAAAGCAGTAAAAGAAGCAAGAAAATACGAAAAAAGTCATGAAAAACTATTAATTATTGCTGGGGCTTGCCAAAGTGATTATGAAGAACTTATAAAAGCTGGGGCGGATTTCGCTAGTAGTCCTAAAAGAGTAAATATTCACGCATTAGATCCAGCAATTATTGCAACTACAATATCTTTAACTGAAAAAAATAAAGAAGTCGATGTGAAAAAATTACTGGAAAAAACTAAATATGGAAAAGATGGAATGGGTGGCTTGATAGTTAATGGATTTATGTATGTGGGGTATCCAAGATGAGAACAATATATGAAGCACGTGACTTAATAAAGAATAATTATGGTAAAAGAGCATTAGTAAAAGTAATTGGAATACGTAATAAAAGTGAGTTATATGAGGGAATTATTAGTGAATGTTATAACAATGTATTTGTCTTAAATACCAAACTTGGTAAAAAAAGTTTTAGTTATTCTGATGTATTAGTAGGAAATATCGTAGTTAAAGTAAAATAATTATTGCTTTATTTAAAAAATTGCATTAAAATTATAGGTAAGTAATATACTTGGGAGGTGTGTTATATGAAAATTACAAAGGTTGTACTTCGTAATAAGGAAAAAGAAGATTCACGTATGAAAGCTATTGCAACTGTTACGTTGGATGAAGCTTTTGTTATTACTGGCATCAGATTGATTCAAGGAGACGATAAAATGTTTATCGCTATGCCAAGTAGAAAGGTATCTGAAGGAGTATACGATGATGTTGCTCATCCAGTAAATCAAGAAACACGTAAAATGTTTGAAGATGCTATCTTCAAAGCTTATGACGAAATGAAATCAAGCGGTGAAGAACTAGTTAAAATTGATTTATAATTAATATAGCTCAAAGTAATACTTTGAGTTTTTTTGTGCTAAAAAATAAATATTGTTCATATATTTTACTAGGTGATAGAAATGGATAATGTTTATGAAAATACAAAGCATGAAGTAAAGATTATTGATAGGGGTTTAATATACTTATCGGGAATAGATAAAATAATTAGTTTTGATAGTGAAGAATTTTTACTGGAAAGTGTTATGGGTATTATTCTTTTAAAGGGAGAAAATCTAGAAATTGTTAAATTAGATACACATGATGGAGTTGTGAGTATCAAAGGAGTTATTAACAGTATGACGTATGATAATGATAAAAAGAAAGATTCAGAATCAATACTAGGTAAATTATTTAAATAATGAATTCTTATATTCAATTAATTAGTTTAATAATTTCTTTTATTTATGGGATAGTATTATATTATTTAAATTTATTTAATATAAAGAAATTTAATAATAAAAATATAATTATTAAGAGTTTAATATATATATTATATTTATTTGATATATCATTGTTATATGTTTGTATTTTATATAAATTAAATAATGGTATATTACATATTTATTTTATATTATGTATATTGTTGGGTTATGGAATTGTGTGTGTTAAAAAGTGTCAATAGGACTTTTTAGTGATTTTTATCTCTTTATTATTTTGTTATACTTAATAATAAGGAGAGTTCTATATGACAAGCAATACTAATGTAAAAAAAACGGCTGTTAAGAAAAATAAAAAACAAGAAAAAAGTTATATAGGTTTTTTATTGTTTTTTGTTGTAGTATTTATTGTTATTTTAATAGGAACTGTCTTTAGAGATTGGGTTCAAATATATGAGAATAATAAACTTACTGATGATTTAAATACATATTATGGAGAATTACAAGAAGAAGAAGCATCTTTAAATAGTGAGGTAGCTAAATTACAAGATCCTGATTATGTAGCAAGATATGCTAGAGAAAGATATGGATATACTAAAGATGGAGAAAAGATACTAACTATTATAGATGGTCAAGTAATTACTGATGATAGTACAGAATAAGCAGATTTGATTCTGCTTTTTTTAATGGTATACTAGTAATGGTGATTTTAATGGAAATAATCCTTGGTAAGACAGCTGGTTTTTGTGGAGGAGTTTTAAATTCAGTATCTAAAGCTGAACAATATGTTCTAGATAATAAAGAAGTTTATTGTTTAGGGGAGTTAGTACATAATAAACAGGTTGTTGATAAATTAAAAGATAAAGGAATAAAGTTTGTTGAATCCTTAGATGAAGTTCCTAATGAGACTAAATGTATTATAAGAGCTCATGGAGTTAGTAAAGATATTTATCAAGATGCAAAAGAAAGAAATATAGAACTTTATGATTTAACATGTCCTAAAGTTTTAAAAATTCATAATGATGTAGTTAATTATGTTAATGATGATTACTTTATTGTCTTAGTAGCTCATAAAAATCATCCTGAAGTAATAGGAACTATTAGTTTTTGTGGTGAAGATAGTTTTATTGTCCAAACACTAGAAGATATAGAAGAATGTATTAATAAGATTAAAAAATCAGGTAAAAAGAAAATAGTTATATTAGCACAAACAACATATTCAACGGATTTATTTGCTGAGATAAGTAATAAAATGAAGAACTTATTAGATAATGATTATGAAGTATTAATAAATAATACAATTTGTAATGCGACAGAAATAAGACAGAAAGAAATGAAAGAAATAGCGAAAATAGTTGATGCTGTTATAATTATTGGTGGGAAAAATAGTTCTAATACAACTAAACTTTATAATATAAGTAATGATTTATGTTCTAATACTTATTTAGTAGAAACAGTTAATGAGTTAAATGATGATTTTAGTAAGTATAATAAAGTAGGAGTAATGGCTGGAGCTTCAACACCTAAAGAAAGTATTGATGAAGTAATTACTTATTTAAATAAATTTTAATAAACTTTATGAATAAATTATCTTTCTTAATAATATTTATTTATTATACGGAGAGATAATATGAGCTATTTACAAGTATTTTTTATTAGTATTGGTTTAGCAATGGATGCTTTTGCTGTATCGATATGTAAGGGATTATGTCTTAAGAATTTAGATATTAAAAAGCAAGTTAAAGTAGGATTTTATTTTGGTGGTTTTCAAGCTTTAATGCCGATTATTGGTTATTTTTTAGGAGATTTATTTGATGAATTATTACTTGCGATTGATCATTGGGTAGTATTTGCTTTATTAATGATAATAGGAGCTAGTATGATTTTTGAGACAATAACTAATAAAAAAGATTCGTTAGATGATCAAATTAATTTTAAATCAATGTTTTTACCTGCTTTAGCAACTAGTATTGATGCTTTAGCTGTTGGTTTTACTTTTGCTTTTATGAAAGTTAATTTATGGGTTGCAATTTCGATGATTGGAGTTGTAGCCTATTTATTTACTTATGTGGGAGTAATGATTGGTTATAAAGTTGGAAGTAGGTATGAGAATAAAGCTAAATTATTTGGAGGCTTTATTTTAATGATAATAGCGATAAAAATATTAATTGAACATCTCTAATTTTAATAATTGTATTATTGACTTTAATATTTTCTTATAATAGACTTATTTTAGAAAGTGATAGTGGGTGGAATGAAGAAAATATTAAAGTTATTTTTATTTAGCTTTGTTTTGATGTTAATATCAGTTAATACAGTTAAAGCAGTGTTAATTGATGAAGGAAAAAAATATGTTGGTACTGTTACAATTAAATGGTTAGATTATCATGATATGATGAATATGAGACCTGATAAAATATCGCTTCCTTTATATGAAACGTCTAACTTTGAGAAAAAAATCTATTTAAATTTAGAAGCTAAAGATGCAAAAATTGTTTATAATGAAAATTCAAAAACTACAGACTGGGTTTTTGAATATAATAAAGCTTTAGATTTAAGTGTCTTTAAACCTAATATAGACGCATTACAAGTTGTTTATAAAGAAGATCCATTACCTTCAGGTTATGATTTACCTTATGATCCTGGAATACTAGATGATGAAATTAGATATAATTCTGGTAGCAGAGAATTTTATGGGGATTTAACAATCTGGTTTATTAAAAATATTCAAAAGGATTATTATGTAAAAGCTTACTTTAATGATGATAATGGCCGAGATGATAAAAGATATATTAAATTTAGTATGAAAGCTACTAATACAACACTTGAAGGTAATTTTGGAACTGATTATATCTTTAAAGACGAAAAAGATTATGATGAATATTATTTTCAAACTCTTCCTTATTTAGTTGGTGATTTTGAAGCAACAGAAGAACTTGATCCAGTTAAATATGAATTTGAATTTCTTGATGATCTTGTAATACCGGATGATTATGAATACTCTGTATATCTGGATGAAAATGATTATATTATTTATACAGTCAATCATAAAGCTAGAACTATAAAAGTACCTATTAATGTTAAATGGAATGATAATGATAATAAGAATAATAAAAGACCTGATAAGTTACTTATAAAAGCTTTAAATCAGAATGGTGAAGTAGAAAAAGAAATAGAAATAACTAATGAAAATGATTGGCAAGAGGTATATGATTTATATGAAAATATGAAATACTCTTATGGTGAAGAAAAAGTTATTTATACATTAGATATTGAAGATGATGATAATTATAAATATGTAGTTAATGGCGATAATAATGGATTTGAAATAACAGCTGATTATATTGGTGAGGAAATAGAAGAAGATGTTGATATACCACCAGAAACAAGTGATAAAGGATTAATATATATTTCTTTATTTGTTGGTAGTACTTTAATGATTATTATTGGTTATAAATTATATCTTAAAAGAATTTAATAGTTAAAGGAAAAAAGCAAAGTGATATTTGCTTTTTTTGTGTATAACTAACGGATTTTATAGTAAAATATTGATAAATTTGGGTATTTGCAACTAATAATTGACAAAAAACAACTGAAAATTGGTAGAGTGCAACCGGATAAATTTATATAATTTGGTCATGAAAAGAGGAAAAGTTTATGAATTTAGCTGATAATTTAAAAAGAATTAGAAAAGAAAATAATTTATCTCAAGAACAATTAGCTGAAAAATTAAATGTTACAAGACAGGCGGTTAGTAAATGGGAATCTGGTATTTCATATCCCGAGATGGATAAAGTAATGCAAATATGTCAGTTATTCAATTTAAATATTAATGAATTAGTTCATGAAGATTTAAGTAAGATAACAGAAAAGAAGAAAGAAAAAGATAATTTAAGTAAAGTTATTGATAGTTTCTTTAATTATATTACTAAAGTTGTTAACTTATTTAGTAGTTTAAAATTTAAAGATGTTATTAAATGTTTATTTGAACAAGTTGTTATTATAATAATATTACTAATATGCTTTTCTTTTATAGGAATGTTTTTAGGTAATATATTTATATGGATAGTTCCTTATAATAGTAGTTTATATCATATTATATATTTTTTAGAGGGAATATATGTTCTTGGAGCTTTTATATTAAGCTTAGCAATAATACTACATGTTTTTAAAATAAGATATTTAGATTATTATGAAATTGTTACTAAAGATGAAGTTATTAACAATGATGAAGAAGAAAAGCATCAGGAAGTAGTAAAAGAAGGTAAAAAAGTAATAGAACAAAAAAGAGAAAAAATAATTGTTAGAGATCCTAAACATAGTGAATATAGTTTTATTAAATTTTTATTTAAGGGAGTATTGTTACTATTAAAAGGTTTAGCTTTATTTGCTTTATCTATAGGAGCTTGTATATTTATTTTTATTCTAATATGTTTTATCTTAAGTTTTTTGGTAATTAAAACCGGTTTGTTCTTTGTAGCTTTAGAGATTGGTTTTATAGGGGCAGGATTACTTACTTATTTAATTATATTAATCTTATTTGATTTTATATTTAATCGTGATTTAAGCAAGAAATTCTTATTAATATCATTTATAAGTTCTTTAATATTTATAGGTAGTGGTATTGGATTAGGTGCTGTTAGTTTAGTACAATTTGATATTAAAGATAATAATGAATATGTAACAACACAGTTTAATCAACCAATGAAAAGTGATATGATTATTTCTGATTACCGTGATTATTATAGGCATTGTACTCCGATTGAATATATTGCTAGTGATAATACAGATGTTAAAATAGTTGTTGAACATTCTAGATATATGGAAGCTAATTTGTATTTAACATCAGATAGAGCTTTATTAGAGGTTTATGATAAAAAAGATTTAACTATGGATTTAGTTCGTCAAATAATTGATGATATTAATAATAAAAAAATAATTTCTTATAGTAATAACTTTAAAATTAAAGTTTATACGACAGAAGAAAATATTAAAATATTAAAAAATAATGCTGATAAATATTATGATTTGATTCAAGAATATCAAACAACAATTGAAAATTTATATGAACAAAAAAGTGAAGATGAAGCGAAAATAGTAGACTTAGAACAACAAGTTGAAACATTAAAAAAATATTTAACTGATCCAAATTACCAAGTAAGCTATGATGAAGATGGTAATTTAGTAATAATAAACAATAACAAATAATATTAGGAACTTATGGTTCCTTTTTTTTATGTCAAAAATAGTTAAAATATATTAATTTAGATTTTCTTTTTTTCTTTTATGATATAATTTTGATATAAAGAGGTAGAGTGGTAAATATGAAAAAAGGATTTGTTAGGCTAGCTATGCCCGAAATTCAAACAGATAGTATAGTGGATGGCGAAGGTATTAGAAGTGTTATATGGTTTCAAGGATGTTCTCATAATTGTTTTGGTTGTCATAATCCAGAGACACATGATTTTAAGGCTGGAACAGAAGTAGCTTTAGATGATGTAAAAAAACAAATAGATGAATTAGAGTTTCAAGAAGGGGTAACATTTTCTGGAGGAGACCCAATGATGCAAATCGAAGCATTAGAAGAGTTAGCTAAGTATGTTAAAGAAAAAGGTATGGATGTATGGTGTTATACTGGTTATACTTTTGATGAAATATTAGAATTAGCGAAAAAAAATAAACATTATATGGATGCTTTAAAAAATATTGATGCTTTAGTAGATGGTAAATTTGTAATGGATTTAAAAAGTTTCGAGTGTCCTTTTAGAGGATCTAGTAATCAAAGAATTATTGATGTAGCTAAGAGTTTAGAGAGTGGTAAGGTAGTAAAATACAAAAATTATAAATAATATAGTATAATAACTTTATGAGGTGTGATGTATGGCAACAAAAGCGAAAAGTAAAATAGCAGTATTAATACCTTGCTATAATGAAGCTAAGACAATAGAAAAGGTTATTAAAGATTATAAGAAAGCGTTACCTAATGCTAATATATATGTTTATGATAATAATTCTACTGATGGTACTGATGCAATTGCTAAAAAAGCAGGAGCTATTGTGAGGTATGAGTATCGTCAAGGTAAAGGGAATGTTATTAGAACAATGTTTCGTGAGATAGATGCTGATTGTTATTTAATGATTGATGGGGATGATACTTATCCTGCTGAAAATGCTAAAGAAATGTGCGATTTGGTTTTAGATGGAAAAGCAGATATGGTTATTGGGGATAGACTATCTTCAACATATTTTGTTGAGAATAAAAGACCATTTCATAATTTTGGTAATCGAATAGTTAGATGGTTAATCAACACTCTGTTTAAAAACAAAGTTAAAGATATTATGACGGGATATCGTGCTTTTAGTTATGAGTTTGTAAAAGGTTTTCCTGTTTTATCAAAAGGATTTGAAATAGAAACAGAAATGACTATTCATGCTGTAGATAAAAATTATAAATTAGTTGAAATACCAGTTTCTTATCGTGACCGTCCTGAAGGATCTGTTTCAAAATTAAATACTTATAGTGATGGAATAAAAGTTTTAAAAACAATAGCTACACTATTTAAAGAATATAAACCAGCAATATTTTTTAATACATTAGCTTTTATCTTTTTGGTAATAGGTATTGTTATTGGATTACCTGCTTATATTGGATACTTTCAAACTGGGTTAGTAGAGAAGTTTCCAAGTTTAATAGTTAGTTGTTTTAGTATAATGATGGCTTTATTATTTTTTATAGCTGGATTAATACTACAAGTTATAGTAAAAAAGCAAAAACAAAACTATGAATTATACCTAAATTTAATAGAGATGGAAAAAGATAAAAATAATTAGATTTTAGACGAAGAAAAGAGCTTAAAATTCTTTTCTTTTTTTGTTTTTATTGTATAATAAACCATTAAGTGGGTGAAGCTTATGGGAAATATCAGACTTAAAGATTTACAATTCTCATATAATGACGATATCCAAGTATTTAAAAATGTTAATTTTACTTTAAGGAAAGATAAAACATTAAGTATTATTGGACCTTCTTCATCAGGTAAAACAACATTACTTAAAATACTTAATGGAGAATTGGAATACCAAGGAGAAGTTATTATAAATGGAGTTTTAGTTAATAATGATAACTTTGATGCTTTAAGGAAATGCATAGCGGTTGTGTTTAAAGATACAACAATCCTTTCTGATATAGTAGAAAATGAACTTAGATACCCACTAGAAAATATGAATTTATCTCCTAGTGAAATTCGTAAACGTATTAACGAAATGAATGAATACTTTGGAATAAATAAAATATTGAAGAAAAAAATAGATTCACTTACTTTAAATGATCGAACTTTAATAAAAATACTATCTTATGCAATAATGAATCCTTCATTTTTAGCATTAGATGATTTACTTATTGATTTAAATTTGAGAACTAAAATATTATTACTTAACTATTTGAATACAAAGCATATTACTTTGATTAATGTAACAACGAATATGGAAGATGTGTTATATACTGACTATATATTATGTTTATATGATGGTATTAATGCTTTAGATGGTAAGACTTTAGATGTTTTACAAAATGAAAAAATATTAAAACGATTAGGTTTTGATTTGCCGTTTATGATTGATTTATCAATTCAACTTCAACTATATGATTTAATTCATCGAAATTATCTAAATATGGAAGATTTGGTGAAAAACTTATGGAAATAGTATTTAATAATTTATCTTTAATAGAAAATAAGAAAACGGCGAAAGAAAAAAAATATCTAGATAATGTTTCACTTACGATTAATGAAGGAACAATAGTTGGAATTGCAGGAGAAGATTTAAGTTTTATAAGTAATTTATTAATGGTGATAAAAAAACCTAGTAAAGGTGAATTAAAGTTAGATGATCTATCAATTAAAAGAACAAGCCATATTGATAATATAAATATGTTAAGAAAGAGAATGGGTGTTTTAGAAAATAAAAGTAATTTTATAACTAAAACAGTTAAAGAAGAAATAAAACTAGTTATGAAAAATTTTGGTTATAAGACAAAACAAGAAAATAAACACATTGTTGATTCTTTGAAGATAGCTGGTTTAAATGAAAAATACTTAGAGAGAAATCCTAATGAACTTTCTTATACAGAAAAGAAAAAACTTAATTTAGCTTGTTTATTATCTTATAATCCTGAAGTATTAATCTTAGAAGATTTCTACAAAGGATTTATATTTAGAGATAAAGAATATTATAAAAAATTATTCTTAAAACTAAAAAACAATTTTAAAAAGACTATAATTATTTTAGGTAATGACTTAACATTTATGTTTAATCTTGTTGATAATTTATATGTTATTAACGAGGGAGAATTAGTAGTTAGTGGGGATAAGAAAGTATTCTATAATGACGAATTATATTCTTATCTAGAAATGCCTAAAATAATAGAATTTACAAAATATGCACAAAGTATGGGACATAAAATATTAGAATATACAGACTTAAAAGAACTTATAAAGGAATTATATCGTAATGTTCAATAATTTGGATTATACTTATAATGATGAAAATTCAATAATTCATAGAATTAATCCATTAATAAAATTTATAGGTTTATTTATCTATATATTAGTATGTCTATTTAAATATGATAATATATTATTTATCTTAAATCTAAGTTTAGTATTTATTCTTATTTTACTTAGTAATATAAGTTTTTTAAGGTATTTAAAAATTGTATGGAAATTAAAGTATATAATTATAATTATTTATTTTATGTTATATCATTATGGAATTGAATTAATAGATATAAATATAATGGTATTTAAATTAATATTTTTAATTTTATATATAGCTTTAATTATTTATACAACAACTAAAGAAGATATAGGTAGAGGGTTAGCTAGAATTATTAATATATTTAATTTGATAGGAATTAATATTAAAAAAATTTCATCATTTATTACTAATATAATTACTTTTATCATTATATATATAGATACAATGAAAGAAGTAATTAATAGTGGAGAAAATAAGGGGATAGTTTATTCTCATTCTAATATTTTAAATAAAATTAAATTGGTATTTACTAATTTAAAGAGAGTGTATAAAGATTGTAAAAATAAAATGAGATTAAGAAAAAGTGATATGAAGTATAAGTTATATAATGGTAATATAATAAGTAAATATAAGTATCGAACTAAATTAGCGATATTCGACTATGCATATATTTTGATGAATATAGGATTAATTATCTATTATGTATTGAAGGTGAGATAATGAATTACTTAATAACTATTGCTTATGATGGAAGTAAGTTTTATGGCTTTCAAAGACTTAATGAATTAAATAGTGTTCAGAAGTGTTTAGAGGAGGCTTTAACTAAGATTAATAAAAAGGAAGTTGTAGTTAAAGGAGCTGGAAGAACGGATCGTGGAGTTCATGCTTTAGGGCAAAGAGTAAGTTTTAAGTTAGATATTAAGATAACTGAAGAGGGACTTAAAGAAGCGTTAAATTCATTAGTTAAACCTTATATATATGTAAAAAAAGTCGAAGAAGTTAGTGATGAAGTTCATGCTAGGTTTAGTGTTAAAAAGAAGAAATATCGTTATAAAATAAATATGGGTGAATATAATCCTATAATTACAGATTATGTTTATCAAACAGAATATAAATTAGATATAGATAAAATGAAAGAAGTAGCAGAGCTATATATAGGTATTCATGATTTTCATAATTTTGTTGCGGGAGAAAGAGAAGATGCTCAAGCAATAATTTATAATATCGACTTTATATGGGAAGATGATATATTAAATATTATCTTTGAAGGTAAGAGTTTTTATCGTTATATGGTAAGAAATTTAGTAGGTATGATGATAGAAGTTGGTCGTGGTAAAGAAGATATTAGTAAAGTAAAAGAAATGCTTAATAATTCACAAGAAATATATGGTTATACAGCACCAGCTTGTGGCTTATATTTAGAAAGTATTGAGTACTAAAAATATCTAATTTGACAAAAAAGATAAAAAACTAACTAAAAATAACGAAAATCCGTTGATTTTATTTGACTTTTTAGTTGGTTTTTCATATAATTTTAATCGGTACATTTTATTTGTTGGAGTTTGTTAGCCTTGGGAAAGCGAAGCGGATGAAGACAGTGAAAGGAAATTTTTATGAATACATTTATGGAAAAGAAAGAAACTGTTGAACGTAAATGGTATGTTGTTGATGCTGAAGGTATGACTTTAGGTAGATTAGCTTCTAAAGTTGCAGTAGTTTTAAAAGGTAAACATAAAGCTACTTATACACCTCACATTGATTGTGGAGACTACGTAATTGTAGTTAATGCGGAAAAAGTTAAACTAACTGGAAATAAACTAGAAGATAAGAAATATTATAATCATAGTGGATATCCAGGAGGATTAAGAGAAAGAAACGCTAAAACAATGATCGAAAAATATCCAGAAGAAATGATTGAAAGAGCTGTTAAAGGTATGTTACCAAAAGGTCCTTTAGGAAGAGCAATGGGTAAGAAATTATTCGTTTATGCTGGACCTGATCATAAACATCAAGCTCAAAAACCAATCGAACTTAAGGTAGACTAAGGAGGATTTTAAATGGCAAAACAAGTATGGACAGCTACTGGACGTAGAAAACGTTCTGTTGCTCAAGTAAGAATGACTGCTGGAAAAGGAAATATAACTGTTAATGGTGTTGATGTTAATGAATATATGCCTTTTGCAGTATTAGTAATGGATTTAAAACAACCATTAGTTGCTACAGGTAATGAGGATAAATTCGATATTGATGTTACAGTTAAAGGCGGAGGTTTCTCAGGACAAACTGGTGCTATTAGATTAGGTATTACTCGTGCTTTATTAGCTTTTGATGCTGATGCTGATCAAAGTAGAGAAGATTCTTATAGAAAAGTTTTAAAAACTGCTGGATTCGTTACTAGAGATCCAAGAAGTAAAGAACGTAAAAAACCAGGTCTTAAAAAAGCTCGTCGTGCTCCACAATTTAGTAAACGTTAAGATTTATTTCAAGTGTTTCAAAAAGTCCAATTATTGGACTTTTTTTCTTGATAAAAAAATAATAACTATAAAATATTGATTACTTTTATAATTTTTTTTATAATAATATAAGAATGGAAGGGTAGTAAATGGCTGAAGAACAAATAAAAAATAATAAAAGTAATTCAATTAAATATATTTTAATTTTTATAATATTTCTTGTAATAGGAGTGGGCGTAGGAATATTTGGGGCTTCTAAATATTTAAATAATAAAAAAGATAATACACCAGAAGAAAGTTTACCTGAAATTAAAGATATTACTAATGACTCTGTTTATCAAGAAACAATAAATGACTTATATAGTATAGTTAATACTAATAGTTTCTTTTATAATAGTAAGGGTGTTACTTTAAGTTCATTAACTAATGATAGTAAATTAACTTTATTATATAACTATATGGTATCTAAAAATATGTATACTAAAGAAAGTTTAAATAAAATAGATAATACAATGTGTGAAAATGGTTTTATTTTAGATTCAACAAATGCTAATATACCAGCTTTAGTATGTACAGTATATAAAATTAAAAAGAGTGATTTAGTAAATGTTAGTGGAAAAATATATAATGATAAAAATATAGATACTAATAATAGTTTTAGTCCAATGAATGGTAGAAGTTGTATTAGTTCAGGTGATACATATATTTGTGGAAATACAGCTGCTCAAAGTACAGGATCTTTAGAAATAAAATTTGATATTCAAAAAGTTAATTTAACGCCAGATGGATATATAGAAATATATGATAAAGGTTATTTAGCTGATAGAAGAGCTGGAGTAGATAATCCTAATGATCAATATGATAATTATTATCTTCATTCTTCTGATAGTACAGCTTATTACTATGAATTAAAAAGTGCTGATAATTTAACATTTAAACATACTTTTAAGACTGATGATAATACGAATTATTACTATGTTGGAACTGTAGTTTCTAATGAATAAAATGAAAAAGAGAATTATATTGTTATTCTCTTTTTTTTGTGATATATTAATTGCGAGTGTGATCTTATGAATAAAATGGGTGAAGATGTTAAGTCTTCAAAAACGAATAAAAATGGGAAAAATAATAATAAATCTACAACAAGAAGTCGTAATTATAGCGCTAATAAAAAGAATTTAAATACAAATAATAATCGTAAAAAGATAAAAAACAATTCTTCTAAAAAAGTTTTTAATCCAGAAATAATTGATTTACCTAAAGATAAAGTTGATTTAATAAAAAATAAAATACATGAAAATGATAAAAAAGAAAAAGAACTTGATTTAAAAGATGAAGATATTTTTCCAAAAATGAAAATAAAAGAAATAGATAATACTAAAAAAGAAGATAATACTAAAAATATCGAAGAGAATAGTAAAAAGGAAGATACTAGTACTATTTCTATACCTGAAATAAAAGAGAAAGAAGAAAGGACAACTGAATCTTCTTTAACCGAAACTAAAGAGGAAAATGATAAACCAATAGAAGTAGTTCCTAAGAAAAAGAAATGGTGGATTATACCTTTAGTATTAATTATAATTGGGGCGGTTCTGTTAGGAGTTGTTTTAGTTTTAAAAGCAACTGGTAAAGAAAATATAATTTTAGTTAATAAAGTTAATTTATCTAAAGTAGAAGTTGTTAAATATGATAAAGATAATGGTTTAATAGAATTAGTTATTACACCTGATAGTGAACAAAAGACTTGTGCATTAGGTGATAATAAAAATGATCTTAATTATGTAGAATTAGTAAATAATCAATGTCATATAGAAACAACTATTGATAAACATATAGTATACTTTAAAAATAATAGTAATTTAACTAGTGATGCTTTAGAAGTTAATAATTATGTAGTTGATTATGGTATTAATGATCTTAATTATTTAGCTGTTGGTAGTAGTTTAGATGTTACTTCTAAGATGATTGTTGTAGGAGAACCTAAAGTAGAGTTAAAAGCTAATGAAGAGATACTAGATATTGATAATAACTATGTTAAAGGTGTTAAAGATGGCGAAACTAAATTACAATATTTAGTTGATGGTCAAGTAATGAAAGAATTTACTTTTGATGTTACAAATTTAATAGTTAGTATGCCAAAAGAATTTAATTCAAAAAAACCATATCTATCATGTAATTATTATAGTAAAGAACAAGCTGATACATTAGATAAAATATTAGAAAGTCGTATTGCAGAAGCTGGATATGGAACAAGAGCCGGAGCAGTTGCTGCGGCAAGATTCTTAACATTAGAGTTCCCTTATCGTATTTCTTACTTTTGGGAGAATGGAAGACTTAGTGGAACTGGAACACATATTGTTGATGGAGAAGGTCGTTACTATCATAAAGGTTTATACTTACATGAATCAAAAATTGATGAATTAAAAGAAGGAGCTCATCTTAAAGGCCCAGCTATTTGGGGTTGTAATATGGTTAACTTAGAACCAGCACCTCCTAATTATATAAGAGGCAAAAAATATCCAAATGGTTTAGATTGTTCAGGATTTGTATCATGGGCATTATTAAATGGTGGATTTGATGTTGGTGATATTGGAGCTGGTGATTTACCATCAGATGGTCAATTAACTGATGTTGGTGAGTTTACACCTTTATCTAAAGAACTTATTGCTTCTAATAAAATTAAAGTCGGCGACTTATTTAATATATTTGGTCATATTTCAATCTTAGTAGGTATTGATGATGATAACTTCTATATTGCTGAATCATTAGATACTTACAAAGGATTAGTACTTAAGAAGTATGCTAAAACAAAAGTAAATAATTATTTTACGCATGTAGTACTAATGGATGAGTTATATAAAGAAGATGGAAATTTAACTAATTTATGGTATTAAGAGATATTTTGAATATCTCTTTTTTTATTGGAATAAATATTAATATGAAGAAAAATATTATATGGTTGTTTATATGTTTAATGTTATTAACAACTAGTTTAGTTTATGGGCAAGAAGTTAATAATAAATTAGTTGGTAAAGTAATTATTTTAGATGTTGGTCATGGAGGTATCGGTTAAATCCAAAAATAGAAGAAATGACTATTTTGGTAAGTAAATACAAGAGTTTAAGGTA
>CANRNY010000005.1 GCA_947632085.1 uncultured Bacilli bacterium | reverse complement strand
ATTATCTCTTCTTACATCACGAATCATTTTTTTACATTTATTATCAGCTGTATTAGTAACACTACAAGTATTAACAATCACAATATCACTTGTCTTATAATCATCATTATATATATAATTATTTTTAAGTAATTGTTCTTTCATAAATTCTGATTCATATGAATTAACTTTACAACCAAAAGTTAAAATACTAAACTTCATAAACATCACCTAACCAAGAAATTATAGCATAAAAAGAACTAATCGCAAAGATTAGTTTTATTTATCCTATTAAAGTAAAAATAAAATCTAAAAGAATTAAAAGAATAAGTACTATCATAACTATCCAACTAGCTTTAGTAATATTTACTTTTTTCTCTTTTTCTTCTTCTATTTCTTTTTCATCAGTAACAACCTTTTTTATTTTAACAGTAATAAACTTTTTATTACTTAAATCATCTTTTGTTTTTAGACAAAAAGTTGTTGAATCACCTAATTCTTTAAAACGTAAATCTTTATCTTGTTTAATAAAGAAACCAAACATTGCTAAATCACCAGCAGCTCCTGATATATTAACAATTGATAAAAAAATTAAAGTAAAAGAATTAATTAAATATCCAATAATTAAAGTTATAACACCAATTAATATAAATGGTGATAATAACGAAATAATAATATTCTTTTTATTTATAAATTCTCCACATTTACAATAAAATATTCCCTTTTCTAAAGCTACTCCAAAGGTAATATTTTCTTTTTTAGCTCCATTTACTTGATAAGCAATCCCATGAATTATTTCATGCAAAACCATCCATAAAATCATCAATACAAATAATAAAGTATAAGAAACTACACCTGATAAATTATCAAGATCAAAATTAAAACTAGCACTTGTAAACCTATAATAAGCCCAAGTCATCAGAACAGGAATAATTAATAATACGATTGATAATATCATTATATAAACCATATTATATTCAACTATATATGTCTTAACTTTCTTATCTTTCATTTCTATACCCCTTAATTTAATGATTTCTTTAATTCTTTTAAATTATTTAAAAATTCTTCTTCATGTTGATAAGCACTACTTTTACCTATTTCACTATCTCTTACACTATTTTCAGTATTTATTTCATAATCTAACTTTTTATCTTCTTGTGCTTGTTTTACTAGCTCATCATAACTAATAATCGCTGTTTTTTCTTGATCCATTTCATATTGTGTCATATCTATCGAATGTTCTTTTGGTAGACTCTCTAACTCTTTACTTAAATTTTGTAATTCATTACTTTCATTTATTGACCCAATATTATCTTCTAATACTTGTTCTTCAAGAAGAGAATCTTTTTGTTCTTGATTATTCTCTTGCATAACCATTTTTTCCCTTATTTCCTTATTTTGTAAATATAAAAGTAATAAAATAGCAATAATAACAATAAATAATATTACAAACAATATATAAATAATTGGATTACTATTACTTGTTTTAACTATATCTATAATATACATAATAATCACCTCATCTTTATGAAACAATTATATAAGGATTATCAATAGTTCCATCACCTTTTACTTTAGCATCCATACTTATATTAATAACCGGTCTAATATAAGTATTACTATCTACTAAAACTCCATCTCCTATAGATCCATCACTATTAATATTCATCATCGAAATATTATTTTCTTGATTTATAAAATAACCATTACTTGTTACATAACTTCTCTTTATATCATCATTATAAAGATAATAATACTTATTAGGCATATTCTTATAAGCTCCAGCTAAAACAACTTCATCAATACTTAAAAGACCAACTTTTCCTGTATAAATTGTTCCTGTACAATATAAATCAGGAGCTGTATCAGCATATATTCTTTCATATGTTCTTGAGTAATTTATATTATTAAAATTATAAGTAAAACTATTATCATTACAATAATCACCATCAACTATATAAGAACTATAATCTTTTAAATTATTATTTAACCAAGTATTTAAACTACTAACTAAAGAAGAATCTTTTAATAAAGCCAATAACTTAGCATCAGTGACTTTCTTATTATTATATGGATATAAATCAGTTAAAACTCCATCTAAAACTAACCTAACTGATCCATCACCATTTATTCTAACTATTCTAAATATCAAATCCCCTAACTTAACATAATTATTATCAATACTTCCTCTAAAATAATAACTAGTTCCTTTATTATCACTTGTACTAATTAATCCCTCGTTAACTGTTGCTATCTCATTACCAACTCTACTTTTAGGACTTACAACATCATTATTAAGTAATATTAAATCATCAAATGAACTATTTGATAAAGATTCATTTACAACCTTTAAATTACCTTTAAAATTAATTAAAGTATCCGTTTCTATCTTTATTACATATCTTACTGTCTCATTACCATTTATCTCTACTAAATTAAGTAATTTCGTACTTTTATCACTCGTTGTTACTGACTCTACTAAATTATCATCATAATCAAATACTTTTACAATAACATTAGTTACATTAATATCATTTAAATACAAAGAATAATATATTTTTTCACTTGAATTATTTGTTAAAGTTACTTTATATTCACGAGGATTATTATCTAAGAAATCAATTTTTTGTCCATCTATATAATCAACAACTAAATCTCCTTCATTAACAATAATTGCTACCGGAGTACTAGCTTTAAATAAGTCTTTAACTTTATTTCCCACAAGAGCTGCCAATATAACTAATAAGAAAATAGCAATAAGGATAACAATTACTATTTTATATTTAGTATCAATATCCAAAATTCTCGACATACCTCTCACCTTTTCATTATCTATTATATCAAAAAATACTATTCCAAACAATAATCTTTAATCTCGGTAAATTAATATAAATTACATTTATATTAAATATTAAAAAATCACTTACTATAATCCGTATATCCCATAGAAAACGATTTTGCAAGTTTTTAAATGGAATAATAATTTTGGTGAGTAGTAATGATTGTTGAGAAGTTAAGAGAAAGTCGTGAATCACTAGATATTAAACAAAAAGATATTGCTGAATTATTTAAAGTTCATTTTACAACTGTATCTGGTTGGGAGAATGGTAATGATACTATTCCTTTAGCTAGACTTATAATTTATGCCAATCACTTTAACTTTAGTCTTGACTATTTATATGGCCTTACTAAACACAATTTATTATATGATAAAATTGTTTTTAATTTAGAAAATATATCTAAAAATCTTAAAGCCTTAAGAAAAGCAAATAATATTACCCAACGTGAATTATGTAAAAGATTAAATATTGCTGATAGTACATATTCTGATTATGAAAATGGTAAACGATTAATTTCTACCACAACTCTATATGCTTTAACAACTATTTATAAACCTTTCTCTATCGATGCCATTTTTGATCGTAAGAGATTAAAATAAGACATTTCTTCAATGAAATGTCTTATTTTATTATAAGTACTTTTTATAATTTTTAAATGCTGAACCAGTTTCTAAATCCGTTTTAGCTAGTTCTTTAAATAAATCTTTTTGTTTGCGATCAAGTTTATCAGGAATAATAACATCTAATACGACATACATATCACCCTTTTTATTACGTGTTGGATCTTTAACTCCTTTACCACGTAATCTTAATTGATCACCAGGTTGACTACCAGCATCAACACTTAAAACTACTGTTCCATCAAGTGTCGGTACTTCTTTTTTACAACCTAAAACAGCTTCAGTAATTGTTAAAGGAACATCTACATAAATATCATTTTCTTTTCTTTCAAATAATGGATGATCTTTTACCACAAATTCAATATAAATATCGCCATTAGGTCCACCATTATATCCAGCAGCACCCTTACCAGTTATTCTTAATTGATGACCTGTATCTACACCTTCAGGAACTGTAATTTCAATTTCTTTGTTTTTAACTACATGACCAGTTCCATTACATTTTTTACAAACGTTTTTAAATGTTTTTCCTTTACCTTTACAATCAGGACACGTACTTTCTGATTGGAATACTCCAAACATTGTTCTTTGTTGCGTTATTACACGACCACGGCCACCACAAGTATGACAAGTTTCTTCACCAGTTCCACCTTTGCCATCACAATCATCACATTCTGTATCTAAATCTAAGTCAATCGTTTTCTTGCAACCAAAAACTGCTTCTTCAAAAGTTAAATTAACTTTTACAAGTGAATCTCTTCCTTTTGTTGGACGATTACTACTTCTTCTAGAACCTCCACCAAACATACCGCCACCAAATAAATCATCAAAAATACTTGATAAATCGATATCATCAGCAGAAAATCCACCAAATCCGCCACCAAAACCACCTTGGCTAGCTCCATTAGTATAAGCTTCATGACCTAATTGATCATATTGTCTTCTTTTATCTGGATCAGATAAAACTGAATAAGCTTCTCCTATTTCTTTAAACTTAGCTTCTGCTCCTGGTTCTTTATTAATATCAGGATGATATTTTTTAGCCATTTTTCTAAAAGCACTTTTAATCTCATCATCAGAAGCATCTTTAGATACTCCTAATGTTTCATAATAATCTTTACTACTAGCCATTATTTCACCTCACCCTCATATATTGCTCTAAATTTATCTATTAAAGAATCAAAATACTTAATTGCTTCTTCATAAACATTTTTATCTTCTAAAGAAACACCTAATATTGCAAACGCTTCACTTGGCCATTTATCAGAACCACATTTCAAGAACTTCAAATAATTATCAAGCATTTCTTTATCACCTGCTAATATCTTTGAAGCAACTGAAGAAGCCACACTTATACAAATAGCATAACTATATAGATAAAAATGCATATAATAATGACTTCTAGTTATCCATTTGTTTTTAGCATACTTATCAATCTTTACTGCTGGTCCATAATATTTCTTTAAAGAAGCCTTAGTCTTCTTATCCATAAACTCTTTAGTAATAGCTCCACCTTTATGTACCAAACTATACATTTCTTGTTCTAATTTACCTTCTCTAACAGCACCAAATAAATTAGATGTAATAACTTCTAATATATTAGCTACACCTGCTAGCTTTTCATCTTTCGTTTTACCATTATTTACTAAATAACTAGAAAGTAAACATTCATTAGTTAATGAGGCAACCTCAGCTACTAAATTAGAAACAAAACGATATTGATATGGGTTATTTTCATTTTCAAATTGATGATGAACATTATGACCACATTCATGAGCTATAGTAGATACAGAATCTAAATTACCATTAAAACTTAGTAATATTCTTGAATCTTGTTTAATAGATGAAGCTGAATATCCACCACTACATTTGCCTTTGTATTGGCAATAATCAATATAATGATTTTTAATTATCTTTTCATATTTATCAGAGTATTCACTACCTAATGGTTTAATCGATTCTCTTACTAAATCTTGTGCCTCTTCTATTGTATATTCTTTTGTAGATGAAGCCATCTCTAAATTTAAATCATACATTCTTAATTGTTCTAAACCCAAAACATCTCTTTTAAGGGCAAAATATTTATGTAAAGAATCTAAATGTTCTTCCGTTGTTTTAACTAATGTTTTAAAAACTTTATCACTTAAATTTAACCCAAATAATTTTTGTTCCCAAGAATCCTTAAAATAATAGATTTGCGCTAACTTATCGTTCATATTAACATAACTATTTAAATAATAAGCATTACTATTACTATACTGCTCTAACTTTTTATTAAACAAATTATAGACTTTCTTACGAATATTTTCATCTTTATTCTTTGTAAGTAAACGATAATTAGTTGTCGCAATAACAACATTTTCACCATCTATCTTTACTTTACCATAATCATGTTCTTTATTAAGTAGATTAGAAGACATATCATCATAATGATTCATTGCTGTAGTAAGTTCATTAATAATTTGTTCTTCTCTTTCTGATAAAACATGTTCTTTATTACGATAAGTCTTATCAAGTAAAGCTTTATATTCTAATAATTTATTATTAGAATTAAATAATTCTTCATATTCACTTTTACTTAAACTTAGTAATTCTGGATCAAAGAAACTAGTATTATTAGATAAAACAGCTCCTAACTTTTCTGCTTTACTCTTACGAATAACATTTTCTTCTTGACCTAATTCTTCATCATCTTTTAAAAACGCATATACATATAAATCTTCAAATGCTGCTGACACTTCATAATATAAATTTAAAAATTCATATAACTTATGAGCATCTTTAGTACATCCTACATAATTTTTAAATTGTTCTGCTTCTTTTAATGTTTTTTCATATGTTTGATTATATTCTTCTTCATTCTTAAAGAAGGGAGTTAAATCCCATTTATATTTTTCTGGTACTTCACTACGATTATTATATTTTTGCATGACTTCCTCCTCTATATCAGTTAAAAGTTCTAGTTTCCTAGAACTTTTACTAACATAATATTATTTTTCTTCGTAATTAGCTTCTTGGACATTATCGTGTTTATCGTCATCATCATCGTTACTTGATGAATCGTTACTTTCTTCACGATTCTTAGCTGCTTCTTCATAAACTTTAGTTGCTAAAGCCATCGCTTTTTCTTGTAATTCATCTTTTAATTTCTTAATTTCATCGATGTCATCATCATCCATAGCTTTTCTTAAGTCTTTAATCTTATCTTCAGCTTCTTCTTTATCTTTAGAATCGACTTTATCACCTAAATCTTTAATTGCTTTCTCCGTTTGGAAAATCAATGAATCAGCATCATTCTTTATTTCAACTTCTTCTTTACGTTTTTCATCTGCTTCTTTATTTTGTTCAGCTTCTTTCATCATCTTATCAATTTCTTCATCAGTTAAATTAGTACTTGAAGTAATAGTAATACTTTGTTCTTTACCAGTACCTAAATCTTTCGCAGATACATTAACAATACCATTCGCATCAATATCAAATTTAACTTCAATTTGTGGAACACCTCTAGGTGCTGGAGGAATATTACCTAATTGGAATCTTCCTAAAGTCTTATTATCTTGGACCATAGGTCTTTCACCTTGTAAGATATGAATATCTACAGCTGGTTGATTATCAGCAGCTGTACTAAATACTTGACTCTTACTTGCTGGAATAGTTGTATTACGAGGAATTAAAACTGTCATAACATTACCTAATGTTTCAATACCAAGTGATAATGGTGTTACATCAAGTAATACTAAATCATTAACTTCACCAGTTAATACACCACCTTGAATAGCTGCACCAATTGCTACACATTCATCAGGGTTAACACCTTTAGAAGGATCTTGTTTTAATTCTTTCTTAACTAAATCTTGAATATATGGAATACGTGTAGATCCACCAACTAATAATACTTTATCAATATCTTTAGCACTTAATTTAGCGTCTTTTAATGCTTTTCTAACTGGATCTAAAGTACTTTCAAATAAATCCATATTTAATTCTTCAAATTTAGCTCTTGTTAAAGTTACATCTAAATGTAATGGTCCATCATCATTTTGTGTAATAAATGGAATATTAATTTGTGTACTAGTCATACCAGATAAATCTTTTTTAGCTTTTTCAGCAGCATCTTTAATACGTTGCATAGCCATTTTATCTTTAGATAAGTCAACACCATTTTCTTTCTTGAATTCAGAAACTAAGTAATCCATAATTCTCTCATCAAAGTCATCACCACCTAAATGGTTATTACCTGATGTTGATTTAACTTCAAATACACCATCACCTAAATCAAGAATTGATACATCGAATGTTCCACCACCTAAGTCATAAACTAAAACAGTATGAGCATTATCTTGTTTATCAATACCATAAGCTAAAGCAGCTGCTGTTGGTTCGTTAATAATTCTTTTAACATCCAAACCAGCAATCTTACCAGCATTTTTTGTAGCTTGTCTTTGTGCATCATTAAAGTATGCAGGTACTGTAATAACAGCTTCTGTAACTTTTTCACCTAAGTAACTTTCTGCATCACTCTTTAATTTCATTAAAATCTTTGCACTAATTTCTTCTGGTGTATATTTTTTACCATTAGCAGAAACTTTATCTTTAGTTCCCATTTTTCTTTTAATTGAAGCGATTGTATTATCTACATTAGTAACCGCTTGTCTTTTAGCTGTTTCACCAACTAATTCTTCGTCACCTTTAAAAGCAACAACAGATGGAGTAGTTCTATTTCCTTCTGGATTAGTAATAACGTGTGGTTCTCCACCTTCTAAAACTGCGACACAACTATTTGTTGTACCTAAATCTATACCAATAACTTTTCCCATATTTTTTTCCTCTTTCTATTTACTTACCTTTACCATCGCATGTCTAATAACTTTGCCTTTATATGTATAACCTTTTTGTAATACATCAACAACAGTATTAGGTTCTACACCAGGAGCTTCTTCCATTAAGACAGCTTCCATTGTATTAGGATCAAATGGCTTATTTAAAATATCCATAACCTCTACTTCATACCCCTTTAATGTATCACTTAAGTTACCATATATCATTTTAAATCCACTTAAGAATTTACTAACTTCATCTTCTAAATTAGTATCATCCATTTGAATAGCTCTTTCAAAGTTATCAACAATTGGTAGTAACTTTTTAATCAAATCTTCTCCTTCATATTTTAGAAGACTTGCTTTTTCTTCTTCCATACGACGACGCATATTTTGCATCTCCGCATTAGCTCTTAAATATTTATCTTTTAAAGTATCAACTTCAACTTGAAGTTTCTTCTTTTCTTCATCTTCCTTCTTCTTAAAAAGACCTTTTTTCTTTTCCTCCGAAGTTTCTTTTTTTACCTCTTTTGGCATATCTTCTTTTTTTATTTCTTCCTTATTTTCATTTTCTAAAGTATTATTCTTTACTTCTTCTTTTACTTCAGTTTCTGAAACTTTTTTATCTTCTGCCATAAGTCATCTCACTCTCTATTTACAATATTTATAGTAAGTCTAAAATTACTTACATAAACTATTTATCTTTCTCATTTAATTCTTTATTAATGTATTCAAGTAACCCAACTACTTTGTCATACTCCATTCTCTTTGGTCCAACAATCGCAATTGTTCCCTCTTCACCATTAATATTATATTTACTTTTAATTATCGTGACATTTGGATCAAACTCAGTTTGTTCACCAATATACACATTAACTCCATCGCCCGTCTCTTCGATTTTTCTAACTAAGGATTCATCTTCAAACTTATTAACAATTCGCTTAATTTCATTAATATCATCATACTCTGGTTGTTTTAAAATATTAGTTTTTCCACTAAAGAAGACATTAGTACTATTTTTCGTAAAGTCATTAAAAGCATCATAGAATATTTCATATACTGCTTCATATTGTTTAATCGTTTTACTTATAACTGGTTTTACTTCGAATTCCAATCTTTGACTTACTTCATTAATTGGTGTCCCTATTAACATCTTGTTAATAATTTCACACGTCTTAACTAATTCTTCCATAAAAATATTTTGCGGAATTGTAAATTTCTTATTTTCTACTATTCCTTTGTTAGTACAAACCAAGGCGATTACTTGATTATTATCAAGGGGAATAATATTTACTTGTTGTAAATTATTATCACTTGAATTCTTACCTAAAACAACGCTCGTATAATTAGTAATATCAGCTATTATCTCCATACATTGTGCAATAGCATCACTAACTTGTAATTGTTGATTATGGAAAATAGTTTGTAATTTTAACATTTCTTCCCCATTTAATTCTTTAGGTTTCATTAAATAATCAACATAGTATTTGTATCCACGTTCTGAAGGAATTCTTCCACTAGATACATGGTTTTTTTCCAAGTACCCTAATTTCTCTAAAGCTGCCATTTCATTTCTTATCGTTGCGGAAGATAATTTGAATTTCTTACATAACGCTTTACTACCCACTGGTTTAACGAACTTAATATAAGACTCAACTATTTCCTTTAATAGTTCTTTTTGTCTTTCATCCATTATATCACCACCGTTAGCACTCATATCTCATCAGTGCTAAAATAATTATAGCGATAAAATTAGCACTTGTCAATGATAAAGTGCTAATAAAAATATTTCTTAATAAATTATATTAGTTTTAAGAAGGATTATGAAAAAATATTTCATTAAGAAAAAAATTTGTTATAATTAAAATATGAAAAGATGTGAAAATATGAAATCATCAAAAAGGCCTAAATATCGTTTAAAATCTAGTGTTGTTAGATTCCTAATCTATGCCCTTTTCTTTGTAAGTCTAACAATCTATGGCTATAACGGTATTACTAACGCCATAAAAGAAATAAACTATCGTGATACCTATGAATATAAACTGACTAGTATCGGTTATTCCTTAGAAGATACAACTAAATTAATTAGTATTCTAAAACCCGAACGTCTCGAAGAAATCTTAAAAGAAGAAAAGTATAATGAACTATATCCCAATATTATCAATCAAAAATATTTTATGGCTAAAAACTTTGAAGATTATGTAACTTATAAAATATCTCATGCTAAAACTTCATATGAAGATACTATTGCTATCGTAAATGTTCATGCTGATAAAGGTTGGTACGAACTAGACTTAAATAGTAAAACTGAAGATGGTTACTTAGTCTTAGTAAATAAATTTCATCATCTAAATAAAAACTATAAACGTACTGATTTAGAAGATATAAATCTAGCTTATGCTTATGCTGATAATAAAGCTGCTTCCATCGTTATTGAAAACTTTGAACAAATGCATGATGCCGTTTTAAACGAATTAAATATTCATTTAATGGTTAATTCATCATATCGTCCATATGAAGACCAAGAACTTATATATAACGATTATAAAAATGTTAGTTTAAAATATGCTGATCAATATGCTGCTCGTCCTGGTTATTCAGAACATCAAACCGGTTTATCATTAGACATAACTTCTCTAGAACATCCTGGTCAAAAAGCTTTTACTGAATCTGCCGAATATGAATGGTTAAAAAATAATGCTCATAAATATGGTTTTATTCTAAGATATCCTGAAAATAAAGACTACATAACTGGTTATAATACAGAAAGTTGGCATTTTAGATATGTTGGTAAAGATGTTGCTACGCAAATATATAATGAAAAGATAACCTTTGATGAATATTATGCCTATTATATTGAAAAATAGAAAAAAGTTGATTCCTTTACGAATCAACTTTTTTTATTTATTATACATACTTTTTAAATTTAATCTTCTTTAGAATAAAGATTGTAATAACACTAACCATTAAAGCAATTACAACAAAGATAATTAAATCACCAGTATTAGGATTTAAAATATAAATATTATCAAATTCAACTTTAATATCCTTAGAAGATACTATTGTACCACTTTCATTTTTACTCTTAACAGTCCATCCTTCAATATCTTCCTCTTCTACTTTATACTGTAATCCATCTGGAATACCTTCAATAGTCTTTGACTCACCATCACCTAAATATACATATCCAATACCATCAGTGAATGTTATATCACTATATACTGTATTTAATGGATCAAAATTAACTTCTTTCTCTTCATCAACTTCTTCTGAAGAACCATCTTGATTTTCCCCTTCGTCTTCTAAAACATCTTCATCAATCTTATAATCTTCTTCATTACGTAAAGGATCAATTAACGTAATCTTAAATTTATACTTTCTACTTCTATCACCATTAAATACTTTCTTTAAAATAGTAATACTTCCTAAATTAACTTTATGATGAGTTGTAGGTGAATAAGATACGTAAGATTCATTATTAAATTCTAGAATAGAAGCTTTATTTTCTATATCATCTGCCGTAGTTGCATGAACAATTGTTGGAATTAAAATATGAATTACTTCTCCAGATAATAACTGACTAATTCTAAAATCAAGAGTTTGACCATTCGCCGTCATTTGTACTAATCCAGAATCACTAACTAATGTCTTATTTTCAAAACTTCCTTCACCTTCAATATAATAAGCAACATCTTCTAAATTAGCTCTTACTTCCTTAGGTAGAACATCTCTTACTAAGACATTATTAATTATCGCCCAAGTACCATTATTTTTAACAATAATATCATAAGTTAATAAATCTCCATTTTTAACTACAGCCGGTTTTTCTTTAGTACCAGATGGAACTTGTGATTCCTTATCAATATCTACATCAACATCTTCAATACCAACTTCTGTCCATTCAAAGACTGTAAAGTTATCATGTGAAGGTTCACTTAATTGTTGAGTTATACCACTCCACCATGCAGCATTTAAAGCTTTAGCATTTTTAGCTTCTAAGGCCTTAACATTTTCTACAGGAGCTTGCATAGTTAAAATTGCAACAACACTTTCTTCAGGCTTTAACTCATAATCACTACCATCTGTTTTTTTACTACAATCAATAGCTATTGCAGTAACATTTTTCATATCATCAGGTGGCGTTAATGACCAAATACTTTCATCCGTTAAAATTGAATCTTTTGGATGCGCTTTATCTACTGATGCTTTACCATTTTCATATAAATTCATATTCTTCTTCGTAGAATAATAAACCTTAACATCAATACCTTTAGCTATTATTTGTGAAACATCTACACTTCTTAATGTACCTTGCCATCTATCATGTGTACCATCATCATAAACTTCTAAATTATCATATATTACTAATCCCTTAGTTGATGTATTTCTTTGTGAAGCATATCTTAAACGATAAGTATAATAACCTCCACCAGCTACAACAACAGATCCATCTTTACCATCAACATATTCTTGCATATTAGCAGTTTTAACACCTTTATTAAATGCTGCATCAGATGCTGTATTAAAGCTTGCTGTCATTGTTCTTTGGGCATAAACTGTATCATTAACTGTTGTTTCAACTGGATTACCATCTTGGTCTAAGTCACTCATATAATCTTTTAATGCTAAAGATGTTTGCGAAGTAGCATCATCTGGATATCCACTAGATAATCTTCCATTACCAGATTTATAAGCTACCGTATTAGTTAAACTTGTTCCATAATCATAGAAACAATCCCAACTATAATTACCAACAAATCTTAGTGTCATACCTGAGAATACTCTACTAGAATTATTTCCTGATGAACTTGAACTTTTAACTGTATAATAATTATTTAATTCATCTGGAACAACTGCTCTTACAATCATCATCATTCGTCCAGAATTTTGCCAATTATCTACAAAAGATACAGTTGCTGGGATCTCTGTTCCAACACCAGCTTCATCAGAAGACGATGATAAAGTATACGATGAATCTTTAAACGTTTGAACTTTAACTGTATCTACATCAACAGTCATACCTATTGGTAATAAATCATAGAACGTTCCAACTCTTTGTTCATTTATTAAATTATATTTTAATACAGTTTCACTATCCAAAATAGTATTATCATAAGTTAAATATTCAACTGCATAAGCCGTATAATTAGCTCTTATTCGACGATTAGCAACATCATTAGTATAAGTTACCCATTTATTTTGATGAGTAGCTCCACCTTTTATTCTTGTATAGGTATCTTTATCATATCCATGACCCATTACTTTACCATATACTTCCATATCCATTTTATCAACTAAGTCTTTATAAGTATTTTCTAAAGCATCATAACTAGAAGAATTATATTCATTACTCTGAAAAGTTCCATAGTAAGTACCTTTATCATCTCTAGAAAAAGCTGTACTAATATTATAAGCTCTAGCATTATCTTGATCTTTAATTATTGAACGTAATAATTCCGAATTAATTATCTTCATTTCTGATCTAAATGTTAAACTAATTCTTCCATAATGTGAATTAACTTCACCTTTTACAGCTGTTGTTCCCTCTGGAAGAGGTATTTTTGGCCTTTCGGAACTAGAAGTCGTCGCATTAATAGTATTTCCTAAAGAATCAGTATAAGTATAATGAGAAGAATCAGTAAATTTAATCTTTCCTAAAGATAACCACTCATCACCATTTACTTTATAATAAAGTTCTATTTCAGGTATTAAAGAATAGTCATCAACTGCTTGATATTGATAACCTTTTGTTATAGTAGTCACCTTATTTGAAGGATTATAAGATTTTGTTTCCGTATATACATAATCATATACTGTATAAGAAGAAACTGTTAAAACTGTCATTTCATAATCTTTATATCCTATTTTCTTATATCCAATATCTGAATTACCAAATAATACTATATCATCTACTACCCCAGCAGTCCATTCTCTTTTACCATAATCATCTGGATCTATACTATCATCACTAGCCTCATCCTTTATAGTCAATCGATAATCTTGAATACTACCTCCAAAAGAATAATTATAACGACTACTAGAATATTCAGTATATCCCATATCAATCGTATATCCATCATTATTAGACTCTAACATATTGATTCCACCATCAACCGTACGATTACCAGATTTATAATTAGTTATATGTCTAGTTGGAAGAAAACCAGGTTCATCGACCTTTTCTTGTGGATCAATAAAAGAATATGTATATGACTTCGTTAAATTAGCTGTTTTAGAGCTTTCATCACCATCTACTCCTAAAGCCGTTGCTGTAACCGTATTTTTCATTTCGTGAGGAGATCCATCCGTCATTACATCTTTTGGATACTTAACTAAGAAATAATAATAATAGAAATCATCATTAGAAGAACTAGGTGAATCGATTGGTATAGCAATTGGTTCTTTAGAAGGCTTACGACTAGCACTGGCACTATTAGAAGTAGAACCATTATTATTTTTAGAAAAACAACTACTAGCACTTTCACCATATCCCATTGTTGTTTCATTATTACGACTACTATATTTACAATAACCTATTACTTCTCCACCTAATTCATCAGTTACTTCATCTTTAACCGTAAGTGTATATGGTTCTGTTGCATAATATACATAAACCTCTGAATAAGAAACAGCATAAACATATTTATCCGCTTCATCTGGTTTTAATTCATCTACCCATTTATCTTGCCATTCATAATATACATTCGTGTTTCCCCCAGCATCTGGATCAATATGTGTTGTATAATTTTTTGAAACACTTCTTACTTCAACATGTGAATTAAATTCCAATTTTATTGCATTAGAAGTTGAAGAACTATCTATAATACCATCACTATTAAAATCAACATCAACAGTACCAGTTATTTCATTAGTATAATGGTTCTTAACTGTAGATGGTTTTAGTAATATCCAAGTTAATGAAGCCTCAAACATATATGAAGGTGGAATTTTTTCATAATTTTGTAAAACAATAAACTCATTACCATCTTCATCTGTCTCAAATTTATAGTTAAAACCAGTTCCTTTTGCTTCTGGTGCCATTACTAATGGAATATCTATTATTTGATCTTCTATTGGTTGATTTTCACGATCAAAAAATACATATTTAGGAATTTTTATTGTAATTTCTCCTGGTTGTGCTGTTTCACTACCACCCATATTAAATGCTAACTGATATGAAACACGTGCTCCACCACCAGTATTACTTTTCTCATTATAAACATTATTAGCTGTTGGATTAATTTGCAGAACTCCATTATCATCAACTTTACCTGCATAAGCTTCAGTTCCTTCAAGCCACGTTAGAGTTAATGTTCCTAACCCATTACTTTTAGCTTCATAATCAGAAGGAGATACTGAATAAGATGTAGATAATATAACCGCAGCTAATAAAGGAATAACTGCAAATAATACAGATAATATTATTACTTTCCTTAAATCAAATTTAATTTTAATCTTTTCATTTTTCATTTACTAATACACCACACTTACAACTATCTTTTTACAATACTTACAACATCGCTAGCTATCTTAATTGCTTTATTCTTATATAAATATAAAGTTCCATATCCTGAAGAAATATTATAATCTTTTAAATAATAAATAAACTTATCATTAATATATTGGAAATCATATATATTACTATCTATCAACTTATTCTTTTTCCCATTACTAACATATAAGTCTCCAACACTACCATAATTTTTATAATAGTAAACTTTATTATTATCTTTATTAATAAACAACAAATTATTACTAACTTCCTTATCTACTTCTTTTACTTTATCTTTATTAACTACATATAAAGTCCCAATTTGTTCTTCATTAACATCTGCTACATAAAAACATCCATTTTTATATAAATATAAGTAGCCACTAACATTATTTGCTAATACTTTATTATCTTTAAGTTGACCTTTATTAACTACAGTATATTTAAGTTCATTAGCATCATTTATATAATAAATATAATTATTTTTATATACTTGAATATCTCTAATATCATTTAAATTATCTATTTTAACAATATCATTCTTTTTTTCTTTATAATACATTTCATAATTTGTATCATTTTCTTTAGTATAAACAACTTGATCTTCTATATCATTCGAATAATTTACTTCTTTAACCTTATTATCTATTACCTTACTCTTTTCATCTTTATAATACTTTAATGTATTATTATCCTTTGTTGTTATGTAATAATAGTTATCACAATTATTTTTACAATAGAAAGCTCTAACCTTTTCATCTATTACATTTAACTTCTTATCCTTTATTACATACTCAATAAATTGTTCATCATTATTTAAGAAATAAACTTTATCTCCCTTTTGATTAAATTTAAAATTAGTTACATAATTATCTGTTATCTTATTTATTTCTGTCTTTTTATTATTTAATCTTGCTACATATAGTGAATTATCTTTCATATATAATACATAATCATTACTATGTGTATATACCATATCAACACTATCATCAATTAAATAACCTTTTTTCTTCTTTAAACTAAAATAATATAAGTTCTTTTTAAGATCAGTCATTATAATATTTTTATCATCTAAAGTAAAATCATAATAATTAACTTTTGATAATAAATCTACTTTTTTATTAGTTCTTAAATCATACATCTTTAAAGATATATCATCTTTATATAAAACATATCTTCCTGAATTATTAGAATATAATATTTTTTGGCCATTTGTCTTTTTAGTTAATTCTATGCTTCCCTTTTTATTACTTTTCTCTGTTCCTAAATACAACATAGAATCTTTAGTATTAAACACGATTGGATACTTAATGTTTTTATCATTACTGTTATATAACAAGGCGATAATAATTAATAAGTCTACTAATAGAAAGACTATAAAATATGTTAGTACTAACTTATTATTTAATAATTTCTTTTTCTTACTTTTTTTTACCATACTATCACTACTTGGTTATATAACCTCTATCCTAACTTATCTTATACCATACATTATACATTAGTCTCTTAAAAAAAGGAACAATATTGTTCCTTTTTTACTTATGCTTTACTATTCCTCTTCTGGTGATGGTTGAGTATCTTCCACAAATGCTATATCTTTTTCAACCACTTTATCTGTATAAGTAGTTCCATCATATACTGATACTACATAATTATCACCAACTTTATTAACCTTAAATGCTGGTGTTAAAGTATTATAGTAAGAATAATCACCTATTTTAATTCCTTCTCTACTTATCTTATTACCTTGATAATCATAAATATTTAATTCTGAATTACTATTAATACCTGCAAAATAAGTACCATATAATTCAACATATTTAAATAATTCACTAACTACCTGTGTTCCATTAATATCATAAACAGCATATTTATCGCCATTTTTAACTTTATAATATATTAATGTATTATTTCCTCTATAATAACCTCTAATCTTACTATCAAATCCATATGATTCATAAGAACTACTAAATAGTATTTTCCATTTATTAGTTGTATCTAAAACTAGAACATAATCACCTATTTTTTCCATTTTATTGTAATTAAAGCTATACTTCGTACTAACATTTTCCCCATCAATAGTTAACATTCCGTATTTGCCTTTTTTACCTAAAGCAATTATATCTATCTTACCATTATATAAAGTTACTTTATTATCATTACTTGCTGTATAAGAATTAATAGTTGTATAACCATTATCTACTAATGCTCTTTTAGCTTTTAAATCATATAATATTATATTATTAGTACCATCAGCTACAAAGACAAATTTTTTATTAATAATTGGTACACGACTTCTTCTATTAATATCACCAACTTGAATCATATCATTATCTTCATATGATGTATCAGTAGCTAAGAAACATGTTCTATATTCATCATCAGCGCTCTTAACCTCATTAGAATTAGAACAAGGATATGAACCAATCAAATTTTCTTTCTCTGTATCATCATAGAAGAATAAAGTTCCATCAAAATAATTTACATAATCATACTTTTCATTAACTAATGATTCCACAATTTTTATTGTCTTTACTTCTGGTTCAGTATTACCATCTTCATAAACATAAATTTGAATATCATTTTTATTAGTTGTATTAATATCAAAACTTAATTTAGTATCAAGTAATTGACCTTCACTATCATATATATAATTTTTAACATAATTTTTATTTTTTAATCTTATATTGCCTTCATTATATTTCTTTTTATCTTTATCAATAACATATAACTTATCTTCTTTTACTAAGAATACATAATTATCTTTAACTGTAATAAAATTATAATCATTTTTAATTAATTTAGCTTTATAATCATATACTGCATAATCTCCAGATACTTTTACTACTACAAAGTTATCATTATAATTTTTTATTTCATAACTTGAACTAAAATTACTACTTAAACTACGATTATTTTTATCAATAACTTTATAACCTTTATTATATTTAGCAATTAAGTTATTTTCGCCATTAATCATTCCTAAGTAATCATATTGTTCTTCTATTAAAACAGTAACTCCATCTTCAACTTTTATTAAGCCATATTTTGTATCAGTTGCTACAATTGCATAATTACCATCATAAGTTTTAACATCTTTATATTCATTTAATACTTTTTGTTCTTGAATAGAATATAACTTAACAGTTGTTGCATTTTCATCTTTATTATCAACAACGTATGCATAACTATCATTTACGATTGGATATCTTTGATCTTTTGTCTTATTTTCTTCGTCTAATAACACAGGAACATCAAATGTATCATTTGCTTTATTAAAACCAACATAACATAATGAAGATGATTTATTTTCACATTCATAAGTTCCTACTTCTTCTCCATTTTCACCTAAGAAGTATAATTTACCTTCTTTATAATAGAAATTATCAGCTAATACTGGTGCTTCTTCAACTATTGGTTCAGGAGTTTGATCAGTATCTCCTGGTTTATCTTTATTTAGCATAATAACTAGGAAAATAATTCCGCCAATAATTAAAGCAAGTAAAAGTACTGCCACACAAATGACTATTATTTTTTTCTTTTTATCCAATTTATTCCATTTTTCTTTTAATTTAGTAAAGATATTTTCTTTCTTTGAAGGAAGTTCTTCAGAATTTTCTTCTTTCTCATCTTGTTTATCTTCTTTTTCTTGTTCTTCTTCATTTATTAAAGCTTCAGCCATTGCAATATTTTTTTCTGCTAATGCCTCTTCTGCTTCCTCTTCCTTTTCCTTATCTAATTCGTCTTCAACCTTAGTTTGATTCTTTGCAACTCGACTAAGGACTTCTTCATCTTTACCCTCTTCATTTTCTTCTAGATCTTTCAGTGTCGTAATAGGTTTTGTCTTTTCTAAATCTTCATCCATTATATTGACCACCTTTCTAATCTAAGAAGATTATATCATATTTCAATTTAATACAACATAAATTTTTATTCAAAATAAAAAAACTCATCTGAGTTTTTTATAATATTTTAATTAATATTTCATTCATTACATATATATATTCAGGATTAATATAAATATATTCACCATCTACTATTAATTCTTCTTCATCTAAAGCTTCTTTTAAATCAAATACTTCTTGCATATTAACTTCATATTTTCTAAAAAATTCTTTTAAATTAATCCCTTCCATTTTTCTAAATCCTAGCATTAATTCATTATACATCTTATCTTCTTTACTTAATACTTCTTCTTTAAGTAAGAATTCACCATTAAGATATTTAGTTAAACTACGAGTATTTTCATATCTAACACCATGAATATATCCCGAAGCTCCTAAACCAAAACCATAATATTCATTATTATCCCAATAATTTAAATTATGTTTACTTTTCTTCCCCTTTAAAGCAAAGTTAGATACTTCATAGTGTTCATAATTTTTAATTTCTAACTTTTCACAAACATATTCATACATTGAAGCATCTAATTCTTCCGGAATAGGTACAATTCCACTAATTCCTATTTTCGTATTATCTTCAACAATTAAAGAATATGTACTAACATGATCAGGATTTAATTTTAATACCATATCTAAATCTTTTTTCATCATTCTTATTGATTCTTTAGGTATTCCATATATAAAATCAACATTAATATTATCAAATCCTATCTTACGCATTAATTTCATCTTTTTAACTGCATCATCAAAGGTATGACTTCTTTCCATAAACTCTAATTTCTTAGGATTAAAAGATTCGATACCAATACTTAATCTATTAACACGATGTTCCTTTAAAAAGACTAATAATTCTTCTGTTATATCGTTTAAATTACATTCAAAAGTAAATTCTAAATCATCAGCTAAGTTAAATTTACCAATTATATCAAATAAATATTTTAAATCTTTCATATCTAAAGACGAAGGAGTTCCCCCACCAATATACATTGTTTTAATTACTTCTCCATCATATTTATCTTTAATCTCTGTCAGTAAAGCATTTAAATATTGTACTACCCATGGGCCATGGTATAAAACCTTACAAAAGTCACAATAACTACAAATACTTTTACAAAATGGAATATGTATATAAACGCTTTCCATAAAACCACAACCTTACCTCTTATATTATATCAATCATTAATCTTATTTTCTACTTTTATACCTCGTTTAAACAACTCAAATCAATTTTTTTGACATTTTTTATTTTTTCTAAATTATTCTCTATTTCTTTTCGCATTTTATCATCATATAAAGAACTATTTTCTATCTTTTCTTTATATATCATTGTTTCATTCATTACATTACTATCTTTATTTTCTAAATATTTATTTACTAAAAAATAAAATATTTCTAATGTCGCTACTAAAAGATTATTATCACTCGCTATTTTTAAGTATTCTAAAGCCTTATCTTGATCTTTTTTAACCCCTATTGCTATATTACCATCCATATAAAAGTATTTAGCTAAATTATAATACGCATAATAACATAATGTTCGATAATTACTTTCTAAAGCCTGATTATAAAAACTAAATGCTTTTTCCATATTTTTTTCTATTTTTCCTAAACGATAATACTCTCCTACTTTATTACAAGCCCAACTCTCTCCTAAAATAGCTGATTTTAAGTAATAATCAAAAGCTTCTTGATAATTATTTTCTCTTTCTTTTAATTTACCTAAATTATTTAAAGCAAAAGCATATGACTTATCTGCTGCTTTTATAAAATATTTAATCGCTTCATCTTGATTAACTTTTAATGGATATACCCCATCTAAATACATATTACCTATTTGATTACAAGCCGCTACATTACCAAGCTCATAAGATTTAAGTAAAAATTCATACCCTTTTTGCAAATCATCATTACTCTGACTGCCAATAAGTCCCTTTATATACATATTACCTATCATATAATTAGCACTAGCATGATCCATTAAAGCCGCTTTTATTAAATAATTATAAGCTTCTTCATAACGTGGAAAACCCTTAACATACCCATAATATTCATTAGATCCTAATTCAAAATTAGCATAAGCATTCCCCTTCTTAGCTAATTCCTTCATTGAATAATCAAAATTAATTCCTTCACGTAATTTTAAAGATAAATATTCTTGTAAATCTAATGAACTAATACTTGTATCATTTAAAACATTATCTATAACTTCCTTTTTTAGTTCATCTTCATATAAAGGTTGTCTTTTATATAACACAATATAAATAAGTAATTGTACAAAAGCTTCATAATAATCATTACTATCAATCAAACTCTTTATCTTATGTGTAAATTCTTCATCTACTAAACGATCATTCTTAGCTAAATTATATAATTTATTAACTAACTTTCTTAAACTTTCATTATTATTAATAAATAATATTTTATTATCGTGGATATTATATATAACTCCATCAATAATTTCGCCAATACCTATAATATTATCAGCAAATTCTTCTTTATTTCTTTCATATCTTTTAACTTTATTTAAATATATTTGTTTATAATCACTACCAATACTACGACAACCTACACAATAATTATTTACAGTTGTATCATTAATCGTTTCAATTTCAAACAAAGTACAAAATAACTCACTCTGTAAAGCCGAAGTCTTATTTTTAGACAATTCCTTTATTAATCTAAATAAATTACCAATACTTAAATGTTCATCATTATTATTTAATCTAATAAATTGCTTTTTCATTTTCTCACCACTTTAATTTTATCATATATTGTGGTTTTTTAAAATATTTATTCATTACTATGTGGATTATAGTTACTTTATCTTTACAATATAAACGCATATTATTTTATTAAAGGAGGAAAAGACTATGAAAAAATTCTGGTCAAATTATAAGCAAACTATTATTCTTTTAGTATCTTTAATAATTGGTGCTATTGTAGGTTTGATATTTAAAGAAAAGACGGAGGTTTTAAAACCATTTGGTGATTTATTCATGAACTTAATGTTCGTTATCATTATTCCGTTAATTTTCTTAACTATTACGACATCTATTGCTAAAATAAAAGAACCAAAAAGATTAAGTAAAGTTATTTTATCAATCTTTGGTGTCTTTATTATTACTTCTTTAGTAGCTGTTGCTATCGGTTTAGTATCTACATATTCTATGAAACTTGTTAATCCTAGTGATACTGAAGTTATTATGGAAGGTTTAGGAGGAACAGAAACTAAAGAAGAATTAAATATTTTAGAAAGGACTGTCCAAGTAATAAGTGTTAGCGACTTTAAAGATATTTTATCTAAAGATAATATTATCGCTTTAGTTGTAGTATCTATTTTAGTTGGTCTAGCTATTAGTAAACTTGGTGATGAAGCTGAAGACTTCAAAAAAGTTTTAGAATCAGCTAATAAAGTTGTTTTAAAATTTGTTGATTTTGTCTTCTTATATGCTCCAATCGGTTTAGGTTGCTACTTTGCTTCCTTAATTGGAACATTTGGTGCATCAATCGCTGTCGGTTATGCTAAGACATTTGTTATTTATACTATTGTTTCTATCTTATTCTACTTTGTTATTTATTCATTATATGCTTTCATTGCTGGCGGTAAAAAAGGCTTCTTTACTTTCTGGAGAAATGTCTTCCCAGCTACTGCTACTTCTATTTCAACTTGTTCATCAGCTGCTTCAATTCCTGTTAATATTAAATGTTCAAAAGCTATGGGTGTATCTGATGATATCGCTGAAACTATAATTCCATTAGGAACAAGTTTCCATAAAGATGGATCAATAATTGGTAGTGTCTTTAAAATTATGTTCTTAGTTTACTTATTTGGTGCTAATCCAAGTATTTTCAAAGTAATAGGTGTTGCTTTAATTGCTAACTTACTTGTAACTGCTGTTCCTGTAGGTGGTGGAACTATCTCTGAAACTTTAATTATTACAATGATGGGCTTTCCACTAACAGCTCTTCCAATCTTAACAATCATCGCTACAATCATCGATCCACCAGCTACAATGTTAAATGTTGTTGGTGATACTGCTTCATCAATGCTTGTTGCTCGTATTATCGATGGTAAAGAATGGCTTAATAAAAAAGTTGAAAAAGTTACTAAGAAACTAAAAAAAGCTTAATCAAAAGCTTTTTTTATGTCTTAATTAACTACTCTTAACTCCTTCTTTTTTATTTACATAATTCTTTAATAAAGTATAAATTACTGACATTACCGGAACACCGAATAACATTCCAAATACTCCACCAATACTACCACCAATTACTACAGCAACAAAAACCCATATTCCAGGAAGTCCTACTTTACCTCCTACTACTCTAGGATAAATAAAGTTCGTTTCAATTTGTTGTAATATTATAAAGAAAATAACAAATATAACACTTTCTAAAGGACTAACCATAAATATTAAGAAAGCTGCAATTATACAACCTATAAAAGCCCCAAAAATTGGTATCAATGCTGTAACTCCTACTAATACTGATACAGTAGCAGCATAAGGAAGTCCTATAATAGCCATTCCCGCAAAACATAAACTACCTAACACACAAGCTTCAAAAACTTGTACCTTAATAAAATTACTAAATGAAAGATATGACATATGACCTAAATCTACTATAAAATTATATACTTTACTATTACATACCTTCTTTAATAATTTCTTTATTTGTCTTGTTAATCTCTCTTTATCAAATAATATATATATAGCAAATACTAATCCAATAAAGAAATCACATACTGCACTAAATACTGAATTAGCAAATCCCATTGATGCATTAATTATACTTTTGGAATTTTTACTAATCAAATTAGTAATTTCATTTCTTAATTTATTATTTTCTAAATTTACAAATTCTAATTCTTCTTCACTAAGTCCTATCTTCTTACCTAAATTATAAATATTTTGTTGATACTCAGGAATATTATCAATAAAAATTTGACTAGCATTATGAATTTGTGGAATCAAAATAAATAAAATAATTGCTATAAAACCAATAATAAATCCTAAAGATAAAATAACGCTAGTAGCTCTCTTACCTTTTTTCATTTTCTTTAATAAACTATCTTCTATCATCTTAACTAATACATTTAAAATGAAAGCTACAATTCCACCTATAATAAAAGGTAATAATAATTTAAATAAATTTTTTAAAATACCTCCTATCCATGAATAATTCATCAAGCAAACAAATAATATAATTGCATATGTAATAAGTAATAACTTATCTTTTAATTCTTTCCTCAACATATTTTTTCTTCCTTCTCTAAATAAAACATTCTATCTAACAAACTCTTTACCCATTTGTTATTTATTAATATATATAATACCATAGTTCCACTTATATTTAAAAGATAATCATCGATATCAAAAGCCCCACTATTCATTAAAAACTGACAAAATTCAATTCCTAATATAAAAATACTTGCAATAATAAAGAATTTATACCATTTATTAATAAATTTAAAAAGCCTTGGTATGAAAAAAGCTAATGGGGTAAAAGCAATTAAATTGCCTACTATATTACGTAAAAAATATTCTAATCCAACATTCCCATTTTGATAACCGATATAAAAATTATTAATCGTTCTAAAAGGAATGGTATTAGCAAAAGAATCAAAATCATTTTTCATTCTTTGATAATCTAAGATATCTGTAATACTATTAACTACTGAAGTTCTTCCAAAATACTTATCAAATAATGTTAAATTTAAAATCATTATTAAATATAAAACAAACCATATTATAAGATTATATTTAGGTAACTTATTAAAAATCTCATTGCCCGTTTTCTTTAAAAAAGTTAAACCTATATACATTAATAAAACCGTTAATATAACAATTTTAATTCGATCAAGAGGTGATGTAAGAGTTATGATTGAAAACTCTAAAATCAAATAATAAATAACTAAGATAATTGCCATAATATAACTACAAAATCCAATAAAATAGTTAACTTTATTTATCATCGTCCACCTCCACTACTCTAAGTATAGCAAATTTTAAGCACAAAAAAAAGATATAGCATCTGTCAACGCTATATCCCTGGTGGAAAATATCACTAAAACCATTTGACAGAATAATTTTGATGATACTCACTGATCTAAGATCCACCAACGTACGTACAACTTGATAGTTCAGCGATTCATAGACAAGCTATTTTTCTCTTTTGAACTTATTTTAAAAAAATAAGTTAATAACAAACATATTTCAGAATGTTATGGATAACAAATAACTGTTATCGGATATTATTATAAAAATAATATCGACTATTATAGATTAAAAATCTAAATAGTAAAAAGAGAAAAAATAACTTTAATGTCTACTTTACTATCAAGTAATATTACTATAACACCATTTTATTTAGTTGTCAATAGATTAATTTAAATTTAAATTAATTTAAATTTATTTCTTCTTCCCTTAATTCTTTTATTTTCGCTTTTACTAATAAAATAAGTTCCATCGAAGCATTAACTTTAGGTAAAACAATTAAACTATCTTGTAATTTAGTTTTAACACTTCTTTCTTCATTAACTAAATCTGCTTCCTTACGATAATCAAAATCTTTGATTGGATTATCTTTTATAAACTCTTTTATATATTCTTCGATATCTTTTAATACATATTCTTTTAATTCATAATTATCCATTTCACTTACACCGTAGTAAGCTCCAACTAGATATCTAAAAGTATCTTTTAAATCCATATTATCACTCCATTTATAATTATATCATAATTTTATTTAATAATTATGCTATACTATTAATGGTGATTGTATGTTAATTAGATTCTTTTTTCTAGCCATTCTTATCTTTATAAATGGTCTTTTATCAGCTAGTGAAATAGCTTATCTATCGTTAGATAAATATACTATTAGTCATAAAAAAGATAAGAAGTCTAAAAAAATACTTAAAATGTTAAATGAAGAAAGTAAATTTTTATCAACTATTCAAATTGGTATTACTTTAGCTGGCTTTCTAGCTAGTGCTTTTGCTTCTGAAACATTTACTGATATTCTTATTGAAGAATATGGCCTTTATTTTATCAGTATTAATTTTACTGAAAATGTATTAATGGTTATTATAACTTTAATTCTCTCTTACATAACATTAGTCTTTGGTGAATTAGTTCCTAAAAAAATTGCTCGTTCAAATCCTCTTAAAATAGCTAATTTAACGATTGATATTATTTCTTTTATTTCGCAAATATTCTACCCTTTAATTATTCTCCTTACGGTTTCAACTGATCTTATCTGTAAAATATTTCATATTAAAGAACATGATAACTCCTTAACTGAAAAAGATATCAAACACATGATAATTACAGGTAGTAAAGAAGGAATCGTGGAAGAAAAAGAAAAAGAATATATTTTAAATATTTTTAAATTTAATGATAAAAGAGCTTCAAAGATTATGACTCCTCGTAGTGAAATTACCTGTTTAGACATCAATGATTCTAAAGAAGAAATTATTAAAAAAATAAAAAAGAAACTATTTACGCGTTATCCAGTTTTAAAAGATGATAAAGTCTTAGGTTATATCAATATTAAAGATTTTATTTATCTTCAACAAAGTAATAAAGTTCTTAAATTAAAAGATATTATCCATAAAACTTTATTTTTTGATAAAAATGAAAAGATAGATGATATATTTCGTTTAATGCAAGAAAACCACGAAACAATTTCTATCATTACGGATAATAACGAATTTATTGGTATTTTAACAATGGAAGATGCTATAGAAGAAATTGTTGGTAATATCGAAGATGAATACAATTAAAAAAATGTTAAAACTAATTAACATTTTTTTTATTTTCTCTTTTAATCCATTCCATAATTAAAGCTACTATATAATTCTGTTCATTATCAGTTAATTCTCTATGTTTAGGAATATGATGCCATTTTTCTAAACAACCACGACAACAAGTTGCAGTTGCATGTTGAGCAATAAAAACTGGATGATTTTTCATTGGTGTTTGACTCCCATCATTTAATGGTTCAGCAGGAGCTAACTTGTTTTTTATAAAATCTCTAGCATGACTTTCAATAACTTCATACCCTTTATCTTTCAAATAATTAAGTTCTCTCTTACGTAAATGAAAACTACTTCTAAACTTTGAATGTTTTAAACTATCTAATTTATCATCAATTATCTTTATCGCTCTACTATTCATCTTTATAACCGATATCTTGCGCAAATCTGAGTAAATATCCATCCGGATCCATTACTAAGAATTCCTTATTTCCTAATAACTTATCTCCTTCACGATACCAATTTTCTTCAATTGGATATTGTACTTGATACCCCGCTTTTATTAAATCATTATATATCTTTGAAACATTATTAACTTCTAACTGAAAATTAATTCCTCTACCAAATGGATACTCTAACTTACCAACTTGCCATTTATCATCCGCTGTTATTTCTTGTAGCATAAATTGAATTTCACCTAATGATAGAAAAACAAATAAGTCTTCTTTTCTTTCATACTCTATTTTAAAACCACAAGTTTTATAAAACTTTATTGAATTATCTAAATTAGTAACCGCTAATTCTGGAATATTTTTATTAAAAACCATTTTTATAGTTCTTTCTTCCAAAGTCCATGTTTATTACAATATTCGTAAATAGTCATACCTTTTTCATAATCAAAAGTAGCTTCAGCAGCTTCACCTGGTTTAAGATTAAATCTAACTACTGAATCTTTGTATTCAGCAATAATAAATTGAATATAGTGATCATCTTCCATTGGATGAGCAACCTCACCAACTGTTACTTTTACTAAATCTCCCTCTACTTCACATACAGGTACATGTTTTTCTACTGCTGCGTCTGTACTATTAGCTTTTAATTCTTGCATTGCTTCTCCACAACACATAACAGTACAATTCTCTTCTAACATTTCAATAAGTGTTCCACACTTCATACATTTAAATAATTTCATTCTTATACCTCCATCTTTATTTTATCACAAAAAAGATTCTATTTACTAGAATCTTTACTTTTATCAATCGGATTAACATGAATAACCGTTAAATAAATCTCTGGTACTTTTTCATCAATTTCTTTTTCCAAATCATTAGCTATCTTATGACTAGCAAAAGTCGATAAATTACCATCTACAAATATTGAAAAACTAACTTGGTATAAATAACCAACTGGTGTTGCATTAAAATGATTAATCTTAACGATTTCCTTATGTTCTTTAATAATATCTAATACCTTATCTTTTGTATTACTAGATATTGTCTTATCCATTAATACATCATAACTTCCAATAAAAATCTTTATTCCTGTATAAACAATCCATAAAGAAATTATAATACCTACAATACTATCAACTATATATATTCCACCTAATGAAAATAAAGCTGATAATAAGTTAAAAGAAGTTAAAAATACATCATTACGATGATCTTTACTATTCGCTTCTACTAATAAATTATTATACTTCTTACTAATCTTTCTTGTATAAAAATATAATAATAATTTAACTATAATCGTTACTATACAAACTACTACTAACCAAATAGTAAATTCATAATTACTTTGGATAAATAAAGCTATTACTGAATCCCATAATATTTTTATTCCTAAAACAATCATTGTTACACTAATAAGCATTGAATATATATATTCAGCTTTACCATGTCCTAAGTTATGGTCTTCATCTGCCCCTTTACTAGCTATTTTAGAACCTATATAAGTCATAATTGAACTTAATATATCAGATGCACTATTAAAAGCATCAGCAAGCATGGCTTGACTAGAAGATATAAATCCAACTACTATCTTTATAATAAAAAGAAATACATTACCAATAATTCCTAATATACTTGCTCTTTTAGCTTCGACAAATCGCTCCATATCCATAGTATCTCTCCTTTAGTGCTTTTTAATTATATCACATATTAACCTAATGCAACATCTAAAATCATCATAATCATAAAACCTAGTAAAAAACCTAAGGTATTTACTTTATTTTCTTCTGTTGATTCTGGTATTAACTCTACAACGATAACATAAATCATTGCTCCAGCAGCAAAAGCAAGTAAATATGGTAATATAACACTAACTACACTTGAAAATATTAAAGTAACAACTGCACCCATAAGTTCAAATATAGCTGATATTATTCCATAACCAAAAGCCTTTGTTTTACTCATTCCCTTATTTTTTAAAGGTAATGATACGATTAAACCTTCTGGTATATTTTGAATAGCTATACCCAAAGATAATGCATAACAAGCTGTTAATGTTACATTATGATATAACATATAACTAGCAAATATTATACCTACTGCACATCCTTCTGGAATATTATGTAGTGTAATAGCAAGCATCATCTTATCTACATTCTCTCCAAACTTAATTTTCTTTTTATTAAGTAAATAATCAATTAAAAAGAAAAATAATATTCCAATAGTTAAACCAATACTAGCTGGTAACCAACTAATCCCCCTACTCATTTCAATTGCTGGTATTATTAAAGACCATATTGAAGCTGCCATCATTACTCCTGCAGCAAAACCTAAAATAACTATCTCTAACCTTCTTGATATTCTATTCTTCACAAAATAAACCATTAATGCCCCTAAACTCGTTCCTATAAATGGTATTATTATTCCTATTAAAACACTCATACTTATCTCCTTACACTAATATAGTGTATGAAGTATTTTATCTTTGGTAACAAAAAACAAGTATAAAAAAAGTAGATTATTCATCTACTATATTATTATTTTCATCAAATTTAATATTAATTACTTTACGTGAAGCTAAGTAATCACACATATGAACAAATTTTTGTTCTGGTGTTTTAGGTATTGGTAATATTACATCACTATAATTACTTGTATTAAACTTACCCATATGACTACTTATACAATCGCAAACAAAATTAATATCATCATTATTTAACATTAATTCATTTTTATATTTTTTTACAAATTCACAAGCTACTAATGGATGATCAAACAAAGTATATTGTGTTTCCTCTTCACCCTTTTTCACACTATCATGTAAAACTAAAGCCATAATAATTAAATCTTTAGTTCTTTGTGGAAATTTATATATTCCAAACAATTCATAAGCCATTCTAACAGCTGATTTAGTATGTCTTACTAAACCACCTTCGCCTTGAGTATACTCTGGATGGTATTTGCCGGTTGAAGAGGCAGGTATTTTAAAAAAATAATCAGGAATCTTATCAATCATTATTCCTAAAGATTCTCTTATTTCATCATCAACTATATAACTTAATTCTTGTTTAAATACTTCTCTTTTATTCATAACTTCACCCAATATTATTATATCACAGATTAATTACTAGGGTTCTTATAAGTTAGTGAAATATCGTTATTGGGAATTCCTTCTTTTCTAAACGTACTTACTAAATCTGATATTTCTTCTAACTGTTCTTGTGTTAAACTATGTTTTTCAATATCTTCAATAGGTACAATATATCCATATTCACCCATTTTACCATCATAATACTTAAATTTATCTATATTCTTTAAATAATAATCAGTAGCTAATATTTCCCCTAAATCAGTACTTAAAACGCTTAAATATAATTCATTATATAAATAATATAATCCTTCACTAAATATAAGAATTAAAGCTAAAACTATTTTCATAATAATATGAATATCAACATTATAAATAACTATTCCACCAATTATTCCCCCAATAATTGCTAGTATTCTCTTAGCATAAACCATAAAACTATCTTTAGCTACAATATCATATGCATAATCCATATTGTTTTTTGCTTGTTCTTCCATATGTAAACGATATACATTTAAATTATGATAGCTAAACTTTTCTCTTACTTTATGACCATCAGCATACCTAATAATCATCTCATCAGTAGTCGTTTCTATATCTACAATAAAATTCTTTTCTTCATCTTCATTCTTTGCAAAGTCAATCATCGTATCATCTCAATTTCATTCTTCTTTGTAATATTTCCGTTGTATTATATTCTTCTTCCTCTTTCATATCTGGTGTTATACTCATAGCTATTTTACCTACTAATTTAGGTTCTATTATTGCTTGTATATCTGATAAAGTAAGTAAATACCAATCTTCTTCTAATCCTGTATTTGGATCTACTATTCTTATTTTAAAATTATCTTTCATCTTTAAAAATTCATCAGCACTTAAAATAACTCCAGCAGCATAACGATTATAATCTATCTTTTCATTTTGTTCTTTTTGATAATATATAGAACTAACTAATAAAACACAAATAATTAATATTTTTAAAAGATTAGGTAAAGGCATTGAAGCTGATAAATAAATTCCTAAAATAGCCATTATTGCTTCAATTAATTGCTTTATTGTTGCTGTTTTATTTTCTTTTAAAATTTTTTTAATATAATCATCACGATATTCTAAGTATTGTTCTTCCATAAGACTAAGTACTTGATTTAAACTACTTACTGTAAAATCACAATCTTCACTTCTACCAGAAGCATACTTAATAACATATTTATTCTCATTATCTTTTAATGCAACACCCAAAATAAACTTATCTTTATCTTCTTGATTTGTCGTAATATCAATCATTTCAATACCTCTTTTTCATGTAGTTTCTATTGTAAACATAACCAAATAAAAAAGCAAGTAAATACTTACTTTTCTGACTTTAAAACCGCTAAGAAAGCTTCTTGTGGTACTTCAACTTTTCCCACCATTTTCATTCTCTTTTTACCTTCTTTTTGTTTTTCTAATAATTTCTTCTTACGTGAAACATCGCCACCATAACATTTAGCTAAGACATTCTTTCGCATTGCACTTATATTTTCACGAGCAATAATCTTACTACCTACACTAGCTTGTAAAGGAACTTGAAATAACTGACGAGGTATTATCTCTCTTAAACTTTCTACTACCTTTTTACCCCTATTATAAGCTTGATCTTTATGAACTATAACACTTAATGCATCAACAATCTCTCCATTAATTAAAATATCCATTTTAACTAAATCAGATTCTTTATATCCACATAACTCATAATCGAAAGATGCATAACCCTTTGTCATACTCTTAAGTTTATCAAAAAAATCATAAACTATTTCAGCTAAAGGTATTTCATAATGAATATTAACTCTTGTTGGATCAATATAATCCATACTCTTATATATACCTCTTTTATCCTGACATAACTCCATAATTGGACCTATATAATCACTAGGAACAAATATATTCGTTTTAATATAAGGTTCTCTTATCTCCTTAATAACTCCACGTTCAGGCATCTTAGTTGGACTATCAATTAATATCGTCTCTCCATTAGTTAAATCTACTTCATATATAACTGAAGGACTAGTTGCTATTACATCTAAATCAAATTCTCTTTCTAATCTTGTCATAATAATATCCATATGCAAAAGTCCTAAAAAACCAGTTCTAAAACCAAAACCTAAAGCTTCACTAGTTTCAGGTTCAAAAGTTAATGAAGCATCATTTAATTGTAACTTTTCTAAAGCTTCACGTAACTGAGGAAACTTATTAGGTTCTACTGGGAATATTCCACTATATACCATTGGTTTCATTGGTTGATAACCAGGTAATGGTTCTATTGCTTCATTACTTAATACCGTTAATGTATCACCAACTCTAACACTTCTAATATCTTTAATTGAACCACTTATCCATCCAACTTCACCAGATACTAATTCACTTTTTATTTCTTCCTTCGGATGATTAACACCTAATTCTACAACATCATAACTATCCTTAGTTGCTAACATCTTCATTGTATCTTTATTAGTTATCTTACCATCAAATACTCTTACTAAGGCAATAACTCCTCGATAAGGGTCAAAATGACTATCAAACACCAAAGCCCTTGTTGGAGCATTATTATTAATTATTGGTGCTGGAATTCGTTCTATAATAGCTTTAATTAAGTCTTCTACACCTTCACCAGTCTTACCACTACAAAGTAATACTTCATCTTCCTTAAAACCTAATACATCCTTTAACTCCTTTAATACCTTAGGTACATCAGCATTAGGTAAATCTATCTTATTAATAACTGGTATTATTACTAAATCATCATTCATCGCCAAATACAAATTAGCTAACGTTTGTGCTTCAATACCTTGAGCAGCATCAACTACTAAAATAGCTCCCTCACAAGCTGCTAAACTTCTTGATACCTCATAACTAAAATCGACATGTCCTGGTGTATCTATTAAATGTAAAATATATTCTTCATTATTATACTTATATTTAAGTTGAACCGCATTTAACTTAATAGTAATACCTCTTTCTCTTTCTAAATCCATACTATCAAGTATTTGATCTTTCATATCATGTTTATCTACTCCACCTGTAATCTCTAAAATACGATCAGCTAAAGTACTCTTACCATGATCAATATGAGCAATAATAGAAAAATTACGAATATTCCCTTGACCCATAAATATCACCTAAAAAGGATTATATCATAAAAAACCCCATAAAAAAAAGATTATCTAATCTTTTTTATACTTGACAGTAATATCCACCAGTTTCAAAAGTATATTTAAAAGAATCATATGTCGCAGTTTCTTTACCATATCCTTTATAATAAGTTTGATAATTTAAATTCTTTAAATTAATATAAGCTTCTGTTGGTTTTGTATATACTGATTTATAATCTTTTATTCCAAAGTAACCGGCATATATAGCAAAATGTTTTTCATATAAACTTTGAAGTAGTTCTAAATCATCAACAGTTGAATTAGAATAGTAAAAAGCAATTGAAACATCAGCTTGATAAAAAACATTTGTTGAAGCATCAAAACGTGCCGTTATTTGTTCAACAACTCTAGTTTGATATTCTTTATCATTCCCTTTAAAGATTTTTTTAGTAGATGAAGTACAACTAATAGTTTTAACTTCTTTTGGTGCATTATCTGGTTCAGGATCTTTATTACCAGATGATCCACTACTACTTCCTGATGAACCCTTATCTTTATTATCATTATTATTGTTATTATTAGAACCACTACTAGAATTATTATTACTACTATTACTAGATTTATCACTATTATTTGAACTACTACTATTTTTATCTTTACTACTTGAACTATTACTATTCTTATCTTTACTAGTTGAACTATTCTTATCACTAGTATTTGTTTGACTATTATTATTGCTTGAATTATTACTATTATTTTGATCGTCTTGTGTATTATTATTTAAAGTATTATTATCTTCCGTATTATTATTTTCTGAAGTATTATCACTATCATCTTGTACTTGATTATCTTGATCATCATCTTGATCTAGAAAACTACCTGTTCCAATTTCTTTTACTTCTTCTTCATCTTGTGGTCTAAACATTACCACACTTTTACGATTATTAAATGATATGGCAACACAAATACTTATTAAAGATAATATAACCATAACAAAAAGAAAACTATAGAAAATAAATTCAGCTAGTTTAGAATCTTTAATATTTTCTAAATAAAATTGTTTAATTTTATTAATAATAGTATTAAATACCTCTTTTACTTTTTCCATATCATTTCACCCTATTATTAATTTAAGTATAAAATACCCCCAAATAAATTTCAATAAATAAACCTTTACCTAACACTTACTAGACAAAAAAAGAGGATAATTTTATTTATCCTCTTCATATTCACAATTACTACAAATAATCTTTTTACCTTTATCAAGTAACATATTATTACATTCTGGACACATTCTATTTATTGGTATATACCAATAAGCTGTCTTACATTTTGGATAATTATTACATCCATAGAATACTTTACCTTTACGGCTTTTCTTTTCAACTATTTTTCCCCCACAATTAGGACAAGTACCTACTTCCTTAACTTCTACTTCTTCTTTTTTAATATATTTACATTCTGGATAATTAGAACATGCAATAAACTCTCCATAACGTCCATTTCTTACTACTAATGGATTACCACACTCTGGACAAGTTTCACCTGTTGGTGTTGCTTCTTTCTTTTCCATATGCTTAAATGCATCCTCAACTAAAGGTTCAAATTTATTGTAAAAATCTTTTAATACTTGAACATTATTAATCTTAGCTTCAGCTATCTCATCTAATTCATTTTCCATATTAGCTGTATATTCAACATTAATAATATCACTAAAACCTTCTTGTAACTTATCAGTTGTTTCAATTCCAATTGGTGTTGGAACAAATTTCTTATCTTCAATAGTTACATAATCACGCGCTTTTATTGTTTCCATAATCGTCGCATAAGTTGAAGGTCTTCCAATACCTAGTTTTTCTAATTCTTTAATTAAAGAACTTTCAGTATATCTAGGAGCTGGTTTAGTAAAATGTTGTTCTTTTACTACATCATCAGCTTTTAATGTCTTAATACCTTCTAAATTAGGTAATACAACATCTTCAGATGATTCATAATTACCATAAACCTTTAAATATCCATCAAAGACTAAAATACTACCATTAGCTTTAAATTCATATTCATTATTCATTAAAGTAACTGACGTTGCTTTAACTTTAGCATCAGCCATTAAACAAGCTAAACTACGTGCATATATTAAACTATATAATTTATATTCATCATTAGATAAATACTTTTTAATACTTTCTGGTGTACGATAAGCACTTGTTACTCTTATACCTTCATGCGCATCTTGCATATTTTCATTCTTTTTCGGTACTTTAACATGTCCTACATAATTATCACCATATGTCTCTTTTATATATTTAAACGTTTCATTTATAAACACTGGACTTAATCTTTCACTATCTGTACGCATATAAGTAATTAAACCTACAGTCTCACTACCTATATCCACACCTTCATATAACTTTTGTGCTATACGCATTGTTTTACTACTAGCAAAATTAAGTTTATTAACAGCAGTTTGTTGTAAAGTACTAGTTTTAAAAGGCATTACCCCTTTCTTAGCTTTTTCTTTACAATCAATATTAGTAATTTCAAATAACTCATCTAAAGAATCAATTATATGTTGAGTTTCTTCTTCTGTTTTAATCTCTAATTTTTTGCCTTTATATTTCTCAGCTAGCGCTTCCATCTTGTCAAATAAAGCCGTAATCGTCCAATATTCTTCTGGAATAAAGGCTTCAATCTCACGTTCACGATCAACAATTAATTTTAACGCTACACTTTGAACACGACCAGCACTCTTACCACCGGTTTTAGATTGCATTAATTTAGACAATCTAAAACCAATGATACGATCTAAAATTCTTCTTGTTTCTTGACTCTTAACTAAGTCTATATCAATATCACGAGGATTATTAAAAGCCTCTAAAATAACATCTTTGGTTATTTCATTAAAAGTAACTCTTTCATAATCTTTTTTTAACCCTAAAGCTTCTTTCAAATGCCAACTAATAGCTTCCCCTTCACGGTCAGGGTCGGTAGCTAAATAAACGTGTTCAGACTCTTTACTTAATTTTTTTAACTCACTAATGACTTTATTTTTACCCTTCATTGGAATATATGAAGGTTTAAAATCATTTTCAACATCCACACCTAATCCAAATTTACCAGTTGTAGCTAAATCTCTAATATGTCCCATACTAGCAACTACCTTATAATCAGTTCCTAAATATTTTTCAATTGTTTTACTTTTACTTGGAGATTCCACTATAACTAATTTCTTCATATTATGTTTCCTTTCTTTATGATATCAATTAAATAAACTATTCAGTCTTTTCCTCACTATTAGTATTTTCTTCTGGTTTAGCTGTCTCTACTCTATATTTTTCTTTAGCTTTTTCTAAATAGTCAAAATAATTAACTTTAATTGCTAAATTAGACATTGAAATCTTTTCACTAATTGTTTTATTTATTTCTTTTAATTCATCAACAGTATAAGTATCGTCATCTCTTTCATAAGTAATTTTTCCTGTTGAAGCATTATAGAATGCTTTTTTATCTTTCCAAGAACCATTAGCAAATACAACACGATCAGGATAAGTACTAGATAATAAATCATAACCTGCATACAATCTAGGATCATAATCTAAATCAAATAAATTTGCTACTGTTGGTGTTATATTAAGATAACTTGTATATTCATCAAATTGTTGAGCTTGAATCTCTGGATTATAAATAATAAATGGTATTCTATCTACTTCATATTGTTTTGTTACATCATAATCAAAATATGAATTTAATACTTTATTATTTAATCCATATGGATAATGATCACCATATAATACAATAACCGTATCATTTAATTTACCTTGTTTTTCTAAGCCATCAAGTAAAGCACCAATTGCATTATCAAATTCTTTTAACTTAGACATATACCTCTTAAGTGAAATATCATAACCAGTATCTTTAAATAAGTCAAGGTGTTTATCACCATATTCACTACTCATAGTATATGGTTGATGAGCTGTAACAGAAGTCATCCATACCATAAATCTATCTTGATCTTCAGTCTTTTCTAACATCTTTTCTACTAATTCAACATCACTTGGCCATTCTTTATAAGCATTAGAATATGGTATACCAAGTTCTTCAACTCCATAGAAATGACTACTACCCATATTCTTATGAATAGTTGATCTATAATAATATTGTTCTGTATAGTTATGATAACTTGTTGTTGTATAATCAGCATTATTAAATAAATTAAAGATTGCTTCTGGATAGACATTCTTACGATAATTATTAGCTGTACAACTATTATTTATTGTAAATAATGAAACCATACCACTCATTTCATTATTACCTGTAGAACATGAATTACGTGGACTATAATTATTTGTCCAAGCCCATCCTTCAGTATATAACTTATGCATATTAGGGAAATATCTTTCATCTAAAACTATTGTATTAGTTGATTCCATCATAATAACAATTAAATTCTTATCTTTAAAAATACCAGTATAATCATTTTTATCAGTAATTTCTTGACTTAAAAAATAATTATTTAATCTTTTATAATTAGCTTTTGTTTCATTATTAGCTACTTGTTCCCATAAAGTATCATCAATTTTTCTTGTATAATCACTAATAACTTGTTCTTTCTTTACATACCCTTTATCATAAGTACTTTCTTCCATTTCTTGACTAGGTAATAAAAGTGACTTAACATCAACAAATAAATACATACTAGGACCAAATTGACTCATTGCTATATCTGGAATATCAGGATGAGTAAATAATTGTCTTGTTGGTTCTATTTGTAAAGGATTTTGCATAAATGCTACTGTTAAAGAAAAGTAATAAGCTACGCCAAATAAAACAGCTACAACTATCGCATTTATTTTACTATTTATCATTCTTTTTCTTTTCTTTTTAGCAAATGCTTTATCATTTAATTGCTTTCTTTCTTCTGAATCAAACTTATCAGAAAAATCAATTGCATCGTTTCTTTCTAATACCTTAATACGATGATCAAATAAAATATAGAATAATATTAGTACTCCCGCAGGTATTAAAATTAACCAATAAGTCCAATGAAAACTATTAAGATAATCTCCAATATACTCCTTAACAGCTCCAACCTGAGATGAAGTACCAAATGACATAAATACTCCAATAAAATTCTTAAATCCTGCTTGAGCTACTGAATATATTGAAAGAGCTAATGCCGCTATTACACTTAAAATATTACTTCCTATTCTTCCAAAGAATGAAAATAAAGCAGCACATATTAATGCAATAATATTTATTCCAATAAAAGTTCTAAGTAATGTCCAATCAAATATTGTTAACTTAGTAACTGTTCTAAAAATAATCTCTTCAGCCAATAACGTAATCGTTAATAAAAAATAATTTTTAAATACATTATTATAAAATATTCTCATTTTCTTACAACTCCCTTTACCTCTTTAATTAAATCACTAACTGGCTTATATGTAAACCTATAATTTTCTAATAATCCATATTTTTTGATATTTTCTAAATGTAATTTCGTTGGATATCCCTTATGTTTCGCAAAACCATACTCAGGATACTTTTTATCTAATTCATACATCATTCTATCCCTCGTAACTTTAGCAATTACACTCCCTGCTGCAATCGACAAAGATAACGCATCCCCATGAACTATATCCGTATACGGTATATCTATATTATTAAGTTTCATCGCATCACTTAAGACATATTCTGGTTTAACTTTTAAATCTTCAATAGCTAGTTTCATTGCCAATCTACTTGCTTCTAAAATATTTATTTCATCTATCTTTTTAGCATCGACAACTCCTACTCCAACAGCTATTGCATCATGCATAATTATATCATAATACTTTTCTCTTTTTTTCTCTGTCAGTTGTTTACTATCAATTAAACCCTCTAACTCATAATTTTTAGGTAAAATAACAGCACCCGCTACAACCGGTCCTACTAAAGGCCCTCGTCCAGCTTCATCAACTCCAGCAATTAATGTAATTCCTTTATCATACAATTCTTTTTCATATTTTAATAAATCAACTAATTCCTTTACTTCTTTTTTCATATCTGCCGACTAACTCCTTGTTAACTTCCCAATTTTTAGCTGATTCAATATCAAATTCACTTGAATCTACACTCTCTAACCACTTCATTACTTCCGTTGGATTAGAAAACATCTGATAATGTTTCTTATACGTTCCCCTTACAAAAATACTACAAAATTCTCGATCAGAAGCATGAACCAGTACATTCCAACTTAATCTCTCATAACCTGATTCACACACTAACTTATATCTTGCATATATCTTATTAAATCCTACCATAAAATCTTTAGTTTTGTTAAGTAATTTTTCACGACGTAAATCATTTTTTTGATAATTCTCTAAAACACCTAATAACAAATACTTATTATATAAGTCATCAACTGTATTAAGAATTGTTGGTAAATTAGTAATAATTCTTACCATCTCTTCATTATTATATCCTACACTATCTAAAAAAGTCGTTAAACTATCTAATTGTTTTAATACAAATCCTAAAGTTCGACCATTAATTTCATCCTTACGTCCATGATCTAAATACTTAGATATAGCTTGTAAAAATTCTTTTTGTAGTCCTACATCTAACTCTTTTAATTTTAATTTAGAATTAAATAACTCTTTAAATGCATCATTCATCTCTAATCAATCCTATCAAAAGTAACATTCTTAATTCGTTCATTTTTAACATCATCTAAAATAGCTTTACTAACACGATCATAATCTACTTCTCCCCCAGATATAATCGCTCCTATCTTCCTACCAATATGTTCATAAACACTAACTAAATCATCATTATCTACACTTTCTAAATTATATCTATCCCTTAAAATATCATTATAATACTTATCAAGCTTATTTAAAATATGAATAGCTACTTTATCTACTGGTAATACATCTCTTGGTATCGCCGCAATACTTGCTAAATTTAAAGCTACTTCTTCATTATCTAACTTTGGCCATAAAATACCAGGACTATCAAGTAATAATATATTACTATTAGTCTTTAACCACGCTAAACTCTTTGTTACTCCTGGCGTATTACCCGTAATAGCTACTTTTCTTCCTACCATTCTATTAATTAAAGTAGATTTACCAACATTTGGTATTCCTACTACCAAAGCTCTAATTTCTTTTCTATTCAACCCTTTACTTTCTCTTTTTTCTTGAATCTTTTCCGTAATCTTCTGTGAAATATCTATAATACTTTGAACACTATTATTTTCATTTAAATTAGTTAAAATAACATAATAACCTTTATCTTCATAATACTTAACCCACTTATTAGTAACCTTTAAATCACATAAATCCTTCTTACTCATAATAAGTATTCTTGGTTTATCTTTTAATAATTCATCAATATCCTTTATTTTAGAAGATAAAGGACACCTGGCATCTATTACTTCATAAACAATATCTATTAAGTCATATTTCTCTTTAAGTAACCTCTTAGTTTTTGCCATATGACCAGGATAATGGTTGATGTTTGTTTTATTTTCATTCATATTAATCACCATAATTATTACTTTCTTTTAGATATTTATTGTAAAATTCATCCATCGAAGATATATATTTTTGATCTTGAATTACCCTATATTTTTCATATTCACTCTCAGCTTTATCTATTGCTTCTTTATGATTTATCTTACCAGAATGAGTCAAAATATTTTTTTCTCTAAATTTTAATAATTTATCCGTTGCATTTATAAATATATCATCATTTAAGGCAAACCCTTTTATCATATATTCTTTAAGTACTTTAGTTGCCCATATTCTAAATTCAGTTGCTTTTTTAGAATTAACTCGATAACCAACTGCAATTATAGCATCAAGATTATAAATTTTAACTTCATTTGTTTGTGTTTTTTCTTTAATCGCTCCATGTTGAGTGGTATTTTCCATTTTGGAAACAACCATACTCTCATTTAATTCTTCATCATCAAATATATTTTTCAAATGTTTTGAAATTGCCGATACTCCAACATCAAAAACTTTAGCCATTCCTTTTTGGGTAAGCCATAGAGTTTCATCTTTATAAATGGCATCAACAACTATATTACCATCTTTATTTTTATATATTAATAAATTGTTTTGGTCTTCTGATTTTTTCATTATCTCATCTCCAATCTATAATTTTTTCAAAAATGTAAAAACTTTTTTCAATAGATTCCTTTATTTATAGAGATTTGTTAAGGTATTTCCATAAATCCGTATCGCATAGTTAATGTTTGTTTTATTTTCATTCATATTATTTACATTTATTCTAATATTTTGAACTGCTATTATTTCGTTAGAAATTTATTAACTTTCTTTCAAGTTATAGTTTATAATTTCTAACTTCACCACCAAATAATTTTGTTCATAACTATTTTTTATTATATCATAATTTTTTCATTAATCGTTAAAACAAATTACATTTAAAATATACTTTTTTTTACTAAATTCACAATTCCCTAATTTTATCAAGAAATAAGTAAAATTTGACAAAAAAAGGCCAATAACATAATATATTAGTCACAGTTAATTATCTGCCCAAAAAGCACATAATAACACTGAATATTCATAAAAACTAAAAGGGGGATAGTTTTTTATGAAAAAAGAGAAATTTATGCCATTTTTTAAAACAAGTTTATTATTGCTTTTTAGTGCAATCTCTTTTATCTTATTATGTTATATTACTATTAATAATCAACATGAAAAAAGTTATATTGTAAATGAAGTTAAAAACTCTAAATTAATCTCTGATAGTATGCCAAATATATTTAATGAAACAAATAATAGTACTAAACTATATCAAACAGATATAACATTAACTAATTTAACTATTATAGAAAAAACAAACTATAAAATAACTGATTTTATTCAAAGCATTAATAATTTACCGGCAGAAATAACTTATGAATATACACTACCAGAAATGAATAATTACTATTTACCAGGTACATATCTTATCAAAATAACTTTTAAAGATAATATAAATAATACTTTAGAAAAAGAAGCTAATCTTACAATATTAAAAAATCAACAAGTAAATAAACCAAAACCAAAAACTTCATCTAATACTAATAAATCAACTAATACTGATAATAATATAAGTATTGAAAATCGTATTTTAAACGATTCTAAAAAACTTGGTGATTCTGGTCGTATCTTCTTTGAATCATTATATTCAATTGCCTTATATGAACCAACTTCAACTGAAGAAGCTCAAGAATATGTTGATAACAAAGATAGTGGTGCAATAATTGAATATCCTAATATATCAATAATTGCAGATCATGCTAGTCAAGGTTTCGATATTATTAAAAAAGAAAAAATTGGTAATTATATTTATATAAAAAATCCTAATAAAACAATTGATACATATGTTATTAAAGAAAAAACAAATGGTTATAATACAAAAGATAAACTATTAACAGAAGATGGTCGTAACATAATTTTTGATACTGACTACTCACTTGCTTTATATACTTGTAATTCATCTAATGGTTATCATGTTACAATTCTTTTATTAGATAAAGTAAACTAAAATACATTCATTGAAAAACAATGAATGTATTTTTATTTAACATTACCAAATTTATTAAAAGGATAAAGAATTAAATGAGTTTTACCTTTTATTTGATCTTTTTTAACTGGACCTATTATTCTACTATCTGTTGAATTACTACGATTATCACCCATTACAAAGTATTCATCGTCTCCTAATTCATACTTAAATTCCATACTTTCAACTGAACAAGTAGTACCTTTACTCCAATCTTCTTCTTGTAAATGATGATTTACATAAACCTTATCATTTTCACATTGAATAGTTTCTCCAGGTAAAGCAATAACTCTTTTAATAATTACTTCTGTTCCAATATCTACAACAACAATATCAAAACGATTTATTTTAGCTCTTTTATCTAAAATCATTACTTCCCCACCATCTAAAGTTGGATTCATACTAGGTCCACTTACAACAATTGGTGTATAAAAATAAACTCTAACAATTACTACAACTAATAATATAACAACATAAGGAATTAATTCTTTTAAAAACTTAACAAACTTTGAAATTTCTTTTTTTTCTTCTTGTTGTTCATTCTCCACTTTTTCTATTTCTTTTTTACTTTTTTTCACAAGTATCACCTTTATCATTTTACCATTTTTAATAACTATATTAAAGCCTAAATTTTTATATCAAAAAAGAATCTAACTAATTAGATTCTTTTAAGAACTTTAATAGATATTATTAGATAAGTAATTAATAATAATGTTTCTACAATATAATCTACTTTACTATTAGTAGCTTCAACTCCAGTATGTGGTGGAGGAGTAACATCTCCAGTTGGAGGTTCTTCCTTAAAGTTAGTATAAACTACTTTAATACCATCTTTATTTAATTCTCCACTTTCATTTTGTGAAGTTGTTTCATAACCATCTTGGTTAGCTTCTACTTCAGTAACACTATATTTAGTATATTCTGGTAAATCTTGAATAGTAATACTTTCACCATGTCTTAAAGTAATTCTAGCTGTATAAGTACCATCTGCATTTCTTGTAAATGTAATAGTTCCTGTCTTACTTCCAACATAATTATAAGTACCATTTAATAATAATCCATCCATTGGTGTTAATGTAATATCAAAATGCCATTCTTTTGTTTTATCACCAATACCAGTAACTTTCTTTTCAATTGTTAAATCATATTTTAAATATTTACTATTAATAAATTCTACTACTTCATTACTTTCTAAAATACCAATATTATTATTTGTTATTTTTGTTTCATAGCCATCTTGGTTAGCTTCTGCTTCTACAACACTATAACTTGTACCTTCAGGTAAACCTAAGATAACAAATGATTCACCATCTTTTAATGTTATAAATGCTTCATAACGATTTGAACTACCTCCAACAGATGATAAACTTATAAATCCTGTTTCTTCAACTACATTTCCTGCTTCATCAACTGTCTTCTTAGAATATTTATATTGTTGTTCTAATTCTTCATATTCAGGATTAACAAATTCAATTCTAAAGTTCCAATCTTTTGTTTTATCACCAAGACTACCTTTAACATTCTTTTTAACTGTAAGATTAAAGTCATTAAACTTCGTATTAACAAATTCAACAACACCTGATTCTGTTAAGAAATCAGTCGCCTTACCTAAAACATGTGTAACATATCCATCTTGATTAGCTTTCTCTTCTTCAATACTATATCTCGTATTTTCTGGAATACCTTTAATTGTAATATGTTCATTATGTTTTAAAGATATTGAAGCTAAATAACTACCATCATCTTGTCTTACAAAATTTAATGTACCAGTCTTACTACCAACATAATAGAATGAAGATATAACTCCATATTCATCAGGAATTAATCTTATATTAAACTTCCAAGCTTTATTTTTATCTCCTAAAGTACCAACGACTTGTTTACCTAATCGTAAATCATAATTAAAAGTTTTAATATTACTATAAACTATAATATCTGCAACTGTTGCACCATCAATTGTTCCAGTTACTTCTCGATTAGTACTTGTTCTATAACCATCTGTATTAGCTTCTACTTCACTTACTTTAAATTTTGTACCAGTAGGAAGATCTAATATCGTTATAGCTTGACCATGAATTAAAGTAACAGTTGCTGTATAAGTACCATCACCATTATCATCAATAAACTCTAATGTATTATCGTTAGGAATATCTACACCATCAATAATAGTTCTTCCTACATAATTATAAGTAGTTGTAAACTCAGTATCAACTGGTGTTAACTCAATTTGGAAAGTCCAATCTTTATCTGGATCACCAGCACTACCTAATACTTCTTTAGCAATTGTTAAAGAACTATTTGGAAGTAATTCATTGACAAAATCAACTTTAGTATCTGTATTTCCTAAAATACCTGTTTTATTATTTGTTGAACTAGTAAAGTAACCTTCAGTATTAGCACCTAACTCTTTAACTATATATTTAGTTGTTTCAGGAATTCCCTGAATAGTAACTACTTGACCATGTTTCAAAGTAACTTTACCAGTATAAGTACCATCATTATTTTCTGTAAAAGTAATTGTACCTTTTTCTTTAGTATCTACTCCTACTATACTCTTTTCATATTCATAACTAGTATTTAAATCAGCTGCTCCAGGAATTAAAGTTATTTCAAACTCCCAATCTAAATCTAAATTAGCACTTTCACCTTTAACTTCCTTAGAAACAGATAAACTAACTAACGCTAACTTCTTATTAGTAAATCTTACATGTTGATCATTAACAGTTCCTTCAGTATTTCCAGAGTCACTTACTGTATATTCATTAGTATTTACATCTACTTCTTCAACCGTATATTTAGTATTTTCTGGAATACCCTTAATCGTTATAGCTTGACCATGTTTTAAAGTAACAATTGCTGTATAAGCTCCATTACCATTATCAGTAAATTCTATTTCACCATCTTCTGGAGCAACTACACCTTTTACAAAGCTTGAACCTTCATAATCATATTTATTTTTTATGATAATACCTGCTCCTGGCTCTAATGTTACTTTAAATTTCCAATCTTTAGTTGTATCTCCATCTGCCCCTCTTACAACCTTTTCAATTGTTAAATCATGAAGTTCATATTTACCATTTATAAAATGTACTTCAACAGTTGGATTAGTTTGATTTTCATCATCTAAAGTACCTTCTGCATTATCAGGAATAGTTGTAACATAACCATTTTTATTAGCTTCAACTTCTACTACTTTATAATCAACATTTTCAGGTATACCCTTAATCGTAACAGATTCACTATCTTTTAACTTAATAGTACCAGTATATGAACCATCTTCATTATCTTTAAATTCCATCTCTCCAGATTTAGAACCATCATAACTATATGATTCAGCTATATGAACATTACTATTAGGTTTTGGTGTTAAAGTTACCTTAAATGTAAAGTCTCTTGTCTTACTACCACCAGAACCTAAGACAGTCTTTTTAAGAGTTAAATCATATCTCTTCCAGTTAGCATTTATCATACCAACTTGTTGATCACTATCGAATGTTCCTTTACCACTAGCTTTTCCTTCACTATCTTTAGAATAATCTTTACCATCTTTAAAGAATGATTCATAACCATCTTGGTTAGCTTCATCTTCAGTTATTTCATAAGTAGTATTAGATAATATATTAATAATTTTAATTTTTTGATTATCTTTTAATGAAACTTTTCCTGTATAAGTACCATCTTCATTTTTAGTAAATGATACAGTTTTTGTTCCATTTGCTATACAAGCATTATCAATTTCTTCACAAGGTCCATAATATTGATAATCTTTTTCAAGTTCTTCATCTACACCATTTTCATCTTTAGGTGGAGTTAACTTAATATTAAAGTTCCATTCCTTATCACTATCACCATTAGAACCTAATACAGTTTTATCTAATGTTAAATCATAATGAGCACGATAAGTATTAACAATATGAAGATCTCTTTGACCACTATATCCACTACTACCTTGTGAATAAACACCATCATCAGCTTGAGTATTATATTTTTGTTCTCTACCATTTGCTCCATAAATATAACCGAAATCATATCCATTAGCAGCTTGTTCTGGAGTTATCATTTCATAAATTCTATATTGTGTTGATTCTGGTAAACCAGCTAAGAATATTCCTTCACCATCTTTTAAGGTAAATTTAGTTTTATTTTTGTTTTTAGGATCTATTAACCAAGCCCAATCAGCAGGAGTCATATCATCAGGTTTTGAAATTCCGCTTCCTTTTGGATCCTCACCATAACCAAAATATAATTTTGTTGTTCCAAAAGCTGAATTTGTTGCAAAAGTTGATGTTAATTGATCTTTACCATGTTTATATGGATCCAAAGTTGATATAACAATTGGTGTTTTAATTTTATCATAACCATCTGATTTATCGAAACTCCATTCTTGATTATCAACTTTACTAGTAGGAATTAAATATGCATCTTTAATCCAGAATTCAATCGTACCAGCTGGTTTATCATCAGTTGCTTCAGCATACTTAATATTATCACTCTTAATATTATCACTATCAGTATAATCATCTGGATTAGTTACATAATTAGTTCTTCCTACTCCTTTTAGTGTTTCATAATTAGTATCACTAGCATCATATAAACGGAATGAGTAAGGATCTTCTTCACTTTCAATTCCATCTAAAGCAATAGTAGAAGGACCATCAGTTCCGTCACCACCAACATAAACATAATATTTAGTTCCACTAATTGTTACTTCATATAAAGAATGACTATGTCCTACATCTTCATCTTCATCATTTTCACTAGTTTCTACTAATTGTAATAAACCAACATTATTTGTAATAACATCTATTGAATCAATTCTTAATTGCCAACGATCAGTAAAAGGACTACGAATCATCTTAACAGCATTAAAGTCACCAACACGGCCTGCAATATATAATTCATAATTAAATTCTTCTTTACTATAATCATTACCAAAAATTGATTCAACTTCTTTAGTAATTTCTAATGTCGTATTAGGTATTACTAACTTACCATTATTACCTAAATAACCATTAATAATGATATTATCCTTACCTGATTGTTCACTTACAGTTGGTATGTAATAGTTATAAGCTGTGCTTGTTGTATTATTACTTTTTTGTCTTCTACCATTTAACATATTACCAATACGTAAACCACCAACTTTAGTAGCTACAACGTAATTTTCACCTGGACGTTCTCCATTACTAGTAAACGTTTGGGTATCACCATTACTTGGATTATACCAAACTAGATAATCACTATAAGTAACATCTGTACCAGCTATCTCTGAGCCAAACTCACCACCACTACGTGTAACGGCAAGATGAACTAATTTATTATCACTTGTATAATATTCACCAACAATCCAATAATAAGAATCTTTTTTAATATCTGTACCATTAGTTACTTCTTTATTTTTATTAGCAACTATGAAATTTTTATATTCATCTTCATTTAAAGCCTTTTCTTCATAATTATCCTTTGGAGTTCCATCATACTTATATAAGATTAAAGGTTTTTGGAATACATAATAACGATTTTCCGTTGATGGAGAGAATGTGAAGTTAGGATCACCTCTTGTATAAGAATCACGAGTTCCTGTTATATATCCTTTATAAGGTGTATTACTATAATAATTCGATAAGAAGAAAATCTCATTATCTAATCCATTACTAGATTTCTGACTATGTTTTTGAATATATTCAGGACTTAATTTAGTAGCATCAATATCTAAACCATCATCTGACATTATTTTATCTTGAACACCTACTCCATAGAATAATCTAAAAGGTGTTGATTGTGTTTTGTCATCTAAATTAGTTTCATATTTAGTAACATTTCCATCAGCATCTAATGTAATTGTAGCTTTTTGAATTGGTAATGCCGAAACAGGAATATCAACATATATCGCTTCATCAAAACCTAAATCAATCGCACTACCATCAGAAGTATCTTGATAATTTCCTGTATCTTCTACCCATATACGAATATCACTAAGAAGATATGTAACATCAGAACTCTTTTCATAACAAGGATTAAGACGTTTAGTATTTCTATAATCTGTATCTTCTATTATATTATCAGTTATATTTTTATCAAAACGATAAATTGTATAAACGGTATTTTTTTGGGTATCAGTTATATCATCAAATGTATCAGCTTTAAGAGTTGGTACATATTGAACGGCAGTACTCCAAGGAATACGATAAACCCATCCTTTTTCCCAGGCTTGAGCAGCATTATCACATCCCTCTGGAAGAGCTTTAACTGTTTCAGATTCTACAGAATCATTTCCTGAAGAAGTATTAGTTGCTTCTGGTGTTCCTTTATACCATCCGGCAGCAAATAATTGTCCACCTGTACCATTATTTCTGTTCTTCATATATGTATCGTTCCATTGGAAATCATAAATTGCAGTTTTAACTAAACCATGCATTTTGCCAAAAAAGCTTAAACCTAAATCATATTTCTGACCATCTTCTAGAGTAATACTTTTATCTTTTATTTCCATATATTCACCAATTGGATCCATATATGTAAGTGAATCAGACACACCTGAAGCATTTTCTCCACCAACAGGACTAAATGTAGTTCCTGTAATTTGTTCTAAGATTTCACCAAAGATATCGCTAATGTTATCTGACTCAGCAGTATAATATTTATCTATATAATATACATCTGCTAATTCCGTTAAATCATGTTCTTCATCTTTAGGATGTTTAAAGGTAAAGTCTGCAGAATAATCCTTACTCAACCATTTATAAGTTCCTTCCCTTGGAAAACGCATACTAGCATCAGTACCTTTAAAATATTCTTCTAACGCTTTACGTGTCGCATCAATTTCATCTTTAGCATATTTTTTATTAGTAAAATCTCGCTTATTTTCATCAAAATATGCACTTGGATATAAGGTACCCAAAAGTTGTTCTGTTGAATAATTTCCAACACCACCAACATTATATCCAATTGAGAAACCAATCATATCATTATTGTAATGATCTTTAATAATCTTTTGATAGTATCCTGCTAATAATAAATTAGAAACATTTCTTGTTGAAATTGCTTGTACTTCTTGTTTTTTATTTTGATCATCTTTATCCGCATTATCTGTGTTATTATTACAAGATACATAAAGTGGGTTAATACCGGCACTAGTATATTGAGCACCACCATCCGTTTTGATTATTCCATTAAAAGGCTCCCACCAATTATATGATGTATTTCCATCAAGGCTTGTTTTTGTTGCACTAACAATATTTGTTGCACCATCAGTTAAAACAATTAAAACAGGAGTTCGATTTTCCTTATTTGTAATTGTAGAATCAGACAACATTTTCATACCTTGATATAAAGCTCCTTGTAGATAAGTAGAATCGGCAATCATAGTTTGAGTTGTCTTATTAGTAAAGCCATCGGCTTTAGCAACGGTTTCAATTGTTGGAAAATATCCACCACCATCACCTGCACGATCAACTTTTGTTGTTCCAACCTGGATATATGTATTATTACTATTCAAAGACTCATAGTGTTTTAATGGTAATGCTTCTTGAGTTCCACCACCATATACTACTACACCTACACGATTATCTTTATGAACAGTAATCTCACTATCACCCATTAATTGTGAAATTAATAAATTAGCTTCTTTTATTACTTTATGTAATGAATCATTCGGATCCATATCACGAGAACCTACAGGTTGATCCGTATTCAAAGAATTAGTCATAGAAGATGATATATCAAGTAACAAAACAACGTCTAATGGTTTTGTTGCTACTTCATTAACAACTTGACTAGAACCAATCGTTGAAAAGACATGTAAGAAGTCTGTATCTGTTTTAACAGTAGTATTAAGACCATCTGTAGCAAAATCTAATTGTAATGTACTACCTGCTGCAAATACAGTCTTATCTGACCAAACACGACCAGCATTACGTGAATTTTCTTTCAAATTTAAAACGTTTATATAGTCATCCATTGTATTTGGATCAGCTATACGATTATAATTTGAATTAACAGCTAACAAATCATTTTTAGTTGCTACTGAAAATAATTTTACAGTACCATAACTAACAACTACTATAAGGAGCAATGTTATAGCAATTGCTAATAATGGATACTTGCATTTAATTTTATTATATATTTTCTTCATATATAATCTCTCCACTTTCCTTTCTTTTTTTTACAATTTCTATAATATTTTTTTGAAGAAAATTTGTCAATATTTTTTTATTTACTTTAGCTATTTTTTTAAAATTTTTTTATAATAATTATATATAATAAGTCAAAAATCAAAAATATATATAAAAATTATATTATTTTACCAAAAAAATAATTCCTTAAATTTTAACCAAAAGAAAAAGAAAGATTAATTTCTTTCTTTTACCTTGTATTCTTTTCTCATTCCTTTTAAGAAGTTTAATTTAGCTCTTCTTACAACACCCTTCTTAACTACTACTATTTTATCAATAGCTGGTGAGTTAACTGGGAAAACTCTTGTTACTCCAATACCATAAGATTTCTTACGTACAGAGAAAGTTTCAGAAACGCTTCCACCTTTTTTAGCAACTACTAAGCCTTCAAAAGCTTGGATTCTTTCTTTTTTACCTTCTTTTACCCATACATCTACTCTTACAGTATCTCCAACACGGAATTCAGGAATGTCTTTTCTTACATGCTTCTCATTAATTTTGTCTACTAAATTAGCCATTTTCAAACATCCTTTCATACTATATTTACTTACCGGAAAATCATAAATCTAAGTATTCAGCGGATTTTCTTCCTTGAAGCACTTACGATTATAGCAAAAAAAAGATAAATATGCAAGGATTTATCACTATTTGTTCAAATTTATCAAGATTTATATTCTATGTAAAATCTTGTCTATTTAACAATAAATTACTTGTTTCTTTATCATTTTGACAAAACATTTATCATAATTTGCTATAAATTGTACATAATATAAGTTTCTATTTACATTTCTATTGTAAATATTCTTATCTACTACGACCAATCGTCTTTTCTTCCATTTGTTCTAAATATAATGCTTTTTGTTTAATCTTAACTTGTTTAACACGCATTTCATTTTCTATTAATCTTAATTTTTTTAAAAATAATTGTTCTTTTTCATAGTTTAAGAATTTCTGATATCTATTAAGTAGTATTTCTCTTACAAGTTCAACTTCATCTAATACTATTTCAGCATCATCATCTGTTGCATCATCATCATTTATAACGGTTAAAGCCATGGCAACTACTTGTTTAAATAACTTATCAAATTTCATTGTTAAAATTTTATCAATCATTTTCGGATCAACTATTTTAACTTCTTTTACTTTAATATAGCTATCACTCTTTGTTTTAGGTTTAAAGACATAACCTTCCACATCATTCATTGAAAGTATACTTTCATCATGATGTCTTTTATTAATCAAGTAACTTGCCATTTAATCACCTTCTTAAACTACATTAAATCTGGTCGACGCTCTTTTGTTTTTTCTATTCTTTTCTCTTCACGCCATGCCTTTATTTTTGCATGATCCCCACTAAGTAATATATCTGGAACTTTCATTCCCCTAAATTCTTGCGGTTTTGTATAAGTTGGATAATCAAGTAATTTATCATTAAATGATTCATCTACTAAACTAGTATCTGTAATGACTCCATCTAATAATCTTATAATACTATCACTAATAACCATTGCTGGTAATTCTCCACCTGTTAATACATAATCCCCAATACTTATCTCCATATCACAAAGACTTCTTATTCTTTCATCAAATCCTTCATAATGTCCACAAATAAAGACTAAGTGTTTTTCATCTTTTAAACTAACTGCCATCTCTTGTTTATAAGGTATTCCATCAGGTGTCATTAATATAACCTTAGCATCTTTATCTTCTTTTTTTATGTCCATTACAGCATCATATATTGGTTCTATTCTTAGAACCATTCCACCTCCACCACCGTAAGGTGTATCATCAACTTGATTATTAGAAAGTTTCGAATACTTTCTAAAATCAACTATCTTTATTATAACACTTTCTTTTGCAATTGCCCTTTTAATAATTGATTCATTTAAGAATCCTTCAAACATATTAGGAAATAAAGTTAAGATATCTATTCTCATAATATCAATCCTTTAGCATTTTCTACTTCTATTATCTTTTCCTCATTTTTAACTTTTTTTATAAAATTAGGATTATTAGGAATATAAAAATTTTTAATTGCCTCTACTAATAGAAGTATATTACTACCATTATACACAATATCTTTTACTTTACCAAGTACTTCCCCATTTTCTCTAACCTCATATCCTACTAATTCTTCTAATATATATTCATTATCTTCTAATTTAATATCATCTTTTTTTACATAAACATTCATCTTTAAATAATTAAGAACTTGATTAATATTATCATACCCTTCAAAAGTAACCATATCAAAGTCTTTATGAACACGATAAGTATTAATTATCTCTTTAACATAACCTTCACCTATATATAAAGCAAATCCTTTTTTAAAGACTTTATCTTTCATTAAAAAGTTACTTTTTATTCTAAGTTCTCCTTTAATTCCATGAGTATTAACTATTTTACCTATTAATATATAATCCATATCACACCTCTATTTATTTAAACAAAATAATATAATACTTGTTGCAACTCCTACATTTAAACTCTCACAATTACTATTCATTGGAATATATAAGTATTTATCACATAAACTAAGTACTTTATCACTTACTCCAGCTCCTTCATTTCCCATTACTAATGCGTACTTAAAAGGAGCTCTTATTTTATTTATATCTTCACCATTATCTACTTTTGTACCATATATCATATAATCATTATCTTTTAATTCATTTATTATCTTAACGATATCATCTCTTATAATATTAATCTTAAAAAACATCCCTTCACTAGCTCTAATTACTTTATCATTATAAACATCAACACTATTATTAGATAAAATAATTGTCTCTATATTAAATGCGACACTACTACGTATAATTGTCCCTAAATTACCTGGATCTTGTATATCATCTAAAATTAATACTTTATTACCTATTTCTTTTCTATCTACTTTTTTACATATTCCCATTATTCTTTGCGGATTTAATGTATTACTTAACTTCTTAATAACTTCATATGTTACATAAGTAATAGGTACATCTATATCTACTTCATAATCTTCACACATAATAACTTCTACTAATACATTAGATGTATAAGCTTCCTTTACTAAATGTTCTCCTTCGACAATAAATAAATTATCTATATCACGATATTTCTTCTGTAATAATTTACTATAATTCTTTATTTTTTTATTATCTAATGAACTTATTACTTCCATTTTATTCAACTCTCAATCTTTTTCTTGCTAACTTATAATACGGATATCTCTTTTCAACTTCTAACCAAAATTTCTTACTATGATTAGCTTCATAAAAATGACATAATTCATGAATAATAACATAGTCAATTAATGTAATATCTTTTTTTATTAATTCACTATTTAAAGTTATTATTTTCTTAGTTACATTATTAACTCCCCATCTTGTTTTCATTTTTCTAATTCTTAACTTAAATGGTGGTATATTACTAAAATTATTTAATATTAATTTTATTCTTTCTTGAAATATTCTTTCACATTCCCTTTTTAACCATTTATTTAATTCTTTTTCATTTTTTACATATACCATATTATCTTCAATCTTTAATTCTTTAAAACTCTCATCATAAACAATGGTATAAGATTCTCCTAAATAATTAAATCCCTTATTATTTTCTTCTCTTATTTGATAACTTTTATACATTTTAAGTAAAGATTTTTCATTCTGTTTTATTAACTTTAATACTTCTTTAGTACTTATAAATCTATTACAAGTAACATATAAAGTATTATTATCTTTAAATCTAAAATAAACATTTTTATTATTCTTTTTTTCAATTTCTAAATTAAATATATATTCTCCTAGTTGCACTTCCATAAGTATCACCTATTATTATTGTACCATATCTTAATTTACAAGTTATAATCTAATTAAATAATTATCATAATCTATAAAATAATCTTTACTTAAAATACCAAATATATCTTTTATTATTTCTATTCTTTTATTATTATCTTTTTCATTTTTTCCTCTATTATATAGTTCTTCTAATTGATAATTTATATCATAATATATTTGATAATAATAACTATACATACTCTGTAATAAAATAGCATACATCATCTTACTATATGGATGTTTAATTAATAATAAATCAATTGTCTTTAATAGTTTATTATGTAATACTAACATATCATCATCTATTCGATCTTTTGAATAATATACATTTCTTCCATAATAATTAGATGTTTCTATATCCCCAAGTTTAATATGTAATAAACTAATTAGTTTTTTTATAAGTTCTATTCGCTCTTCTTCTTTAGCTTCTATCGCTTTTAAATATAAATCAATAAAGTTATGGTTTGGTAATTTAATTAAATACTTATCATGAAAATAAGCTGGACGTTTAAAAACTTCATATACTTTAGATGTTCCTAAATAAGAACAACCATATAAATAATTAAAAGCAATTCTTATCTTTTCTAACAAATTATAATAGTAAAATTCATTATCTTCCTTCTTATTTATAAAGTTACTATATAAATCTCTAATATCTTCTAATACATATCTTGGAATAAATCTTTTCCCTTGTTTCTTTACTTCAATATTTTCAATATAATTTTTTATCAATGCAATTGTATCATCAACATCTTTAACTACTAAACCTTTATTTAATACACACTCTAAAAATATATTATTACTTTCTTTTTTAATATCAGCCAAATCATAAATATCATTAATTGAATATATATGACAATCTACTCTTATTCCATCAATTGCAAATCCTTTTTTATAGTTATTACCTTTTTTACTTATTACAATAACATCTAAATCACTATTAGGTCTTTCACTACCTTGAACTCTACTTCCGTGAAAAATAATCGCTAATACACTTTTATCTTTATCATAACCAGTTATAATTAAAAACTTATTTATTAATCCCTGTAATGACATTTTATTTTTTCTCCATTGTTAAACTATAAGAATCTTCATAATTATTTTTTAAAACTCTTATTTCTTTATCATCTAAATCTTCATATCTAATTGGTTCAGCTATTTCTGCAACGTCTTCTAAGACAAATCCTTCTGGTATTTGATAAGTAACTCCTTTACTACTAGGAACTCTTATTGGTTCATACATTTCATAAATATCTTGTGTTCCATCATTCCATACAACTTTATTATAATTAACAGCGTTTTTATGTGTAAATGGTAAAACATGATTTTTATCATAAATAAAAGCATCATTAATTCTTACATAATCTATATTCATTTCTTCTAATACTTTTCTTAAAGTATCTCCATCAAAATCACTAATCTTATATTCCCCACTAACTTTAGATAAATCAACATAATTATCTTCAGTTAAAAAATCTTCTAAATAACCTTTAACTCTTGCAACTTCATGATTACGATGCATATGATAACCACCAATTCCTGTTCCAATAATTGCTGCTATTAAAGCCCCAGCTACTATCTTTTTATTAATTTTAAAATTATTAACCATAAAACCACCACTTAAATTGGCTTTATTATACAAAAAAATTATTAATCCTGCAATTTTCCCTAATATAAATTTTTAATATATGTTAAAATAATTAATAAAGAAGGTCATAAAATGAAAAAACATATTATTATTTATCTTTCAACTATTTTAGTAATCCTTATTTTACTTTTTAGTTTAATTACTCTTAATAATTTTATTGCGAATATAGATTCTAATTCCCGATTAACTAATAACGAAGCACCACTCTTACCACCAATCAAAAAAGAGTTTGCTCCTCTCGAAAAGAAACCAGATCTTTTTGCTCAATATTATGATGAAGCTGATCAAATTCTTAATACTTTAACTTTAGAAGAAAAAATAGCTCAAATGTTTATTATTCCTTTCTCTTCATATAAAGAAAGTGATAGTTATAAGACAGTTGGTGGTTTTATTTTATTTAGTAGTGATTTAAAAAATTTAAGTAAAGATCGAGTAATAGCTAAGATATCTAATCGACAAGATAAAGCCAAAATAAATTATATTATGACTCTTGATGAAGAAGGAGGAACAGTAACACGTTTAAGTTATAATCCTAAATTAATTAATACTAAAATATTATCACCACGTGCTTATTATAATGAAGGTGGTATTGATAAAGTATTAGAAATTGAAGAAATGAAAGATAGATTATTATTAGACCTTGGTTTTAATTTAAATTTAGCACCAGTTGCTGATATATCAACTAATCCTAAAGACTTTATGTATGATAGATCTATTGGTTTAAATCCTACTGAAACTGGTAATTATATTGTCAAAGTAACTAATATAGCTCAAGAATTAAACTTTTCTACTTGTTTAAAGCACTTCCCTGGATATGGTCCTAATGGTGATACGCATCGTATAGAAACAATTGATAATCGTGAATTATCTTATTTGAAAGAAAATGATTTAATTCCTTTCCAAATGGGTATTGAAGCAGGTACACCATTTATCTTAATATCTCATAATATTATTGCTACCGTTGATCGTAGTTATCCCGCTTCTCTTTCTAAAAGTGTTATTGATATTTTAAAAAATGATTATAACTATACTGGTTTAATCGTCAGTGATGATCTAACAATGGATGCGTTAGATAGTTATAATACCAATAATGAATTATCTACTTTAGCAATTAATGCCGGTAATGATTTACTTATTACTAAACAATATAAAGATTATTATGATAGTGCTTTAAAAGCTGCCCAAGAAGGTCGTATATCTGAAAAACGTATTAATGAATCTGTAAGAAAAATATTAGCTTGGAAATTAGCTTATAATGTAATTAAATAAGAGCTCTTAAAGAGCTCTTATTTTATTCTTTTTCTATTGTTGATACCAGTAATCCCATAATCATAAAGAATAACGGCGCTACAAAGACCATTCTACAATTAAAGAATGCTTGAACTAAATAACTACAAAAAGCAAAGAAGAATGAATCTCTTAAACTATTTATTTTCTTAGTCTTTATAATATCTTTACTCGCCTTAACAAATATAGTTATAATTATAACCATATATACGACAAATAGAAAAATACCACCTGTTGCTAAAATATTTAAATATTCATTATGTGCTTTATTAATAATATTATCTTCTAAAGGTGAATCATAAATAAATGTTCCTGATTCAAAACCTAAAAATATAAAATTATCTATTCCTATTCCATACCAAAAATACTTTGGAATATATTTTAAAGTTTGTTTCCAAATATATATTCTTCCTGTACCAAAAGAATCATCTATTTCACCACTAGCAACACTGACTACTTGATCTTTTAATTCAACTGTATCTTTAACAAGTGAACTTTCAGTAAAATAAGATAAAGCTAAAAATTCTATACATATCGTAACAAATAATGTAACTAATTTAATTAAAAATGTTTTACCTTGAATATTCTTTCTTTTAATAAAATAATAAATAATTGCTAAACAAATAATTGCTATTAAAGCTACTAAAGCACTCATTGTTCCACAACTTAATAAACCAGCTATTAAAAATGATAAAACAAGATAACTTTTAATATCAAATTTCTTATTAAAGAAATAAATAGGTACCCATAAACCAACAATTAATGAAATATAAGAACCAAAGAAATTAGAATTAGAATAGAATCCTGAAGAATATTTTTCAAGACCCATAATTGGCATTTTAAAGACAAAATATAATCCTGAGATTTGTAAAAAGCAATAAATAACTTGGACAATACTTTGACAAGTAAGTAATAACAGAATTAATTCTTTAATTTTATCATTTTTCAAAGTTGAAGAAAGTAAAAAGATAATATAGTAAGCATATATAACTAGCATACCTTCTCTACCGCTATAATAACCAAATAAAGCAGTTCTTCTATCAAAAGCATGAAGATAAGAAAGATAGCAAAAGAAATATATTAAAATTACTAATAAATCCCAACATCTAATATTTTTAGTAACTATTATATGATATAAGTATAATATTAAACCTATACCACCAAATACCAATACACCATTAGAGATCACTGAACATCTAATAAATTGATAAACAAAAAAAATATTAGATATAAATAAGACCATTACTAAAGCAATTAAATAAATAGTTGTTATTTTATCATATATTTTTTCTTTCATAATAAATCCCCCATTTATAAAAAAAGCTCAATTATAGAGCTTTTTTACATTTTTTATAAAGGTAGAAACTAACACCAAATACTGCTATAAATCCTATAATTATTAAATCACTAGTTTCTGGATTCGGAATTTTAGGTTCTTCTTCTGGTTCTTCTACATTAGGGAAGACATATTCTTCATAACCTATTTCTACAGTACTAGGATCATATGCTGTATATATATAGTCCCAATAATTAACTCCTAATATTTTATCTAGTCTAATAGTTGATACTATAAATTTATTATTTGTTTCATCAACATCAAGATCTCTATAAGAATTTAAACCGATTACTTGGTCAAGCAAGTTACCATCTGCATCATAAAGATCAATTTTTGAATAGAAGAAATTTTTGTTTTTATTTTCTAATGTATCTTCAATAGCTACTATCATATTACCAGCGAATTTAACATTAGTATATGTTCCATTATCAGCAGCAATTTCTATTTTTTCATTATTTTTATTAGTATATACTAATTTTTTTCCTTTATCAGAAATGAAAACATTTTCATTACTTCTATAATCATACTCATTATCAGTTAAACCATGTTGTAATTGAAATGCATAATCAGGAAAATATTTTCCTACATTTTCTAAATTACAATCAACATTAGCAGCCGTCTTAAATTCACCATCTACTGTATATATTTCACATTTTTTATTTTCTGAACTAGATAAATCTGCATAAGCAATATCATCTGTTACAGCTATAACATATAAAGTATTATCTACATTATTTACACGTACGTTTGTATATGCTTCATCTGATACTTCAATATGACTTACATTTTTGAAATCCATATCATACTTAACTAAACTATACTTTTTATGTCCCTCTTCTACTGAACCATTTTCCTTTGAAGTAAGTCCGTAATCAGCCGAAGCATCTACTGTTCCAGCTACCGCATAGAAATTATCATTATAATAAAATAATTTGTTAGTTATTTCACGTTCTTTATAAGTTTCCATTTCCATATGGTAATCATTTATTTCTTCCATTTTCTCTTCAAGTAATTTTGATTTAACTAAATTACCTTTAGTATCATACATATAAAAATCATGATGTTTTATTTCATCAATTGGATATGTTCCAAACCATTTTGGTCGACTTTCTCTATCAAATTCTACTAAAACACCATAGTCTAAATCAAGTAATATATTTCCTCCATTGATATATTTAGTTGTTGCACTATTAACACTCCAACCATTTTCTGAGATATCCATTAATTTAACTTTAGACACTTGAGTTAAAAAATCAGTTAAAGTTTTTGAGTGTCCAACAATCACACCAAATGGAACAACAAATATCGCTAAAATAAATATAGCGCTTAAAATTTTCTTTTTCATATCTTATATTTCTCCCTATCTTATAGCCACATTATACTGGAACGTAAAAGATAAAGTCAACAAGAATATGTTAATTGTCAAAAAGTTGTCACTACTTGTCGTTTTTTAACTCTTCAATAGTTTTAAAACTATTTATAAATATCTATTACTCCTCTAATTTTTCTAAGAAGTTTTCCCATTCTTTTTCTGAACCACTATCTTTATTCCAACCTACAATACCTGGACATAACTTACCATTTACATCATAATGTCTAATTACATTTGTAACTGGAATATCATATTTATCCATTAAATATTTAACTAACTGAATAGTAGCATCAACCGTTTCTGGAAGAATATACCATCCTTCTGCATTAGCTTCCTTTAAACCATCATTTTTAACACACATTTCAATACTAATACTATTTTCATTAGTTACTTTTTCATACAAAGAACCACCTTGTGTTTCTTCAAGATGACCACCAACTGCAAAAGCATATCTATTTTCCGTTTCTAGATTATACTTGTATATATCTCCATTATGATCTACAAAGAAATCAACACTTTTATTAGTTGTATCAAAATTATTATAAGATGACATAAATACAGGAGCACTAGCTGTATTACCTGTATAATGAATAACAATATACTCTATTTTCTCTTCTCTTACATCTGTATTATGATAATTATAATTATTATTTACATATACTTCTATTTCTTCATTATCACTTTTTAAAGTTTCTTTTTCATAATTAATATATTTATAAAACCTACCTAAATCTCCTTTTAATATAACAACTCCAAAACCTATTATTAAACATAGGATAGTTAATGAAATAGCTATTATTAAGTTTTTATTTTTCATACTACCACCTATTTAATTATATCATATAATTATTTCTTTCTTAAAAAAAGAAGTATTAGAAATCTAATACTTCTGGACTATAAAGTTTACGATATAGTTCTGATGAAGCCATTAATTCATCATGATTACCATAACTTAAAACTTTACCATCATCAATAACATATATTAAATCAGCATCCATAATAGTAGAGAGTCTATGAGCAACTATTATAATTGTATGCGTTTTAACTAAGTCATCAATTGTCTTTTTAATATATTCTTGCGATTCATTATCTAAAGCTGATGTTGCTTCATCAAATAGTATAACTTTCGTATTTTTAAGTAAAGTTCTAGCTATTGCTATTCTTTGCTTCTGTCCACCCGACAAATTAACTCCACCTTCACCTATAATAGTTTCATAACCATTAGGTAAAGACTCAATATAATCATCAATATAAGCTTTCTTACATACGTTTTTAACTTCTTCTAAAGTAACATCTTCTTTAACTACTTTAAAATTATCAAATATTGTTGAATTAAATAAGTAAGGACTCTGTCTAATAACTGAAATATTATCTCGTAAAGAATCTTCACTTAAATTCTTAATATTTTCCCCATTAACAAGTATTTGACCTTTAGTAGCATCAAAATATCTTAAAAGTAAATTAAATAATGTCGATTTGCCTTGTCCTGACTTACCAACAATCGCAATCTTCTTATGTGGTTCTAACTTCATCGTTAAACCTTTTAAGATATATTCTTCATCATTTCGATATTTAAAACTAACATTTTTAAACTCAATTTTTATCTTTTTATCATTAATCTCTTTCTTACCAAATTTCTCATCTTCATATAACTTATTATTTAGTATTTCATCTATTCTTTTCAAAGATACTGTAACTTTATTATAAGAAACCCCAAACTCTGATAAAGATTCTACAACATCATCAATTCGCCATATATATTTTTCAATTAAAACAAATGATGCTAACGTAATAACTCCAGTAAAAACTGAAATACCTAAAGTAAGAAGAATAATAAACTGAATAACAAAATAACATAAATTATTTAACGCATAATAGAAAGTCTCATCTACCCCAATCTTTCTTTGTTTCTTAAATAAACTTTCTACATTAACATATACTCTTCTATTTATATTATCTTTAATTCCTAAAGCTTTTATTTCTCTAATCCCAGTTATATTCTGCGTAGCTACTTTAATAAATTCATCTGAATCTTTCTTAATTGCTTCTTGCACCTTTTTAATTCTTGGATAGTAAATATTAGATAAGATAAACATTACAATACATAATACTAGTAACTCTAGTCCAACATATATTGATACCGTAAAAGATATACCTACAATAATAATCGCTATTACTAAACGACAAGTTAACTTAATTAACTTATTAAGTAATTCTAATACACGATCAGGATCAGTATACATACGATTTATAAATTCCCCAACCCCAATCTCCTCAAAAGCAATTGCTGGCATATCAGATACTTTTACATATAAATCTTTACTAACATTCTCCATAAATTTCTTTTCTAAATAATTATAAATTAAATCTGTAGGTATTTGAATAATAACCCACATAAAGATGATTAAACCACTCCAACACATTAAATACTTTATAAAATCATAGTTATTACCAGTTGCTAATGCTTGAAATGCATTCGCCCATATAAAAGCATTAATAAGTGGTTCAAAATATTTAGCAATAGTTAATATAATATAAAGAGATAATTTAAGTTTATCATTTTTAAAATATCGAAATAATATTTTAAAATATTTTAAACTTTTCATAAATTTCTCCTCCATTAAAAAATAACTATTAAGTAATAGTTATTAACCAAGTATTTTCTCTAAAATTCGTGAGAAAATGCTCTTACAAATCTATTACCCATTCTAATTATTAAATTTTTTCTTTGAATTTTACTGCTCATTTTCTCACTCCTCTCTCTTTAAAATTCATTACTAATATAACACCATCAAAAAAAGATGTCAACTTTATTTGGTTGACATCTTTATTAATTAATTTGAATATGAAGCTACTTTAGTTTTATATTCTTGCAATAAATCACTATAATCTTTATTTTTATCTAACTCTAAATTACTATATAAACGATCATAATCAATTATTATCTGTTCTATTTGACTATACATTTTTAAAATATCACTATCTGATAAATTCGTTGTATCTTGTTCTATTTTAGCTATATCAGCTTTTAATAACCCTAAAACATTACTATTTATACGATCAACATAAATTCTTGTCTTAGTATATATAGCACTATTATTACTAACTTGATTAAGTGCATAGTAAGCTTTATTATAATCTTTATTATTATATAAATCTATTGCTTCATAGAATATTCTTGAATCTACATAATTATCATCTATTCTTTTTGTTAATTCATCATAATCGCCACTATCTAAAGCTCTTATATAACTACTACCATCTTTTATTATGGCATATTCAAATAATCCTCTATATAAGTCTTTATACCTTGTTGTCTGTGAATTAAATTCAGCTTGTGATACATATTCTGTTTCAAAATAAGTATCTAACCATTCTAAACTTTTATCTTTAATCTTATCATGAATAGTTTCGATAATTGTCTCATTGCTTTTATATTCATCTAGCATATCAGTAATTTCTTCTGTCTTACCTGAATCATAATAAACTTGTAATGCTTGATCAAGTTTCTCTTCAATATCACTTGTCTGTGCTTTACGTGATCCAGCCATCGCACTAATCGTAAAAGCAATTGCAATAGCTAATACTAAAACTATTCCTACAGTTGCTAATAATACTTTTGTCCTTTTATTAACACTTGTCTTAGTATCTAAAGATAAAGATTCTTCTTCTTTTTTCTCTTCTTCTCCTGTACTCTTTACCTCTTGAGTTACAGTTTCTGCCTTAGCTTCTTCATTAACCGTCTCTATTTGTTTATTTATATCATTTAATAAAGAAAATTCTTCCTTATCTTCTACTGGTTTAATAGTTCTTGTCTTTTCTAAAGATACATCGTCTTTATCAAATTTTTGCGCTAAAGAATTTAACATATCAGTATCTTTTTCTGAAGTTGTATCTTTTTTTACTTTCGCTTTTAGAACAGGAAGTTCAACACTAGTCGTCTCCGTTATAGCTTTGACATTTTCTATACTACTACCACAAAATGGACAAATAGTATTATTTTCTTTCACTTCCATACCACACTTTAGACATTTCATCTAACCACGCCCTTATTATATTTAATATCATATCATAAAATTAAAATAAAGTTTATATATTTTTGTTAATTTTTTTCAACTTTATGCATTTTTAGTGTTATAATTTAAGAGAGCCTACAGACGTTCTCAAATGAATAGTCTTTTTTTTATTTGGTAAGGAGGTAGTAAAAAATGGCTAAGTATGTATTCGTTACAGGTGGCGTTGTTTCTGGCCTTGGTAAAGGTATAACAGCATCATCTATTGCATTATTATTAAAAAGTCGTGGATATAAAGTATTCATGCAAAAGTTTGATCCATATATTAATGTTGACCCTGGAACAATGTCTCCATATCAACATGGTGAAGTTTTTGTAACTGCTGATGGATCAGAAACTGATTTGGATTTAGGTCACTATGAACGCTATATCGATGAAGAACTTAATTACACATCTAATATGACAATGGGTAAAGTTTTTGCATCTGTTATTGAAAAAGAGCGTCGTGGTGACTTTTTAGGTGGAACTGTTCAAATTGTTCCTCATGTAACTAATGAGATTAAAGCACGTATCTATGAAGCTGCTCATACTTCTAATGCTGATATTATTATCACTGAAATTGGTGGCACAATTGGTGATATTGAATCTCAATCATTCTTAGAAGCTTTAAGACAGATGCGTTTAGAAGAAGGTATAGAAAATACTTTATATGTTCATACAACATTAGTTCCTGAAATATATGGTAGTGGTGAATTAAAAACTAAACCTACTCAACATTCCGTTATTGAAATGCGTGGTTTAGGTTTACAACCAGACATCATTGTTTGTCGTACCCCTATTATGTTAGATGAAGATTTAAAGAAAAAAATATCTATGTTCTGTAGTATCCCACCATCTAATGTTATTTCATCTCCCGATGTAACTAATGTTTACCGTATTCCACTAATCTATCATGAACAAGGTATTGATGAAATTATTTTAAATCACTTTAAATTAAAAGTTGGTAATATCAATATTAAAGATTGGGAAAAATTAGTTAAAACAACTGATAATCTAAAAGATGAAATTGAAATTTCTTTAGTAGGCAAATATGTCGAATTACATGATGCCTATATTTCTGTTGTTGAATCTTTAAAACATGCTGGATATCCAATTGGTGTTAAAGTAAACATTAACTGGGTAGATAGCGAATCTTTAGAAGATTCTAATTGTGACTTAAGTAAAGTATTTAAAAATTCTAAAGGTATAATTGTTCCAGGTGGCTTTGGTTCACGTGGTATTGAAGGAATGATAAAAGCTGCTGAATATGCACGTACTAACAATATTCCATATCTTGGATTATGTTTAGGTATGCAAGTTGCAACTATTGAGTTTGCACGTAATGTTTGTCATTTAGAAGATGCTAATTCAACTGAATTTGATCCTCTATGTAAAAATCCAATTATTGATTTAATGGCTGATCAAAAACAAGTTATTAATATGGGTGGAACTTTACGTTTAGGTAACTACGAATGTTCTATTAAAAAAGATACATTGGCTTATAATGATTATAAAACGGAAAATATCTTAGAAAGACATCGTCATCGTTATGAATTTAATAATAAATATCGTGATTTACTAGAAGAACATGGTATGGTCTTCTCAGGTATCAATCCTAAAGCTAACTTAGTCGAAATAATTGAGTTACCATCTCATATTCACTATATAGCTTGTCAATTCCATCCCGAATTTAAATCACGTCCAAATCGTCCACATCCATTATTTAAAACATTTATTGAAGTTGCAGCTAATAAAAAGAAAAAATAATTATAAAATAAACAATAATGTCTATACTAGAAGTAATGAGGTATCTTATGAAAAAATACTTATTACTTCTTTTTTATTTGTTTATTGCATCCCTTAATTTAAATCTTCTTTTAAAACCATTAAACTTAATAACTGGTGGTACTCAAGGTCTTGCTTTAACTATTAATTATCTAACTAAAATTAATCTATCTACTCTCGTCTTCATAATTAATATTATTACTTTAATTATTAGTTACTTCTTTTTATCTAAAAATTACTTTAAAAGCGCTTTAATAAGTTCTTTTATCTACCCTTTTTTTATTAAAATAACTAGTTATATCCCACCTATTATTATAAGTAACTATCTTATCATCTACACTATCATAGCTGGATTAGTCTTCGGTATTACAAGTGGTATGATATATAAACTAGGTTTTTCCTCTGGTGGTGTTACTATTATTACTTTATTACTTAATAAATATACTCACTTAAAAATATCTTTTCTAAACTTTCTTATTAACTCTTTAATAATAGCTTCAAGTTACTTTCTTTTTGGGTTTAATAAAGTCTTATACTCCCTTTTACTTATTCTAATCGGTAGTTTAATTATTAACTGGATTTTACCACGCAAAAAAGACTTATAAAAAGTCTTTCTATTTATTTCTTACTTTAACAAGCAATACTATTAAACCAAACAAAGCAATAAAGGCAACAATTATAACTATAACAATCCAATTATTACTATTTTTATCTTCGTCTTTACTAGTTGTTTTATCATTTTCTGTAACTTTTTCTTCTGTTTCTTGTTGTTCTTCTTTTCCATTATCAAGAACTTCTTCTACATCATCATTAACTTCAGCTGTTTCATCTTCTACATTAGAAGCTGTATCATTTTTATCAGTTGTTGTTCCAACTGTTACATTTGGTTTTAGTGTATTTGTATTATTATCTTTACTTGGTGTTTTATTCTCATTAACACTAGGTTCTGTTGGTTTATTTTGTTCTTGTGGTTGTGGAGTTTCATTATTTTCATCTTCCGGTTCACTAGGAGTTGGCTCTACATTTTCCACTTTTTCTCTTACAACAATAACTTCTGTTTCATATCTTTCATGATTTTCATCACCAATAAAGATTATTTTAACTTTATTTTCTCCTTCTTGAAGTTCAATACTTTCATCTGCCCATTGCCATTGTTCAGTTAAATTAATTTGTTCAAGTTTCGTTGTATCACTAGAAACTTTCATTTCAGGATGAATCATATTAGTTGGTTGTTTAGCTTTATTAATCTTATAAGATGCTGTTAATGTTCCTGAATAAATTTTCTTACCTGTAATAGTTAAAGTATGATCCCCGGCTTTAGTTAATTCACTAAATTCAATATCATAATCTGTTCCTAAAGTAAGTTCATGAGCAACTGTTTCATTATTACTAGCTAAAGTACTAATTCTAGCTGGACTAGTTTGTTTCTTTCTAACTTTAACATCAAGATTATGCGTTTGACCATTATAATACAATTCATCATTTTCTATAACTATTTCATATTCTTCATCAGTTAATTCAATTGGTTGAGCATCTTTATCAACAATAGATATTTGTAATGTTTCTATCGTTTCATTACCATCTTTATCAGTAACTTTTATTGTAATATGATATGTCCCTACTTGTGTCCAATCAACATCTGAAGTAATCGTAACATTATCACTTTCTAAAGAAATATTACCATCTTCAACATCAGTAATTGTAACTAATTTTTTAAATTCTTCTAAAGTTTTTTGTTCAGTACCATCTAACTCAAATTCATATTCTTTTTTATCATCAGTAAATTTAATCGTTGGATGACTACCCTTTTCTTTAGCTACAGTTACTTCTACTTCTGTATTTTCATAATTATCAGTATCAAAATAAACTGCAATAGCTTTTATTGTTTTACCTGATTCTAAAATTGTATTAGGTTCTTTCCAAGACCATCCACTAGGTAATTCAATATCTGCTAAAGTTTTCTTAGTAACATCTGCACAAATACCTTCAGCAATTGTAAATAAAGGTGCTGGTGCTTTAGCTATTTCAAATTCAAATTCTTTTTCACCATCATATATTCCTAAACCTTTAAGAATTACTTTACCTTTTCCTGCCTTAACATTATTAACATACTCTAAAGTATAATGTTCATTTTCAACTAAGTCTTTATCTTCGTCTTTAACTGTTAATACTGGTTTTACTTCACTTCCAGTATATACATATCCATTAGTTATATAACTAACATGTAAATCATTAACATCTTTCGTTGTTTTAATAGTATTTTCATAAATATTAAACATTGCTGCTGAAGCTGTATCATAAGAAGATTCTAATGAAGTAATTCTAATGTATTTTGCTTTAATTGGCGATGTTGGAACATAAGTCTTAGTATTAGTATTTTCACTCCAACTTAATTCTGGTTCGATAACACTCCATTTTTCTCCATCCATACTAACTTCAATTTTAGCTTTAGTAATCACTCCAACCGTATTATCATTACGTGGAACATAATCTAATCTTGATAACTGAATTGTTCTTTTTAATTCAATTTGAATCCAAGCTTTTTTATCATCCTTAGCAGCATGCCAATAAGAATATAAACCTCTATCAACTAATTTACTTGCATCAGCCGTTTCTAATTCCGAAGAAGTTGTTACTTTTTGATTATCAACTGGTACATATTTAAATTCTGGATTTTCTTCTTTAGCTTCTGTAAATAAGACCATTGGTGAACTTGGTAAATAAGTTCCTGTATAACCATTTCTAACAGCTATTACATCTCCACCATCATCACTAAATTTTGGTAAACCATCTCTAAATTTATGCCATTCAAAATCATTATAAGAAGTAGCCATAAAGAAATCCATCATTTTTTCATCAGAATCTAAAATAATCCATTCAGCAATACTTTCATCAATACCAGCAATTCTTCTTTCATTAACATTTTGATATATCTTTTCTGGACGAGGTCCCTCTTCTAAATTAATAAAGAATAAATTATCTACATCATCTTCATCATTAACAAGTAAATGAACAACAATATCATTAACTTCATTAATCTCTGAAATTCTATCTGATAAATCAACTTCTGTCGCACCATTTGTAACTTTTGTCCAAATAGTAGAATCACTTACCTTTTGATTTTGGGCATCATATTCGTAATTTAAAGTATATTCAAAAGCCATTTTTTCTTCTTTAGCAACACCAGCTAATTTTAAAATATTAGCATCATCTCCATCAAAAGAGAATGTTGCAATAGATGTATCTTCTTTAATTGATAATAAATATTTAGCAATATCTTTTATCGCTACATATTGTAAATAATCTTTATCAGTAACTGTAGTCAACTTATTTAAAGTTGCTTCATATAACTTATTATAAGCTATACTATTATCAACTATATTACCTTTAATTAAATTTAATAAATCATTCATTGGTAAAGGGAATTCTGTAAAATCCTTAATTATTGCCTGAGCAACTCGATAATAATCATCATCTGTAATTGATTCATCTTTTAAAAGAGTTTGAATTAATCCATACCACGCATCAACATTATATTTTTGTGCCTTTATTGCTTCTTCATAAGCCTTTATTTTATCTTTTTTATCAGTTCTTACATCAGCAATTAAATTATACATAAAAGCTTTTTTATAATCTGCAAAATTATCTAATGCTCTTTGAGCTACTAAAATATATGAAGCATTATTAGTATCTACCCAATCATAAGTTTTACTACCCCAGTCTAATAACATTCTTTCGTATTTATATGATCTTGCCCAACCAGCAGCTGCATTTCCAATACCCCATTCTCTAAGTTTTTGACCATGCCATTCTTTTATATTAGATACAAAGTATGCCGCATGTCCTGGTTGAGAAACTAAACTAGCTGGTACTCCATAAGCCATTTCAATATTAGAACCTGTTCCAGCTAAAGAACCACATACTCCATCTTCTTCCCAAATAGTCCAAAGTCTAAGTGGTGAATCTTTACTCGTCTCTATATTGAAATTTTTAAGTCCATATTTTTCATTACAATTAGCACCACGTTGATATCCATCTTGTGATTTATGCATATTTCCACTTGATGAAGCACAATTAGTTGATTCACTCTCATAATATTTAGGATCTTCATAGTTCCATTTAAAACTACTATCATAATAAATATAAGTATATGGATTTTTTGGGCCATCAGAATTATATGTTGTTTTTCCTTGAGCTGTTTTTTGAGTATACCAATTTAACCAAGCTATTTCGATATCACTAATTCGATTGTTAACAACCCATCTCATCTCTTCTATTTCAAGGTCTTTAAAAACTTCTTTTTCAAATTTAGTTGACACATCATCATAAGTATAACCATCAGTTAATAATTGCTTAATAACTTTATACCTCTCAATAGGATCAGATGGTGTTCTTTCAGGTTGAACATATTTAGTATTAGCTGTTTGCCAGAAGTTAACATCACTACCATAAGCTAGTGATATTGCCATCATCATTTTTCTGTAAGTATCACCATTATCTTTATCATCTAAATCACTTTTAAAATTATTATATAATTCTTCAAAAACAACTAAAGATTGTAAATAATTATTACCTTCAGGAGTTCCACCAAGCAAGTACTCTTCTAATCTTTTTTCGTCATTAAATAACCAAGTAAAGAATTCTGCATTTCTATCATTTTTATTAACATAAGCTTGTAATATTGAATATCCAACTCGTTTTACTAAAGTTCTTTGTAATAATTCTAATTTTAATTTATTATTACTAAGAATTTCATCATTAGTTTTTTCTAATAAATCTTCATCATATTGTTTAGTCGTTTTAATCCAATCAACAGTAGGAGTTTTACTATTATCATATTTACTAGAATTATAAAGCATTGCATCAAAATATACGGCATGATCACTACTAGGATCACCATTATTATTAGCTGTTAATTTTAACCATTTATAACCTGTTAAATCAACTGTTAATTTTTCAGCTTCACTATTACCTAATAAAACTCCACTAGATTTTAATAATTGCCATGATTTATCATCATATTTATCATCTTTACAACCATAAATATAAAATTTAACATTACCAAGTGTTCCTCTACTAGCATCTACTCCAACATAGCTAGAAAACGTATCAAAATCAGGATACTGTGTTAAATCATAAATTATATTTGATGTTGCATGAGCATATAAAGCATTCATTGAATACGTTCTTTGTCCATTAATAATTAATGAAATCATTTCATTAGAATCATTTTTATTCTTTTTAAAAGTTCCATATCCAACACTTACTGAAGTTTCCTTAACATCAGCTAAATAAATATATGTCGGACTAGCAGCCACCATACGAATAAAAAGTGGTTCAAATGGCGAAAAGAAAAGTGATAAAGCCATTACAATCATTAATATTTTTTGACAAATTTTTTTCATAATAATTCACCTCATAATATCTTATTAATTTTGTATAAAAATACATAATTAATTAATAACAATAAACTTAAACTTCTTGTAACTTAATTCTAGCACAATCAATACTTGTTGAAAATAATTTTTAATTGCTTTTACATCAACTTTTCTTCTAAAAATAAAAAGACTTTTCAAAAGTCTTTTATTTATTTCTTATTTTAACAAATAATACAATTAAACCACACAAAGCAAGACCCGTAATAGCAATTATAATTGGTTTGCTATTTGTTTCTTTTCCTTTCTTATTTTCTTGTTCTTTTGTTACATTTTGTTTATCTTCAACTTCTTGCTTATCTTTATCCTCATAATCTTCTTCTACTTGCTTATCATCAGCAGTTTCAGTTTCTTCACTACTATTTGTATCTTCAACATTATCAGTTGTTTCTTTATCTACTGAACTACTATCATCTTTTTTACTAGTTTTTGATTCTGTAGTTTTTTCTTGTTGTGTTGCTTCACTTGGTTTACTTGATTGTGCTGAAGAATCACTTTGTGTATCTGACTCACTTGATTCTGGTGTATCTTGTTGTTTAACTTCTATAATTTCACGTTTTTTATTACTATCTTTAATAACTTTAACCGTCATCTTATAAGCTTCGTGATTTTCATCTCCAGCAAAAAGAATATTTAAAGTATTTTCACCTTCATGAAGAACTATATCTTCATCTTCCCATGACCAACCTTGTGGTAAAGTAACATCACTTAATGATGTAACATCTGGTGAAACCTCAATAACATCACTAGGTAATGAAGAAGGTATTTTAGCTTTTTGAATTATAAATTCTTGACCTTGTTCCCCACTATATAATAAACCAATACCTTTAATAATAACTTTTGCTGTACCAGCTAATTTATTATTAATATATTCAACAACATAATCTTTATCTAAAGTTAAAACATGATTATTTTCATCTTTAACAATTATATCTGGTTTTATTTCTGAACCATTATATGTTAAAGCATTATCAATTATTTGAATAATAAATTTCTTTGGATCAGATATATCAATTTTTTCTTTATTTGTAGAATCATATAAAGTAAATTCTACTTTAAAATCAACTGAATTATTATCACTATCTGTAACTGTAAAAGTTATATGATAAGTTCCAACTCTATCCCAAGTTTCTGGCCAATCAGATAATTCGTCATTAATTGTAATTGTTGTTTCTTTATAATCATTTTCATCCTTATCATCTTCTTCATCAGTTACCTTAAGAAGACTTTTAAAGTATTCTTTATCCTTAATATTATTTTTATCAGAAATATCAAAGATAAGTTCATCTTCAGTATTTAATTCTACTTTAGGTCGATTACCATTTAACATTGTAACTGTTACATAAACTTGATTTGTTTCATAGTTATTAGCCATTTCGTCTGACCAATCATCACCATAATACTCAGCTATTGCTGTTACAGGTTCAAGAGGTGTTAATATTATATTCATTCCTGAAGGATGCCATCCCCAACCTTCTGGTAATGGAACGTAGAATAAGTAAGGAGTCGCCTCACCATAATCATTTAAGTCTCCTCTTTCAACAACTATCTCTTTAGGCGGAGCTGATGGCGGATGAGGAGCTTTTTGTATATCAAATTCAAAAGTTCTTCTTCCTATATAAGCACCTTTACCTTTAATAGTTATTTTACCTTTACCAGCATTAACATTATCTGAGTATTCAACAGTATAATCTTCATCTTTAATTAATGTTTTATCTTCATGTTTAACAGTTACATCTGGCATTTTAGGTGTCCCATCATAAACAAAACCATTAGAAATATAATTAACAGACAATTCATCTACCGAAGTTCTAGTTGTTTTATTTTCAAAAATATTAATCATCGCTGCAGATGCAAAACTACCTGCTGATTCTAAAGCTGTTAATCTTATATATTTAGCTAAAGTAGGTTTTTGTAAAATATAAGTTTTAGTTGATTTATCAGCATTCCACTTAATATTATCATCTACTAATTCCCAATTTTGACCATCTAAACTAACTTCTAATTTAACTTTTGTAAAAATACCATTAGTTCCTGAATCTTGTCTAGGCATATATTCTATTTTAGATAAATCAATTGGATCTTCATCAGTTACTTCTATCTTTATCCATCTTGCTGTATCAGCTCCACTCCATAAATTATGCCAATAAGTATTCTTATTACCATCAATAGCTCTTGCAGCTGCTTCAGATGAACTATTTTGTTGTGAAGAAGCTTCAACTTTTAATCTTGAAATAGGTACATACACTTTAGTCTTATCAGCATCTGGTGAAGCATCAAAAACTAATGATATAGCTTCACTTGGTAAATAAGTATCATGTGCCCCATCACGAACTAAAACTGTTTTTATTCCACTTAAATCTGGTTCTTGCGTACTAAACTTAACCAATTCTGAAACTTCATCATCATCCATTTTCCATTCCATAGAATCACTAGTACCAAAAACTTTATTTTCTAAATCATTAGCATATAAGTTTTTAGGAGTTGTTCCTTCCTCAATATTAATTATCGTAATACTATCACTAGTAGGAGAATAATCATTATCACCAATAATATGAACAACAATATCTTTATCTGCTGAAATTTGATCTATAACACTTGTTAAATCAGCAGTTGTACCATTTGTTACCTGAGTCCAATGAGCATGAACTTCTTTTGTAGCCGTATCATAACTATAATCTAAAGCATATTCAAATGGTTGTTCAGTTGCTAAAACTATTTTATTAGCATTTTCCCCACTAAATGAGAATTTAACAGTTTCTTCTTTATTACCATTTAAATATTGTGCTACTTGTCTTACAACTTGTCCTTGTTTATAAACAGTACTATCATTTGGTACTTTTTCTAATTCTTTTAATATTCTATCAAAAGCACTACTAACTATTGTTTTATCATGGTTATCCATTTTATTTTTTATTAGATTTAACATATCATTCATAGCTAGTGGATATTCTTTTAAATTAGCCATAATTTCATAACTTAATTGTTTATATGAATCTGAAGTTTTATTATTATTTTTTAAGTAACTTTGTATTAATCCATACCAACCATCTAAGTTAAAGTTTTGAATAGCATTTATATTTTTTTCACTAGCACTAAATTTATTGTTATTAACACCAACTATTTTACGATAAATATCTTCTTGTTTACTATAATCTTCTTCATAAATATCTGCAATTAATTTATATTCTAAAGCTTTAACATAATTATCAAAATCATCAATTGCTGCTTGAGCTAAAATAACATAACTAGCATTATAATCTGATGAATAAGATAATGTAGTTGTTCCCCAGTTAAGAGGAAGTCTCTCACCTTTTTCAGTACCACTAGATTTTGCCCAACCATGAACATCATTACCAATATTCCAAGTAGTAGTAAATGTTCCATCGTCATTCTTTTTCTTATTTTGAATTAAATAAGCAGCATGTGCAGGTTGTCTTGTAACAGCTGCTACTTGACCATATGAGTTATTTAGGTTTTCACCAGTTTTAGATAAAGCTCCACAAACTCCATCTTCTTCCCATACAACCCATAATCTTGGTTGAGTATTAGTATCACTTTTTATACCCCATTTAGATGTTTGATAAATATCTTCACAACTTGCACCTCTTGTATAACCAGTATTACCTGGAGTATTTATATCAGCAGCACAATGTGATGAACCTTCTTTATAATAATCTTCATCAGTATAAGCCCATTTAAAACTATCATTATACCAAATATAAGTATATGGATCCATTGCATTTTTAGGTTTTTCTTTTGTTCCATAATATTTTGTATTTGCAAAGTTAGCACTTGTATACCAGTTTAACCAAGGTATTTCTTCATCACTTAAACGAGCATCAACTACCCAACGCATCTCTTCAACTGTTAATGATTCAAAAACATCAACATTAAATGTTTGCTCATAATTTATAGCTAAACCACTATTTAGATATAGTTTTTTAAATGAATCATAACGTTTAACTGGGTCAGATACTACTAATGTATTTCCCTCACCACTTGTCCAAAAAGCAATAGTTCCTGAATGAGTTAAAGATATTGCCATCATCATTTTTAAGAATGTTTCACGTTTCTTTTCATCTTTATTATCTAAATCATCTTTATATTGTTTATAAAGTTTAGTTAAAACATTAAATGAATTAATATAATTACCTAGTGGTTCTCCACCTGTAATATAAGTTTTTAAAGCTTCTCTATCCGTAAATAACCAATGTAAAACTTCTTCTTTTTCCGGATCACTAGTCGCATAAGCTTGTATTATTTGATAACCAACACGTTTAACTAAAGTTCTTTGTAATAATTTAAGTTCTAAGTCTTCATTTTCTACAATTTCTTTTTCAGAATATTTTTTTAATTCTTCATCATATTCACTTAAAGGTTTAATCCAACTAACTGAAGAATTAATATTAGGTTGATAAGTATTACTATTATAAATCATTGCATTAGCATATACAGCATGGTCTGAACTATTATTACCATTAGCATAAGCATATAATTTTAAATAACGATAATCACCTAAAGATAATTCTACTTTAACAGCATCACTAATTCCTTTTAAAGTATTAATTGTTTTTAAAGTTTTATAATCCTTATTATCAGTTGAACCATATATAGTAAATGCTACACCATCACCATTTGATCCAGCATAAGTATCAACTCCAACATAAGCTGAGAAAGTATTAAATCCTTTATCTTTATATTCTTTTAAGTCAAAAACTAAAGTACTAGTTGCATGAGCAAATATACCATTAATAAAGTAAGTTTGTTCACCCTCAATATTAAGTGAAATTAGATTTCCTGGTTCATTTTGATTAACTTTAAGAGCTCTAACATCTTTCCAACTACTTTCTTTCTCTAATAAGATATTTTCATCATTCCATAAATCGGACAAATAAACAAAGCTCTCACTTGCTTGTGCATTAACGACAATTGCCATATCTACAAATGGTTCAAAAAATGAACAACATAAAGCAATTACTAATAATATATTAATAAATTTTTCTAAAATTTTTTTCATAAATAAACACCCCAATTATTTTTTATTTTTATCTAATTTATTTATAATATAATTTTAATTCTTTAACAATAAGTTTGAACTTTAAATAAAATAATTTGACAACAAATTTACTACTATAATATTTTATGTTTTTTTAAAGAAAAAGAAAAAGACAAAAATACTTATTTGTCTTTTAATCTTCTATAACTTTTTCTAAATATATTTTATCTTTAAAAGCTCCTCTTTTCTGAGCTTTTTTCTTAGCTACTTCAATAACTTCATCTAAAGTACTATTTTCTAATTGTGCTAAAGAACTAATAATTTCTATCATATCAGCTAATTCTTCTACTCTCTCTTTACCAGTTGCTTCTAATACTTCATGATATTCTTCATTTAACTTTTTTTCTAATTCTTTCTTATACTCTTTATCATCTAATATTCTTGTAAAAGGTTCTCCACCATTTCCTTTTATAATCTCTGGAATATTATCCCTTACTAATTTATTATATACTTTTTCCATAATCATCACCATTACATATTATCATAATCAACTTCAACATAACATAAAAACAACTCTTTTACAAGTCGTTTTTCTCGTAAATAAAATTATAAAAATGCGTTGTATAAAAAAACAAATGTTTGATATAATTTTCATCAGGAAATACTATAACTGTTGAGTACTTGCCAACTTTCATTTAGAAAGGAGGCTTGATATTTATGAAGAAAAAAGATTTATTAATCTCATTTCTAATATTAATTATCATTTTATTAATAGTCTCTTCAATGATTCTATGTATAAAAAAATAGTACTCAATCTGCAATAGATTAAGTACTAACTCTCATTAAGGGTAAGTACTCGACATGCGAAAGTTAAGTATTTCCCTTTTTTTATTTTATGCAAGTTTCCTTGACATATTCATAATAACATAAAAAACGACTTTTTGACAAGTCGTCCTTATTTTTATCCTATCTTATAATAACTATTACTTAAACTAAAAAAAGAACTCACACAAACTAACGCATGATAGTCTTTTTTAAAGTATAAACATCTGGTTGAGAATCAGCTTGACTTTTACGAATATTATAAGCTATTTGTTTATTTAGTCTTCTAACATAAGCAGGTGTTAAAATAACCGGTTTTTTTTGAACCTTTGTAGTTGTATTTTTTAAACGACTAAAACCATTTAAAACTCTAACACGTATTGCCATATTATCACTTCTTTCATCTTTTGTTATAATAAAATATTATTATATTGAATACCTCTATGGATTATTTGAAAAATTTCATTCGTTTTATTATATATTTTTCTTGTTTAATAATTTTCGATAAACCGCAATTAAATCTGGATCATTTTGATTCGCAGGTAAATTATCCAACTCAAAGAATTTCATATTTTTTGATTCCTCATCCCATTTTAATGTTCCTGAATAATTTTTAACACAATACAAAGCTGTATTATTAATAACAACATCCCCATTTGGATATTCATTTCTTCTACTATTACCAGAAACAATAGCTATCAACTCCAAATTATCCTCTGTTATATCTAAATTTGTTTCTTCTTTAACTTCACGGATTATCGTATCTTCAAATCTTTCACCCAATTCTTGACAACCACCAGGAAGTCCCCATCTATCGTTATCAGCTCTTGATTGAAGCAAAATTTGTCCCTGTTCATTTACAATAATAGCTGCTGCTCCATCTTGTAATAAAACAAATTTATGTTTTAATGATCCCATACACATTCTTGTAAATACTGGATAACCAATAATATTACTTAATTCAATTATTTCATTAGTTTCTAACTTACCCATTATTTCTACTAAATTATCATAAGCAAGATTCATTTTTTCTTGTTTTGATAGTTTTTTTATACTTTCTAATATTTCTTTATTGGACATCTTAATAATTCCTCCTACATTATGTAGTTTTTTTAGCATAATTAACACGCATATCAATTAAAATTTATAATATTCTAACATAAATTAAAATATTTTAAAGCACATTGCTATCATTTTATTTCTCCTTATCGTTATGATAGTAGTAATAAAAAAATGACACTTAATTCTTACATGAATTAAATGTCTAAACAATGTTAATTGGGTAGACACTCAACTTGCAAAAACTGAATGTTCCCTTTTTTATTTTATGCAAGTTTCCTTGACATATTCATAATAACATAAAAAACGACTTTTTGACAAGTCGTTTTATATTTGTATTTATTACAAATTTCATACGCATATTGTTTTGCCAATATGCAAGTGTGTTTTCTAAATTGACAATTTTATTACCAATTTTCATTGTGTTAAAACAAATGTTTGATATAATATTATTGGATACATTTGGAATATATCAGATGCTTTCCCTTTCTATTTATCAAAGGATAAAAGAAAGGTGGTGGTATTTATGACAAAAAGAGAATTTTCTCAATTTATTATAATATTACTCCTATTCTTAGTCGTAATTATTTTACTTCTA
>CANRNY010000004.1 GCA_947632085.1 uncultured Bacilli bacterium | reverse complement strand
GATCATTTCTTGCAACTTTTTCCGTGTTGCATTAGTAATATACCAAAACCTAATTGACTTTGTCAACTTTTTTTTACTTTTTTTTAAAAAAAGGTTTTTTTGGTTAATTTCTAATGCTTTTTCCTCGTAAAAGTAATTCAATTATACCATATTAAAAGACTTTGTCAAATTTAAATCGATAATTTAAAGATATCTTTTTATTATGGGGTTATAACATTAAATTATAGCTCTTATTTATTATATGTTTGATAAGAAAAAAAATACATTTTTTGACGCAAAAAAAAGATATTAATTAAAATAATATCTTTTCTATCTTTGTAATCTTATTATTTCAAATAAGAATAATAGATATATACCTATATATAAAGATGTTTTAAATCTTAACATTTCATATGCGCCAACTATTTTATCAATTCCCGATACTAACCAAGATTCTTTGTATTTAGGAACGATAGAATTACAAGGGAACATATGAGACTTAATAATATCTTGTTGAACATTATTTAAGTCATAATATTTTAAACTATTTTCTAGAGCTTTAGCAGGATGATCTTTTAATTTTTGAGCACTTGTTTCTTCTTTTAGGTCAGCATCAACAAAGAAATCATGAAGTAAAGCTGCTCTTGTAGTTTCATTAATACTTTTTATATTTAATTTGTTACAAACTTGATAAGTCCATTTTGCTACACGCATTGAATGATCATATCTAGTTATACCATGATGTAATTCTTTATTTAATTTATTAAAATCTTTATTATCAGTTATATCCTTAATTAAAGAGTAAAAGTCCTCTGTACTTTTTTTACTCATCCAAAATCACCTCGGACTTCGCCATTATAGCATATCTATAAAAATTTAGCAAATTGATACTCTCGATGCTATATTTTTATTTTAATATATTTTAGATGATTTTAGAACCTTTTTTAAAAAAGCATATGTAAAGTAAAGATACTTATTTAGTTACTCGAGATATTCTTTCTTTGATTCTTTCTTGACCTAATAGATTTAAAATAATATATAAATCTGGAGTTTGAGATTTTGAAGTTATACCTACTCTAATTATATTGGAAATATCAGCTACACTACCTTTATATTTATCAGGATTTTCTTTATATTCTTTCATATTAGAACAGTAACCTAATTTATCAGTCATTTCTTTCATTTTATTAAACCAAGTATCTTTATCATCATTTTCATTATAATATTCATTAAAATATGTATTTAAGACATTACTTATTTCCTCTTTTGATAAATTTTCAGCAAATTCATAGTTAACATCTGTAAATAATTCATCAAACATATACCAAATTTCTCTTTTAACTTCAGATAAGCACGCATAATCTTTACGTGGTTTCTTTTGCTCTCTTTCAATATTTAAGACATTGGTAGTATATTCTTGATATTTATTTATTAGTTCATTAAATTCTGGATCATATTTTTTAGACCAATTATCTAGTAAAGCAAATACTTCTGTAGCTTTTAAACGACTTAAATAATTTTTAGAGATATTATCTAATTTATCTAAATCAAATAAAGCTCCTGAAGCAGACATTTTTTTAGGTGAGAATTCAAAATCAGTAAATGGTGCATCTGGATGAGATTCACGCCATGCTTCATAGTTAGAGTTAATAATAGTCATAATACTTTCAGTTAAAGCATATTTAGGATAACCTTTTTCTTCGTAGTAAGTCATACGAGCTTCTGGATCTAAACGTTTAGATATTTTTCTAATCTTATCACCATCTTTTTTAATAATTAATGGTGTATGAACATATTTAGGCATTTTAAAACCAAAAGTTTTAAATAGTTCGTAATGAACAGGTATAGAGCTTATCCACTCTTGACCACGAACAACATGAGTTGTACGCATTAAATGATCATCTACTAAGTGAGCAAAATGGTATGTTGGTAATAAGTTACTAGATTTCATAATTGGAATATCAATATCATTTTCAGGGAATTCCATTTCACCATTAGCTAAATCATTAAATTTAAATTTACGATTAAAATCACCAGAACTCTTTAATCTGATAGTATATTTCTCACCATTTTTAATACGTTCAGCTGCTTCATCAGGAGTTAAATTACGATATTTAGCATAACGACCATAAATACCTATTCTTCTTTTATCACGACTTTGAGATTCACGAATAGAATCCATTTCTTCTTGAGTTAAGAAACATGGATAAGCTTTGCCTTCAATTATTAAATGTTTAATAAAGGCATGATAAATTTCTTTTCTTTCTGATTGAATATAAGGACCATATAAACCTTTTTCATCATTTATATCACGATATTCATATTCATCAGGTATATAGTCATATTGATCTAAGATATGACGAATAGCTTCTACAGCGCCTTCTATTTCACGAGCACTATCAGTATCTTCATTTCTTAAATAGAAAACACCTTTACTTTGACGGGCAAGTAAGTAATCAATCGTTACTGACATAAAGTTACCTATATGCATAAAGCCAGTTGGTGATGGAGCAAATCTTGTTACTTTAGCTCCTTCTGGTAAATCTCTTTCAGGGTACATTTTCTCGTAATCTTCAATTGTTTTTGTGATATTGGGAAATATCAAATCAGCTAAATCTTTGGTAGTCATATTCATCTTCCTTTCTAAATAAAAAAACATTTCTTCCTAAAGGACGAAATGTTTCGTGGTACCACCTTAATTTGTGTTATTAACACCTTATTTGTTTTAACGCTTCTAGCGGAATAACTTGTATACATTATTCAACTCCAAAGTTTCTTCGAATTAATATATATGTTTCTTTACACCAACCAGAAACTCTCTATAATACAGTGATTAATCTACTCTTCTTTTTCTTCGTTTGTGGTTTCATTATAGTAAATTTATTTTTTATTGTCAATTATTATTTATTTCATTACGAGGTTTAAATTTCTTAACCATACGAGATTCTGTTCTTCTCTGTTCTACTTCTGGTCTGGTAGTAATTGATTCTTCATTAGCTAAACGAATTTCATTATCAACAAGAGCCAAATGTTTAATATTTATTTTAGATATTACTTTTTCAAAAAAGATAAATTCAACATCAAGAAAACCCATTAAAGGACGATATTCATAACTTACAAAGGGATCATCAGATAAAGAAGGAATGTAAATTAACTTATTTTCACGATTTTTAGCTTTATGACTATGACCTTTAAAAATAATAGTAGCATTGTCAGTTAAATCTTTACGTCTTTTAGAACGATTTAAATCGTGAGTTATACCAATGGCATCATCTTTTAATTTAATAATTGAACTACCATATCCTAAAGATACTAAATCATATCTTCTCTCTTCTAAGTATCTTGCTAAGTCAAAACCATTATCAGTAAGGCTTTTGTAATCATGATTACCATATAAATTATAACTTATAACATCGGGAACGGATGGATAGACACGTAATACTTTACGAGCTTGGGCAAGATCAGATTTGATTTTTAATTGTTCTATTCGATCTTCGTAGACATTTTCGATAACATCGCCACCATTAAATAAAGTATGAATATCGTGTTTTTTTAAGTAAGAATATACAACTTTTAATAAATCTGGTCTTTCATAAATACTACCTATATGTAAATCAGAAATAAAAACAGCACGAAAGATACGATCACGGACATTAATTCTAATAACATTATTTTCAGGATTTAAATTGAGACTATGGGTTATTTTAGCATATACTTGACCATCAGAAAAATAAGTGTTAGCCAAATTAAAACCACTACTTTTTATTTGTTTTAAAATAAAACTTAATTCACGATTAGATAAAGATAGTCTTTTTTGAATGGCGTTTAAACTTAAACCTTCACTCATTAATTTAATAATTATTTTAGTTATTTCAGACATATCCTCACCTACTTATCTTTATTTACATGTGGCATTTATAACAAAAACTTGTTCATATTTCTTATTTTGGTCGGTAATACTCATAATAGTATTAATAGATGTTATATGGTCATAGTTATCAACAACTTTTTCGCCATCATAAACTTTGGTAGTTAGTGAAATAATAGGTTCTTGTGTATTTTTAAGCAGTTTATAAGATATTATTTGAGTGTTTTTGTCTTTTAATAAACTAGAGCAATCGATAGTTAGATTGTATGTTCTTTGATTACTGTTTAAAGCTATTTCATTGTTTAAAATACTTAAAGAAGATAAAGGCATTTGGGTTACTTCATATTCGGCTTTGTAAGTATTATATTTTTTAATAAAGGCAATTAAAAGAACAATAACAAGTAATGATATTAAAGCGATAAATAAATTTTTTTCAAATTTCATACCATCACCCACACATTCTCTTTCTATATTAAATATACTACTTTTTAATTATTAATTAAATATATAGACGGAAATTTGACAAAGAAAGTTTAGCTATTAGGAGGAAGACTATAACATTCTTTTTGGTAATATAAAGTTCTTAATTTATCAAGATTAGGAGTTTCATCATTTAATTCAGTAAAACCATAAGAACGAAGTTCAGAGATTAACTTTTGACGTTGGGTAGCTAATGGTAGAGAATAATATAAAGGATTATCGTAATAAAGAACAAGACCTATTCCTTTAATATCTTGAAGTTGAATACGACTTTCGATATTACCTATTTGATATTGATAATCTTTTTTGGAAGTATCAAAGACTTTATGATATTGAGATTTAGCAAATAGTTCTTCATAAGCTTTTAATTCGGATAAAGGACAAGAGAAATTGTCAGTATGATTTGAAGCGAAAACTTGATAATTTTGGAAGTGACAATCAATGCTTACAGAGCCATTAAAATCACGACCACTAAGTCCTTTAACCATACGATAACGAATACAACTCTTTTTCATTTGTATTTCAGTTAAATTAGTTAAGTCTTTATTTGTATAATATAAATCGTGTGTTTCACAATTAAAAGTATTTACAGCACCACATTTAGCAAGAATTTTTTGATAATAAGCAAGTTTATATGATAATTTAAAAGCAACTTCAAAGATTTCTTTAGTCATTTTTATACTCCTTTTTATTTATTAATAATCTTATTATATTATATAACAATAAAACTCGAGCTATAAAGTTCGAGTTTATTTATTAACTGGTGACCTGTACGGGATTCGGACCCGTGTATGTAACCTTGAGAGGGTTATGTGTTAAACCGCTTCACCAACAGGCCTTCAACATAGTTAATTTTAACATACGTTATATTTTTTGACAATTAAAAAATACTTCATAAAGAAGTATTAATCATCTGATTTACCAAATAGACTTAGTAAATGAATAAAAATATTAATAAAATCTAAAAATAATTCAAAAGCACAAAAGATTGCTTTATTATCTACTTCACTTAAGAATATTGGATCAACGACTTTTTGAATATCATAAGCAACATAAGCGCTAAAAACTAAAATTGTTATAATACATAAAAGCATATTTAAAGTATTATTTGCTAAGAAAATATTAATTAACTCTAATATAATAATAGATAATAAGGCGACAAATAGAAATGTACTCCATTTTGATAAATCAATTTTTGTTGTCTTACCAATAAAGGCAAAGATACCGAAGATTATAGCTGTAGCTAAGAAGACATATGTAATTGAAGAACTAGTATATACTATAAATATACTATTTAGAGATAAACCTGTTAATGCCGTATATAGAATGTATAGAATCTTAGCTATAAGGGGATTTAATTTAAAAATTGTAAAAGTTAATATGATAGCAATAACTATTTCAGCAATAGCATAGATAACAATTGTCGCATCACCAAATAAAGTGAAGACTGAAGTAGCTATTGTTTCATTGAAGGTTGAGACATAAGCGGTGCCAAAGCACACTAATAAACCAATAAATAACCACCCAAAAGTATTTGTTACAATATTATTTTTCATTTTCATTTTCCTTTCTTTAATTAGTTTTGCAATGACTTTGATACCAATCTTGCATTGGTACTAAAGTGTATTTTTTATTATTTGTATTTACTGTATTAAATATAGTTCCTATTTTACCATATCCACTTGTCGATTCACCGATTATTAAAGTTCCATTACCTAAATTTTTAAGAACGAGTGCAACGTGTCCAGGAAGAGCTAAGTAATCACCAGAACGAGCTTCGGATAAAGGGGTATTGCCACGAGATACGTGTTGCCAATCCCAACCAACATAACCACAACCTGTCCCAATGGACCATTTAACAAAACCAGTACAATCAACACCTGAGTATTCGTTAACATAGTCCCATTTAGAATTAATAGAATTAATACGACTTTGTGTTATATGTTTACCCCAATTAACACAATAATGGCGACCATTACAGCCAGATTCATAACCAATAATGCTACTAGCGCTATCTGAACCAGTACCAGCTTTCTCATAATGTAATCTTAGATTATAATTATTTAAGCCTTTGATTAAAGAATAACCAGCAGTGGCTACACGAGTTCCCCAGTCTTCCCCAGCTTTATCAACATTTGATAGAATATAATCATCTAATTCTTCTTTCTCGGCATTGGTAAGATTGTTACCATCAACTTCGAGCTGATTTGTCATTCCACCATTAGCATTTTTACCCATTAAAGGATAATCGCCAACTTTATCTGGTAAATTGGCACCATTTTCACGACCATTCTTTATATTTTCTTTAAGTTTTGCTTCTTCTTCATTTTTCTTTTTAATGGCTTCGGCAAATTTTTCTTGTTCATCTTTTTTCTGCTGTTCAGCCTCCTCTTTCTCTTTTTGCATTAAACTATTAACTTTTTTTAACGATGCTTCGTTATAGCATGATAAAGTTTCATTAGTATTAGCATCGACTAAATAAGTAAAAATAAACGAAAATAGTGATGGAATCAAAAAGATTATTAGAGCAGCGACGACATTTTTAGCTAAAATAGATTTTCTTTCTTTAAGTTTATCTGGAGTTACAACTGATACGAATAATTCGTGATAACACCTATATATTATGATTATAGGAATAATAGTAAATATTATTCCAACAATTATTTTTATGATTAAAAAGGTTCTTAAAGAACCAGAAGTATCACATAAACTAAGAATAACCATTTTTACACCAACTTTTTATCATATATATAAATTAACCATGAACAACTCCGTGTGAAACACCATATCGTTCAGTTATTGCTGATAGTGAATTACCACTCATTTTACCAATATAGCCATAAACCATCTTTTTATTTTTAATAATTACGGTCATTGGTGTTAACCCCATAAATTCATAAAATTTTCCTTTTTCACCTTTTTGATCATAATCAAGATCTAATTTTTTTATAAAATTTTTATATTCTTCTGATTCCATATCAATATTATCAAGATTTAAGTAATAAACTTTATAATCATAACGAAGCATTTCGTAATTTAAAGTTTTAGAATATTCCATTGTCGCTGTACAAGAATCACTACTAATTAATAAAAGTTTAGGTTCAGGATCACTAAAAAGGAAATCAATACCTGCAATATCAACAGGAGTATACATAGAACTATCTAATTTATCTGTTACTGTTTGTTCTTTTTTACTTGTAAAGAAAAAGGCAATTAAAGCAACGATTAAGCAAGCAATAAGAACTAGATAAATAACAAAATTATTTTTTAAATGAGTTAAAACCTTATTCATTTTTTTGACCTCTAATCAAATTAGAAATGGCTTTAATAGCAACGTTAATTTCTTTATCAACATCAAAATCAGTATTATTAGAAATTCCTCGTTTTTCAAGTTCTTGATTCCAAACAACTAGTAAAACAGCGGCAGCTTTAATTCTTAAAACACTAGAAACAATATATAATGAAGCTGTTTCCATTTCACTACATAAAGCCCCGGCTTTTATCCATGCATTCCATTTATTTTCTAATTCATAACTAACAGGCATTTTTTCAGGATCATGTTGGCCATAAAAAGAATCTTTACATTGAACAGTTCCAACATGATTAGTATAACCTAATTCATCAGCAGCTTGTTTTAAAGCATTAACTAAGTCAAGGTCAGCAATAGCTGGATATTCGATTGGAACATATTCTTTACTAGTTCCCTCTTGTCTTATAGCCCCTAAAGCAATAACAATATCACCAGCATTAACATTTAGTTGCATTCCACCACTAGTACCAACGCGAATTAAGTTTTCAAGACCAAGAACAGCTAATTCTTCAACACAAATAGCTGTTGAAGGACCACCCATACCAGTAGAAATTACTAAAACCTTTTCGCCGTCAAGTTCACCTAAATAACTTGTATATTCACGGTTTACACCTATTTTATGAGCATTATTTAACTTAGAAGCTATTTTTTCAACACGACCAGGATCACCAGGTAAGATAGCATACTTAGCACCTTGAATATCTTCTTTTGTTAAACCAATATGATACATTCTATCTGTTTGTTCCATAATTAAACCTCCTAAAATTTAAAACTTTCTGGTAATAATTCAGCAATAGTATATGAATAAATCTTGTTTTCTTGATCATCATAAGTATAGATTTTAAAGTCTGGTTTGGTATATTCACTTAAGAACTGACGACAATATCCACATGGTAATGTCTTACTAAATAATTGGTCATCTAACTTTCTTGCGACAACAGCGATGGCCGTAAAATCTTTTTGACCATCAGTTAAAGCTTTGGCAAAAGTTGAACGCTCAGCACAAATAGCTTGAATACCATCATTTTCGATATTAAAGCCAGTGTATATAGAGCCATCTTGGCATAAGAGAGCTGCTCCAACAGTAAAATTAGAATACTTACAACAAAAATTTTGATTTGCAATATTTTTAGCTTGATTAATTAAATCTAAAACTAATTCATTATTCATAGTACCACCTACGAATATTTTAACATAAATAAAAGGAAAAGACTATGCTTTCCCTTAATTAATTTCAAAGACATAATTAGGATTTGTTGGTGTTTTTAATTTAGGTAAATTTATTATTTCATGAGAATTTAAGAAATTGTTGTAATATGCTAATAATTCTTTTTCGGTATCAACTTCTGGTAATTGATCTTTAGCATATAAAGATGAAATTTGGAATACTTTAAGATTTTCAGGTAACTTAATTTGGTTATCTTCATAATCTTGATATGTAAATAAATCTAATTGAATAAATTCGCCTTTTTCTTCTTTTGATTCGTTAATAACTGGTGAATCATTTTTATAAATTGTGGAAATTTTTAAATTATTTTTCGTAAATGCCACAACATATTCATTACCATAATAAATATCCCAGAATAACTTAGTTATACCTTTTAACGAATTTCTTACTTCTAAATATTTTTTAAAAATAACTAATGGTGAATAATGATCTTTGTTAGATTTAAATTCATCGATATAACTTAAAAATTCTTTATAATCTTTTTTATCTAAAATTAAAGCAGCAGCGAATTTTAATTCGTTAACATACTGATTATCAGCAAATACTTTAATTAAATATTTATTATTACGATCTAAGAAGACTTTTTTTAGACGTGATTCTTCAGTATCATGAATATATTCTTCTAGTGGTATTTCACGAGCGTTTTCGTAATAAATATCATGAATTTCTTTAACAATCTTAACTACATCAGATAAATCATATGTATTTATAAAACAAAGTGATCTACTTAATAATTCCAAATATAAAGGAATATTAAGTTCTGAATATTTATAATAAGCTATATTATTTATTATAGTTGTAATTAATTCTTCGGATAAATCTAATTTCTTTAAGTATTCATAGATGTATAGAATAGTGCTTTTTTCATAACCTATTTGATTTATATTATATGAATTGTAATTAAAATGCTTTAGAAATTCGTTGATTTCTAAATTATTTACCATACAACAAAACCCCTCTTCTTGTCATAAATTTTACATTATAGAGGGGTTCTTTGTCAAATTTTGGTCTAATCGTTATATTTGCTTGTTATACCGAAATAACTTTCTAAAGTTATCCAATCACCATCATTATATAGTATTTTAGCTAGTTCAGTTCCAACATAGCGATAATGCCATGGTTCATACATATAACCTGTTTCATTATCTTTACCTTTTGGATATCTTAAAACAAAGCCGTATTTATAGGCATTAGCAAATAACCATTTACCATCCGCACGATCTTCTAGTGCTTCTTTAATCCAGTTTAAATCCATTGCAGTTCCAGTTTGGTGTTCTGAATGACCAGGACGAGCTGAATAAGTATCAGCTTCAGCTTGACTATATGTTGTAACATGACGATTATAAATACGTGATTGGGTTTCATATGAACGAAAACCACTTTGAATATTAACATTTATATTATCTTTTTTAGCACCAGCAACCATTTTATCAAAAGCAGCTTGAGTTTCTTTTTCAAGACTTGTACCATAATCTTTAGGGACGGTATATGTCTTATTAGCTATTATAAATCCTTCAATATAAGTAACATCGTTTAAAACAATACCTTCATATCCTTTAGATGTCGTAAAAGTTTTATAATTACCAGGAGTTAACTTACTTAAATCAAGATTAATACCATCCATATATACTTTTAAAGTAAAGCCTTGAATAGTTTTTTTACTATTAGAATCAGTAGTTACATATCTTAACTTATAAACACCTGATTTATTAAAATCATATTCACCTTCGACAGTTCCTTTATTAGGATTTTCACCTGCTAAAGCACTTACTAAATCAACTGATTCACCTACTTTAGTTCTAATAACGGTAGATGTTTCAATTACTTGCGGCTCTTCATTATTTTCAGATGAATTATTACTTTCATTTGCTGAAGTTGGTGATGTTGGATTAGAATTATTATTTAAAGATTTATTGTCTTTACTATGCATATAGCCAATACCAACTACTCCACAAATAACTAAAAGTGGAATGATTACTAAGACGATTAATCCTACTTTAGTTAATCTTTTTTTACCTTTAACTTTAGCCATGTAAATCACACTTTCTAACATATATAAATATATCACTTTTATAGTTAATTTTCAATTTAGCACCAATAATTATTTATGAGTTTTGACAAAACATTTGATATAATAAATTTGGTGATAAAAATGGAAAATTTAAAGATTAAAGGGATATATAAACATTTTAAAGGTGATTACTATTTAGTAGAAGATATTGCTTTAAGTAGTGATGATGGTGTTACCAAATATGTTATTTATCGTAAATTATATGAAGATGGTGGTTTATATATAAGAGAATTAAGTGACTTTTTAGGTGATGTTGATAAAGTTAAATATCCTAAAGTAAAACAAAAGAAAAAATTTGAATATCAAGATATTCCAAGTGCGAGAAAGAATTTTTCAAATTAAAATAGATAGATTGCTCTATCTATTTTTACATTAATCTTGATTTAGCTTTTTCGTAAACTTTAATATGCGAACGATATATAGTTTCTTCTGATAAACTATCTAATAAATAACCAGGATTATCATTATGACAATTACTAACTATTTTTTCAAAGACATTTAATAATTCTTTATGAACACCTATTTTGGATAAATAGGTCATATATTCATAAAATTCTTCAATACTCATATTATTTACTCTATCACCATATAAATAATTTAAGATAATCATAATATAACAGTATAAATCAGTATCTTCTGATGGAACAATATGACCTGTTCCATTATTTTCAGGATTTGGTTTATATTTATTTTCATCAACTGCTAACAATTTAGAAGAACATAAGAAACGAGATGGAAAGACATTATTAGTACCTATCTTACAACTATCTAAATCTATAGATTGTAAAGAACGATTATTAGGATTAACGATAAAGTTAGAATCATGTAAATCATTAATATAAAAATCTTTTAATGGTGTATATTGTCTAATATTTTTTAATTGTTCTAAGATTTCACCAATCTTTTTTAAGTAATAGATTTGTTCTTTTATACTAACTTTACGATCTTTTAAGATTGTTGATAAATAATACCTTCAACATAAGGAATAGTAAAACCTTTTATGTTACCGTTAACAGATAATAAAGCATCAGGAATATGGAAAGTATTTGGTAGATAACCACGACTTGCATCTAACATTTCTAAAGTATAAAGTTTATTGGCAAATACAGAGCCATCTAAAGTATATAAACTTTTAATTACTTTACGATCACCACGATAAGTAAAATCGTACATTCTAGCTTCCGTATTAAAAATCTCTCTTGGTAAAACAAGAGGTTCTAACTTACTATAAGCTTTTTTAGATATAGTAATAACTTTCATAACCATATTCCCCTTTAGTGAGATAAGTATAACTTATCAAGGGGGGTTAGCAAATTTTGCTTATATTTTAGAGAAAAATAAAAGATATGTTTTAGATAAAGTATATCTTATAAAATTTAAGGATTTTTTTAATTCTATCTTTAGTAATAATAATCTTCCTTTTACTATTTTTACTATTTATAGTATTAATTTAAAAGAAAACCACCTAACTCAGCAATGATTTAGGTGGTACCCATTTTATGGCAACACTCAACACTGCAATATTGAATGTTCCTTTTTTATTTTACGCAAGTTTCCTTGCTATATTCATCATATCATAAAATAAGAATTTTAACAAGTCTTATAGCCTAAGTAAAATTATCTTTTAGTTCTTTTAAATAGGCTTTATATTCTAAGAATTCTCTTTCTTCGTTAATAGATAAGATATATAAGACTTTACCATATAAAGTATTAAGATACTTAGCTGGTGAGTATTGATATCCTATTTTATTTAAATGGTTTAATAAACCATATCTTTTGATGTAATAAATTTCTTGTCTTACTTTATCACGATATTTAGCTGATACTCTTACCTTCTTGTTAACAACTAAGCCGGTTACCTTTTGACATTGATGATTATAGATTACTTTAATTTTTTTATTATTTATTTTTAAATTTAATTTATATAACATTTTACGAACTTTACTTATAACTATGTGAGGACCAAAATCACCAGAGAATGTCATATCATCAGAATATCTAGTATAAGCAATATTATTTTGTTCACACCATGAACCTAATTCTTCATCAAAATCTTTCATAACTAAATTAGAAATATAAGCAGATGTTGGAGCGCCTTGGGGAAGACGTGATTCATAAGTACATAAATAAGTTAGTAATTGACCAATTGGTTTAGGAAAATATATTTTAGGAAAACAAGCTTGATAAATATCATAAAAACTAATATTTTCAAAGAAATCAATTATATCCAATTTTAAAATTACTTTTTGATTAGTATGAGGAGAAGCATTATCTTTTAAAGAAATATTTTGGTGATAAGCTTTCGCATACTTAGATATTTGTTTATTATTTAAAATATTATGTAAAATATTTTTTTGAAGATGTTTTAATGTAGTTTTAGGACTATAAATAGTACGATAAGATCCATTATATTTTTTTATTTTAAATATTTGATAATTACTTTCTACTCTATTACTTATGGAATAAATAATTTTTAGTTTGGCATTATCAGATATATTATAATTTAAAAGAGAAAGAGATAACAAAAACTTATTACACTCTTCTTTAGTTAGAATATTAAGCATTGTTACCTCCTATAGCAGTACTTAAGATATTGTAATATGGAAATGAACATAAGCGTTAGCGTTCTACATGTAATGTAGTTAGGTTCTTTGGAATATTACAATTAATGAATATATTAACTTAGAACTTTAGCGACTCGCTAAAGAATGATTTTTAATTTTTAAAAACCAACCACTACTGCTGGTTATAGTATATCACTAACTTATTTATTTTATACAAAAAAAGAAAATAATTGTTATTTTCTTTTTAAAATTCTTGTCGTATTAATGATAGTTATTAAAGTAACACCAGTATCAGCAAAGACGGCATGCCACATAGATGAAATACCTAAAGCTGCTAGTACTAAAACAATAACTTTAGTTAGTAAAGCAAAGATTAAGTTTTCTTTAATAATACGATTAGTTTTTTTAGATATTTGATGAGTAGTTATTAATTTGCTTATATCATCATTAATTAAAACAATATCTGAAGCTTCAATAGCAGCAGCACTACCGATATTACCCATCGAAATACCTATATCACTTAAAGCTAGAGATGGAGCATCATTAATACCGTCACCAATAAAAGCTACTTTACCTTGTTTATTTTTTCTAATTAATTTTTCTAATAATTTATATTTGTTTTCAGGAAGTAATTCATACTCTACTTCATTAATACCTAAAGATGAAGCGATACTTAATGCTGTATCTTTATTATCGCCAGTATACATATATGGAGTTATATTCGTTTTATTTAAATAACTAATGGTTTCTTTGGCTTCCTTTTTTATAGTATCAGTTAATTCTAATTTAGCAATTATATCTTTATCTACTTTTAAATAAATAGAATTATCTTTAGTATCAGCTTTAATAAATGATGAACTACCAATACTTACTTTTTTCTTATTTATTTCATAAGTTAAGCCTTTACCAGCTATTTCTTTAAAATTTTTAATTTGTTTATTATGAGGTTTAACGTTAAAGTTATGTAATATAGAGTTAGCTAGAGGATGCGTAGATAGGGATTCACCATTAACATAGTAGTTAATTATTTCTTCTTTAGAATATGTATCATCTAAGATAATTAAATTATAACTATCAAATTTACCTGTTGTTAAAGTACCAGTTTTATCAAAAACTATTTTATTTAAATCTTTAAAACTATCTAAATAATCACTGCCTTTAATCAATATACCTTCATGAGAAGCAGCACCAAGACCTGTAAAGTAACTTAGAGGAACAGAAATAGCAATGGCACAAGGGCAAGAAATAACTAAGAAACTCAAAGCACGATAAATAGCATCACTTTGTGAAATATCAAAGAATATTGGGAAAGTAATAGCAACCAAGATAGCTAAAACAATAACAATTGGGGTATAGATTTTGGCGGCTTTAGCAACAAAGTTTTCCGTATGAGCTTTACGATTAGTAGCGTTTTCAACTAAATCTAAAATACGAGATACTGTACTATCTTCATAAAGACTAGTTACTTTTAAAGTAATAACATCGCCAAGATTAATACAACCAGATAATACAGAACTACCCTTTTCTACGTCTAGAGGTTTGGCCTCGCCAGTTAAAGCAACAGTATTTAAAGATGTACTACCTTCAATAACAATTCCGTCTAAAGGAATTTTTTCACCTTTTTTGACGATTATTATATCGCCAACTTTAACTGTGGATGGATTTACTTTAGTTATTTCATCTTTTACTTTTAAATTAGCATACTCAGGTTTAATATCCATTAAATTAGCTATTTCTTTACGCGATTTATTAACAGCTAGATGTTCTAAGATTTCACCAATATCATATAAAATAACAACCATTAAACCTTCTAAAATATTATTAGTAAAGTAAGCACCAATGCAAGAGATTGTAATAAGTAAGTTTTCGTCAATATTAAAAGATTTAAATAATAGTTTTAAAGCTTTAATAAATATTTCAGATAAGAAGATAACATAAGCAATAATATAGAAAATATTACCTAAAAATGATTCATGATTTAAATAAGCTATGAAAGTAATAATAAGACCAATAACTAATTTAATAATATCAAAAATTACTTCGTCGTTTTGTTCTTCATCTAACTCAAGTAAAGTTACATCTGGTTCAACTTCTTGGATTTTAGAAGTTACATATTTTTTTAAATCTTTATCATCAGAAGAAAATGAGAGCATAAGTTTAGAATAATTAACATGAACATCATAAAGATTTGGTAGTTTTTTTAAATGTTCTTCAATTTTATTAGCACAATTAGCACAATCTAAATTATGTAAACGATATTTATATTTCGTCAATGTGTTCAACTCCCATCATAAAGATCTTTTCAACATGATTATCGGCTAAGGAATAATAAATAGTTTGCCCTTCTTTACGATATTTAACTAATTTAGATTGTTTTAAAATACGTAACTGATGAGAAACAGCTGATTGACTTACATTGATTTGTTCAGAGATATCATTAACACATAATTCATTATTTAATAGAACATTAATAATTTTAATTCTTGTAGAATCACCAAAGATCTTAAATAATTCTGACAAATCAATAACCTTATCTTCATCTAATAATTTCATTATAACATCTCCTTTATATGAATATATGTTCATATATTAATATTATATAAATATTAAAGAGATGTCAAGATATTTTATGTGATATAATTATGATAATACGAGGTGGTTATAATGCTTTATCCAGAAAAAGTTGTTCTTGAGGAATTTCATAATAATCAAGAATATGAATATTTAATAGATGCACCAATATTTAATGATGATATAGATATTAGAGATATTGCGGCTTTAGAGAGTTTTTATCAAAAGAAAGGTTATATACCAGAAAAATATATACCATTACTATTAAATTATGTTACTTATTATGCAAGATATAATTTATCTAAAGGATTTGACAATCCATTAACAGCTGCTTATCGTTTTCAATGTAGTAGAGCTGCTAATATTAATACAGAATTATTAGAAAAAATGAAGATAAGAGTTAAACAATTTAATGTTGGTGATATTATGGGTACTGAACCTATTCATGAATTATGTGAAGCATGGATACCAACAATGGTAGATGGTAAATTAACAGAAAAAAGATATATTTTAGATCCAACATTTAGACAATTTTGTATAAAAGAAGAAAATAGATTTGAAAGATATAATGAAGAACCAAGATATAGTGTGAGAAAAGCGACTCCTCACCCAGCCTACTTTTTAAATTTATATGAAGATGGTATTAAGTTAGCTAAAGAAATTATTAGATATGGTTATTTTGAAGCAACACCTCAAAATTTAAAAATATACTTTGATAGTTTTTATTATTATTTAAAAGATAAAGAAAGTTATAAAGATAAAAGTAAATTAGGTAAAGAGTATGAATCAGCTATTAGGGGTGAGGAATATGATGAACAAATAGAAAAAAGTGAAGATAAAAAACATTTTCTTAAATCTGGTTTAGAAATAAAAACACCTTTAGAAGGAATAATTGAAGCAAGAAATAAAATGAGATATCGTATTAAACACTTTTTTACCAAGAAAGATGATTATCAAAGTAATCTAGATTTTGATGAGCCAGGAATGAAATTATAAAAGATTCTAAATAAATAGAATCTTTTTTTAGGAATTAAGTATCCAATTAATTATTTGTTCTTTGATATTAAAATATTCTTCTTTAGTAAATTGCATATTAGCTATACAATATTTTTGGTTAGCTATGTGGGAACAAAATAAACATTCGTGTAAGTTAAAACAATCTTGAATAAAGAAAGAATTACTTATTTTATCTGACCATATAACATTATAAGAATTACTACAGTTTTTAGAATCATCAGTTCTAATACAAAAATTAGAAGTTCCAGTTCTTTGACAAGCTAAAAGGAATTCACTTTCACCACAAGAATCACAATAAATAATATTTTTTGAATTAGAACAATCAGTACAACGATAGACATTTTCACAACCATAAATAGTATCACTTTTAGAAACATTTAAAGAATTACTTATACGTTCTGTAGTTGTATAATTGATAGATTCCCATATTTTAATTAGTTCTTCTAAAGAAGTAATATCTTTTTTAGGAAGTAACCAACCTTTAGTAGCATTTATCTTTTCCATATTATTTAAAGTTATAAAGCGGGGATTATTAATAGAATCAGCCCATGTTTCTTCATTAGTTGTAGAGTCATATACTTTTTTGGATAATTTAATATCAAAAGCGAATTTTTCAAGAAGTTCATCTAAAGTATATGAATTATCTTTATTAAAAATATTATTAAATATTTTATTGATAGTTATTAAAGCTTCTTTGTCTTTCATTTATTTCACCTCTATTCTACTTGATGATGTATTTTTTAAAATTTTATTTAAGTCGACACCAGTAATACTAAAAGATGTTTTTGAAGTATTAGGTGGATTATTAGGATTATTAGATATAATGGCTTGATTAGATTTTAAACGAGGAATACTTATAAAATCTAAGGTATGAGCTTTAAAAACAGGTAATAACAAACCATTTTCAGAAATTCTAACAAGACATTCACGATTATTTAATTCTGATAATAATTTTATTTTATTTTCTTTAGTATCATCTAAAGGTATTTTAATATTTAAGTTATCGACTAATAAAGTTGCATCTAATTTAGAAACACGAAAGATATAATAGTTAATAACATTGGCAAAAATTGAATCTTTTAAATCATTAGATATTTGATTAAAATATTGACTGGCTAAAACTAAAGATAAATTGTATTTACGAGATTCTGATAAGAAACGACTAAGAATAGGATTTTCAATAAGAGCTACTTCATCTATGATAAAGATAATATGTTTGGTAAAGGTATGGGCTTCAATTAAAGATAATAATTGTTCCATAATAAGACCAGATATTGTTTTAGTTACTTTATCTCCTAATTTAGTACGATCTAAAGAAAAGATAGTTAAAAAATTATTATTTATAGTTTCTTTTAGATTATCATTTATCGTAGTTTCATTAAAGACGGGAATCATTTGCATTTCATCAATAAAAGCAATAATTGGAGAAATAGCTTCACTATATGATTTAGTTTTGAGGTCGTTAAAATCAGTTAAGAAGAAATCTATAACACTCATAGGAAGAGAATCTTGATATTTCTTGATTAAGTTATTACGATATTCAAGATCTAAAATAAGTTTTCTTAAAGTCGTAAAATTAAATTCTTTATTGATTAATAATAGATATATAGAATGTCTTAAGACTCTTTCTAATTTAGAATTGTATTGATCAGAAATAAGACTTTTAAATAAAGCAAGTAAATTTTCCGTAGCACTTATAACATCATTAGATGAACTATCAAATAAATTAATGCTATCAGAATAAGTTTTAAAATCAATTACTTTACCTAAACCACCAATATCGTTTTCTAAAGAAGCATGTGGATCGATTAAAACTACTTTATAGTTATCTTTAAAAGAAGGTTTATTTAAAGCAGATATGAATTTGGCAATAAATTTAGATTTGCCTGAACCAGAAGAACCTAAAATAAGAGAATGTTTAGCGAATGAATATTGGTTTTGCGGAAGATAAAAATCACCTTCTAAGTAAGGAAATGTATCAACTTTTAAAATAGAATTAGGATTATCACTATGAAGTAAATGTAATATTTTGTTTATATCTAAATATTTAGGAACATTTTTATAAGTAAATCTTTTATTAGAAGCAAAATTAGCACTTAGAAGAACAGATGGAATGCCAAGAAGCATTTTAGTTTTGAAGGTGATTTGATTCTTTTGAATATAAAGATAGATTTTAGATAAGATTTTATCAGTAGTTATTTTACGAAAAGATATTTTTATTTCTTTAATAGTTCCTATATCTTTTATTTCACAATAGTTATAGATATCTAATAAACTAGAACCAATATTAAAATATGTAGGTAATGATAAATAGTAAGAATATGTATCTAATGGTGGACAAGTATTTAAAATAAATGAATCTAAATTATTAATAGTAGCTGGTAATTTATTTTTAGTATTAATAAAATATCTTATTTTATTTTGTTCTATTTTAATAGTTATACTCCAATGATGAAATAAACCAATATAATTAGAAATAGTATTAATAAAATTTTGCCACTCTTCTCTAGTTAGATTATTTTTCGTTAAAAATATTTCAGATGAGTACCCCATAAACTTCACCTCATAAAAACATTATAAAATAAGAAAAAAATAAAAAACTGACTTTTTAGTTATCAGTTTTATCAGTTTGAAGTGGGACTAAAAACTCCGTTATATCATCATGATAATGTTCTAGTTCGGGAGCATTAGAAAAATTAAAATTAGAACTTGGAAGAAACTCTAAATAGAATTTATCAGTAATAGCTTGGATATCTTCAGGAGTTTGATTTGCAATTTTAAATGTAACATATTTGCTAGCAGGAATGATTATTTTTTCAAGGCTTGGAATTTCTTTATCATATAAAATCCAATAAGCATTACAATGTTTACGTTCTAAATCAGTATATGTTGTCATAGCATAAGGAATATCGCCATAAGTTTTTTCATATTTTACTAAGCACTCATGAAAAAATCTTGGAGCATCAGCATTTATATGATCATTATCAGTATCAACTTTACAACCATATAAAGTTAATTCTGGTAAATCAATTATTTCATAAGGTATTTCAGTAGTTATAGTAATATCTTCATTAAAAGTAATACGAGGAAAGATTTTTAATTTACTTTCTTTAGTTACTTGACTTGGTTTAAGGCCGTGAAATTGTTCAAAAGCACGAGAAAAAGAAGTAGCATTATCATAGCAATACTTAATGGCTATATCCATTATTTTACTATTACCATTATATAGTTCTTCACCAGCAACTGATAATCTTCTTTTTCTAATATATTCTGTTAAAGTTACATTAGTTAATAAAGAAAAAATTCTTTGCATAGTATAGGAATTAACTCCTAACATTAAAGCTAGTTTATTATAATCTATTTTCTCTTCTAAATGATTATCAATATATTCAGTTATTTTATTTAAAGATGCATAAATATTCATTTTATCACCTATTATATTGTATCATAGAAAAATAAGTACGAGGTGTACTTATTATATTTATTTGTTATTTATTGAGTAGCATTTGTAGTAAGTTTTTTTAAAATATTCTTATTAACAGCAGAATTTAAGCTTTCGTATTGTCCAATTTTATTATTTTTTATTGTTATATTTGAATAATCTGATAAGGAAGAAGAATCTTTGAATTTTACTTCTCTTAAGCCATATTCGAAAGCATCAATTGTATATTCATTTGAATTATGAAAGTTAGAATCTCTTACCATATATGCTAAATATGTTTTGCCTTCTTCAATTGATATATCTCCCTTTTTTTGACTGTTTATATAAGTAGGAACATTATCTTTTGTAAATAATTCTGAAAATTTATCAGCATCATTTTTAAGAGATTTAATATAATCATCATATGTTACTACTCCACCTAATCTTAAAAAACTAATTTTATCGCTTTTAAAATCACCTTTGATTTCTTTTAATATAGTTGCTTCTCCTGGTGTATATGGCATTATATATTCATTAGTTTTTTCACGGTAAGTCTTACTAGGATATACCTTATTTATATGAATTATAGCTATATATTCATTATTATCGTAAAGATCATCAACATTTTCTAAATTATAGGTATAACTCATATCATACTCTAAGTTATAAGTATTATTCGATAAATTTTGACTGGCAACTTCTTTGGCTTCAGTTTGAAAATTTTGTTGTGGTAATTTAATTAATGAAACACAAATAGCTACTATACAAACAGTTACATAAATTATTTTTCTCATATATATTTCCTTTTTTAATTATATTTTATGGCTTTCTAATACTTCTTTTTCATATTGTTTATTTAAACGACGCCATCTAATATTATTTATTAAAAGTTTAATAAATTTCTTTTCATCTTTTAAATACCAGTATTCTTCATACTCTATTTTATCAGGATTAAATTTTATACTATGGAAATTCATTTTCTTTAATTTATTAGCTAGTTTAGTTAAGAAATCTAATTCTTGTTTACTATAATATTGTCTTTGAAAAACATGAATTTTAAAATCTTCAGAATTAGAAAAAATCAAATTAATTAAATCATCAAAAGAATGAGAATGAAGATGATTACGGTTATTTTCTTTTTTAGTACCACCAAATTGATAATATAGATTATTAGTATAGACATAATCTAAGGCATGATATATTGATTCAAAGCATTCACCCGCTACAACATAATAATCGTGATTATATAAAGTTACTTTTTTAGGAATAATGGCACGACGATATTTATTATATACTTCTACGGCAATATTATAACTTTTAGTACTTGGATAATCTTTCTTATTAAATTCACGATTTTTATCATAAGCAATTTTTAATTTATCATTAACTAAATCTTTTTGAAGGCCTTTAATGTATTTTAATTCTTCTTCACTATACTCTTCTTTATATTCTTTAGGAATTTTAAATGTATCTTTATTTTTTAATAAAGCTTCTAAAACTTCACTTAAATTATGTACTTCATTAAGTTTATTTTTAGTTTCATAGTGATATGTTAAATATTGACCAATAAAATCTTGAAATAATAAGTTTAAATCTAAATATTCGTGATCATTATAAATATAACAAGTATAATTTTCTTTTTTATTTTCATAATGATATGGAATTGTAATACCTTTAAATTTTCTTTTCATATTTATCATCTTCTTATTATAATTTTATCATTATTTAATATCATTAGCTAGGAATAATTTAGCAGCTTCAAATCTTTTAGCAATTAATTTTTGACCTTGTTCACTTAATTTATTATAACTTCTGGTTAATTTATATAAAACAAACTTAGCTCCTTCATCTATTGATAGTTTCTTTTCTACATAAACCATTTCTAGTAAAGATGGGATACTATAGAAGTGAGCCATAGCATCACTATCGGCGATACATATTTCTTCAGGAGTAGTTTTTTTAACTAGACGACTACCACGATGGTTTAAGATGCATTTTTTTACTAATGCTATTTTTTCTTTTTCTAAACCATATTCAGTTAATAGTTCTTCAGCTATTTGGGCGCCGATTATATGATGTTCTTCTGTATATTCTTTATTAGTTACTGAAGCGATATCATGTAATAAAGCAGCAATAGCAACAATGTCTTTTTGCGCACCATATTTTTTATAGTTAGTAATAGCTAATTTATAAACAAGTTCTATATGGTGATCCCAAGCACCAAGACCATAAAAATTAGTTTCTGCTTCACATCTTCTTTTTACTTCTTCATAAACTTTATTAATTATTTCTTGCATAGTAACCTCCGTGTTAATAACAAGTTTATTATAATACAAATAGTTTTAATTAAAAAGAAAAAAGCTTAATAATAAGCTTTAGGCATTATATTTTTCACCATATACATAAGATAAGTCACGAGCTTTAAAGTTATCTAAACTTTTATAAGGACGTTTTTGAACAACAAGACCTCTTGTGCTTCCACCCTCTTCAGCAACTAAGAAATATTGTTCATCAGGATGGTTTTCGACAATTAAACCAACATGAGAATTATTAGAAACAATAATATCACCTGGTTGAGCATTAGAGAAATTAATTTTATCACCAACACTTTTAAAATCTTGAGTAGATTTAGTTGTAAAGTTATTATTAGCTCCTTGATTAACGGCCCATGACACAAATGAACTACAATCTGTACCATTGACAACATCATATAAAGGGAATGTTTCAGGATTATGAGTACTATAATGTGCTGAATGAGAGTCTGGTTCGTAATTATAAGAAATCTTTTTACCAGCTGAAGCAGCCATATACATTAAATTGACAGCACAATTAACGGCAGCACTACGACCAGTATATTGACTTTTTATATTACTTAATTCTTTTTCAATATCACTTTCTGATACATAATTGAATAGTGAATCTTTTAATAAAGATAAACGACCTTGTTCATTCCAATTATATAAATCAGCGATTTGTTCCGCATAAGCTTTATAATCCTCTTCTGGGACATAAGATACAACTTCTATTTCATTTGTAATACCAGCTATTGAACTTAAAATATTCTTAATAGAAGCTCTTAATGAAATATTACTAGTTTCTAAAGAACTCATTTTATTGGCAATATCATCTTTAACGGGAATGTTTTCTTCTGTATTTGATAAACTATTATATTTAGAACGTAATTCAGCAATCGATTCTCTATTATTTTTATATTCTTGGAGTTTATTTAAAGCATCAGTAAAACTCTTGATATAATTTATTTCGTTTTGAATATGACTTACAGTTTTATTTAAATTATTAGATTGGGTATTATAAGCATCACCACTCCATACAGATCCAAATGATACATTTTTTAATTTACCTGCTAGATTTTCAAACTCAGTTAATGAAGAGTTAATACTACTTGCTATTGATGAATAATCCATATCTATCTACCTCACTATTTTATTATAACATATTAATTATTTATTTGTTTATTAAATCATTTATGTTATTATATGGGCAGGTGGTTTTATGAAAATATTTAATATAGAAAATGATAAAAAAGTTGTTTATGTACAAATGAATGATTTAGCAGTAATAATGAATTCTGTAGAAGTAGTACCAGCAGTAGTAGTAACTTCAGTATTTGCTAAGGGGACTGTTATTATTGATGATTCTAATAGAAATGAATTTGTTCGTTTTGATGATGAAACAGCTGTTAGTTTTTTTGAAGAAGCTGATTGGATAGTAGATTTTAAAAAGTATTATAAGTTAAGTGAAAAGGAATTAATAGATGCTGCACAAGAGATACAAAATGAGATGGATGGGATTGCTAGTGAGTTTAATTCATATAAACCAGAAGAACGTAAGGAACATATGGATTTACGTGATAGACATGAATTATTAGAACATAAATTTTATTCTTTACCAAGAGTATTATGGTTTAAACAAGGACATATTACGATACCTTTTCCTGAAGTTATTGATAGTACAGGTTTTGTAATATCATCTGATGATGTTGATAATACTTATATTGTAAGACAAGGTTTAAATCCTTACCAAGCTTTTTTATATCGTAATGATGGTAAAGAATTAGATGAAAAGGAATTACCACCAAGAGGAATGGTACAATCAGTTCAAAGTTTATTAATTATGAATAATATGAATGTTAATGAATTTTTGGGGGATTTTGAACAAACTAATAAATTAAGTGATGATAAGAAGTATTTGATTACAACAATAAGAGTAGTTCCTAAAGAGGAAAAGGAAAAAGAAAAAAAGGAAAATAATGAGTTAAAGTTAACATTTGGTAAAAGAGTTAAAAACGCTTTAAATAAGTTTTTAAAAGGATAGATAATATTGTTATCTACCCTTTTTTATTATTTTAGCGACTTCTTCAAGATTATTTAGATTTATTTCATATTCTTCTTTAGTTAGCATATTTTTTAAGTTAAATGTTTTTTTATTAAGTTCATCTTCACCAAGAATAATAACATAAGGAATATTTTCTTTATTACAATAATCTAAACTCTTTTTAATTTTTTTATCAGTCATTTCAATATCGATATTTAAATTATATTGACGTAATTTATTAGCAATTTTTAAACTTTCAGCTTTAGTACCTAAAGGAATAATATATAAATCTAGAGTGACATTACTATTTAATTGTTCATCGTCTTTTAAAAGTTCAAAAATTGATGTTAAGCCAAAACTGATACCTACGGCAGGATATGTAAGTCCATCGTCTATAAAGTCAGTAATCATTTTATCGTAGCGGCCACCACCTCCGATAGCACCAGTTAAACGACCGTTTTTTTCATAGACTTCAAAAACATTACCAGTATAGTAATCTTGACCACGAGCTAAGGAAGAAGTAAAAACACAGTAATCTTCAATTCCTAAAACTTTTAGATAATCTACTAAGTTATTTAGTTCAGTTAAACCAATACTTATTAATTCGTTATTAGTATCTTTAAATTTCTTATTTAATTTATTTAAATCTAAAGTGAAATAATCTAATAATGTTTTTATTTGGTTATCTGATAAGTTTATTTTAAGTAGTTCTGTAGTTAATTCTTCTTTAGATAATTTATCTATTTTATCTAAGATAGTAATAGTTGATGAAATAAGTTCAGTTGGGATACCAGCTTCAATTATTAAACCACTCATTAAATTACGACTATTAAATTTTATAATTATTTCAATATTTAATTTAGTAAAAGCATCAACATATAGATTTAATAATTCAGCTTCAATCATTTGATTATCAAGACCTACTACATCAACATCACATTGAGTAAATTCACGATCTCGTCCTACTTTAACTGGGCCATCACGAAATACTTTATTTATTTCATATCTTTTAAATGGTAATTTAATTTCATTTTTATTTAAAGCAATAAACTTGGCAAATGGAACAGTTAAATCATAACGAAGGCCTAATTTTCTTTGACCTTGATCTGATAATTTATATATTTCATTTAAAATATCATTATTCTCATCATATTTACCAGCTAACATATCAAAATAACATAAAATAGTTGTTTCAATTGGTTGATATCCATAATTTTCAAAAGTACTCTTTAAAACATCATTAATATAATTTCTGATTTTTTGTTCTTTAGGTAAAAAATCGTAACCACCTTTAACATTTTGTATAATCATTTTATCTCCTTCTTTCTTTATTTTGATGCTTATTACTAAAAAAGAACTATACGACTTGTATAGTTCTAAATTAATTTATTATATACAAGTAACAAGCATCACAAATAACACTTGTTACCATAACTTATTGTTATTTAAACAAGTGTAGATTATTATGATGATGTACATGTAAATTTATGACTTTTAACATAGTAATCTTCCCTTTCATGAATTTATCTTAATACGAAATAAAGATTTTGTCAAAAAAAATAACTACATTTGTAGTTATTTAATTTAATTTACTTATTAATACTAAACTTCAACTATGATTTACTCTTCTTGATGTGCTAAACATAAATATTTTTTCTTTGTAAATCAATTATCTAATGTTTAATAATATTAAGTACTTAAACTATTTGATGTATTTGTTGAACATTTTTAGCTTGATAGCCTTTATTAGTTTCAACTAAATCAAAATAAACATTGTCCCCTTGATTTAAAGTTTTATATCCATCCTGTAGAATAGCTGAATAATGAACAAATATATCTTCATTCTCCTTATATTCAATAAACCCATATCCTTTTTCATTATTAAACCATTTTACTTTACTTTCCATTTTTATTCCTCCTCTAGCTTAGCACATTGATATTATGACATACTCAGCTGTCGGTTATTGTCGAATTTTTAAACTTTTTGAAAAAAATTTAAAATTAATTATTTTGGATGAGTTTATTTTAAGTAAGTTTCGTAGTAGTCGATTAAAACAAAAGAATATTTTTTGATTATTATAACTTGATTTTTTAGTTGCAATTTGATAAATCTCAGCAGTTATTTTTTTAATTTTAATTTTTTTATTTGGTCATTATCTTTTAATTTTGTTAGGGCTTGACTTTGAAGTATTAAGACATCTTCTAGTGGGATATTAAGAATTTCAGCTATTTCGTCATCGTCTAATAAGTATTGAAATCTTAATGAAATATACTTTTGTTCTAATAAGGTTAGTGATTTAATAACATTAAACATTTCATCACTAAAGTATAAACGATCTATAGGTGATGATGAATCAGATAAATCATCAATAATTTCTTTTTTACTATCAAGATATCTTTTTTTATTTAAACTTATATTATCGTTTTCTTGAAGATCTTTTAATATTTTTCTTTTTAAGCAATTAGAAATATAAGCATTCATATAACTAATTATTTGACCTATATATCTAGAATTAGTTCTTTCAATAAATTCAAAAGCTAGTAAGTCTGCTTCTGATTTTAATTCAAGATGATAATCACTATTAAATTTAATATTATATTTTTTACATAAGTCACTAACTATTTTACGGATACTTAAAAAGATTTTGTTATATATTAATTGACGAGTATCATAAATACCTGAATAGTAATAACCGAGTAGGAAGTTTATTTCAAATAAATCAATACGACGAACACATTTTAGTACGGTATTGATTCTTTTTAAATCTAAAGTAATTAAACCATTCTTTTCTTTACCAAAATACCAAACAAAGTAGATAGCTCTTATAGTATCGTAATTATAAGTTTTAACTAACTTAATAGATTCATTATCAATTTTTAGTGTAGATATTACTTCTTGATAATCAGCTTCGGTTTGACAGTTTTTTAGTCTTTTAAAAGCATCTTTACGGATTTTAATACGATATTTTTTAATAGCTTCATTTAAATCTTCATCAGATATATCTTTTGGATTAGCGATATTCATATGATCTAAATAACTAAAGATACTAGCATAAGATAAATTGTTGCGTTTACAATAATCAACTAATCTTTCACCATGATAAAACCAAATTTCTTTTGCAATATGGTTTTGTTGGTAGTATTCAATAGCTAGTTTAGCAATCTCGTTATCTTGAAGATGAGGATTAGCTTCACGAAAATTAGTGACATATGTTTTTACTGTAGGATAGATGTAACCTTTTAATTCACAATATTTTTTTAAACTTAAGCCTTCAATTTTATAACGAGGAATGCGTTTAGTTGGATCATCGGCAAAGTAAGCAGCTAATTTAGAATTTATTTCGTCTATATCGGTTAAATCTTTTATTTGTCGATAGATTCTTTGAAAGTTATAATCATGAAGAAGACAATACTGTCTTAAAGACATACCTTGATAAGTAAAACGACAACGAGGATCTTGAAAATCTTCAATAGCTTTTTTTACTATTTCATCAGCTGATAAATCTGGATTAATTTTTTTTAAATCTTTAATACGAGCTAGAATACGTGAATAATTAATATTATTTTTTGCACAATATTGGCCTAAAGATAAACCATGATAAAAATATACTCTACTCATAACTTACCCCCTATTTGATAATCATTTATTAGTTATTATTTATTAAAGGCATTATATCGTTATTTTTGGCATAAAGAAAAACTTCTTTAAATTCATTATTTTCCGTATATAGTTTTTCATCTGTAGCATGCCATATTTCAGAGAAATGAGTAGCACCATTTTTAATTAGTTCTTGAGCCATTGGTGAATTGTATTCATAATTGTCTTGTTGATTAGTAAAAGTTACATAACCTTGTTCATCATATAATTTAGCTTGTAAATCGCATTCTAATTTATCACATTGATAAGCAAAATAAGCTTCTTTAGTTTTTCTTTCGTCAAACTCTAGGATTATTTTTTCAAGTTTTTCACCATCTATTAAATCTTTTAAAACTTGATGAACAGCTTGATGACCTAAAGCTTTTTTACTTGCATAATCAGCAGCAGTTATTTCAATATCGCCAATAATAATTTCTTCTATTTCATGAATAGCTAACATAAAAATTACTTTTTCGATATCGACGTCAATTTGATATTCAGATTTCATAGCAATAGCTAACATTTCTGTACTATAAATATGTTCAGCAACACTTTCGACTCGTTCTTTTTGAATATTCCAAGTTAACCAACCACTTCTTACAACATCCTTTAATTTATTACATAAAATATAGAATTTAATTACATTTTCAGCTTTAGTCATTTAAAACACCTTCTTTTTTTATTTTATCACATTATTTAGATATTAAATTATTGGTAAATTGATATAGTTTTTTACATAATGGCTTTTCTCTAGTACCACTATGAATTTCAAGACTTTCTAAATCAGTATAAATATTAGGAGTTTTAATACCTAATTGATTTAATTTAGTAACATCATACTCTTTAAAAGCAGGACATGGTAGAACAGTTCCATCATATTTAATAACTATTTTATCTAAGCCAGCAGTACAAAGATGTTTATCGTCACTAATTAAAGGAATACCTACTCTTATATGACCATTAAATTTGGCTTTAGACTCGTTAAAAATTTTTTTAAAATGAAGCATTTCTTGCTCACTTAACATAAGACTATCTTTATTTTGTTTACCTCGTCCTTGAGGGACAAAATTTAAAATACTTAAATTATTAACACCAGCAATATTTAATAGTTCAATTAAGTCAGGAAATTCTTGGTAATTAGTTTTTAAAGGAATAAAATGAATATCAGTTTCTAAACCAACTAATGAAGCAGAAATAATAGATTTAGAAACAAGTGTAAAATGATTTTTACCCATTAAATTTTTAAAGTTTTCTTCACTTGCACTTTGATAATCAAAAACAATCTTATCAAGACCTAGTTCTTTTAAACTACTTAATTCTTCTTTACTGATGGAAGTAAATTGGGATTCATAACAATTAAAGATGGATTGATATCTAGTTATAATACGATGGCGTTCATCATCACTAATACGACATTTTTGACAATATAAATCAATTTGGTTTAAATAACTATTTATTTCTTCTTTTGTTACTTGACTTAATTTTATACCACTAGTAAATAGAACAACTCTAATATTTAAACTTTTTAAATAAGCGATCATTTTAAATAAATCAGGATGAAGAAAAGGTTCACCACCAGATAAAGAGACTTCTTCTATTCCACCAATTTTAATGAGATAATCAATTGTTTTTTTAAAGGTTGCAAAATCTATTTTAGATTGACAATTAATATCAGAGAAAGAAGAACAAAATAAACAATTATTAGGACAGGTTTGAATTATTTCGAAGCATAAATCTTTAAGCATATTATCTCTCCCTTAATATTTTATTTATAAATGCGTGGTACACGTTTACCAATAGAACACAATACTTCATATGGAATAGTATCTAAGTAGTTAGCTACTTCAGTAATATGATTAATATCTTTTAAGACAATAACATCATCACCTACTTTAACATCGTTATCAACTTTAACAAATAACATATCCATACATATATTACCAACTATTTGATATTTTTTATTATTAATATAAACGTAACGCCCAGTATTTTTTCTAATTACACCATCGGCATAACCAATAGATACAACAGCTATATGTTCAAGACTTTTAGCAATATAAGCACCATTATAACCTAGTTTATCATTTTTATGTAATTCATTTATTTGAATGACTTGGCTATGTAAACTAATTGTTGATTGTAAATTTAAATTTAAGTTATCAGTAAAACCGTACATAATGATACCGAGACGACAACCATTTACAAATGGTAATTTAGGATAGTTAGTTAAGGTTTCACTAGCTGCAAGATGAATAATTGGTATTTTCTCTTTATTTACATCTTTTAATAATTCTTGAAATTTATTAAATTGATTTTCAGTATCTTGTTTATTACTAGCATTATAAATATGAGTATAGATTCCTTCGATAGTTATATGGTTTTGTTCTAAAAGTTTAATTGTTTCGTTAATTTCTTCTAAATTAGATAGTCCTAACCTATTCATACCACTATTTATCTTAATATGAACTTTTAAATTATGATGTTTTTCTTTAATTAGTTCTTTAGTATAAGATAAAGAGTTTATAGTAATTGTAATATTATTTTGTTCACAAATAATTAGATAAGAAGATGGTATGACGCCTAAACATAATATAGGAATATCTTTAAATTGATTCCTAATTTCTAAGGCTTCTTCTAACATAGCTACAGCAAGATAATTGCAACCGCCTTTGATAATAGAATTAACTACTTGTAAATCATTATGTCCATAGCAATCAGCTTTTACGACACCAAAATAATAAGTATATTGATGATAATAATTAATTATTTTTTGGACATTATCTTGAATATTTTTTAAATTAATTTTAGCGTATGTATTGCGATACATTAATATGTCATCTCCAGTTATTTATTTAAGCATATGCAATATACTTTTTCAAGGTACTTTAATTATTTATTTGACATATATTTTAGAAGGAGGAAGAAAAATGAATTTAGATTATAAGTATGGAAATAAAGGATATAAATATGATGATGATATTGGTTTAGAAATTACTAAATATCATATTTTAGCACCTGAGCAAGAACAAGATAAGCAACCGGGAATGGAATATGAAATGACGCCACAACCTATTTTTGATAATCCTAATTACAAAGGAAGTGGTAAGTTAAAAGATAAGGTAGCAATTATTACTGGTGGTGATAGTGGTTTAGGGAAATCTGCAGCAATTGCTTTTGTTAAAGAAGGAGCTAAAGTAGTTATTCCTTATTATAATGAGCATAAAGATGCTAATGAAACTAAAGAGTGTATTGAAAAATTAGGTGGAGAATGTTTACTTTTAGCTGGAGATATTAGTAATAAAAATTTTAGTAAAGAAATAGTTAAAAAGACAATTGATAAATTTGGAAAAATAAATATTTTCAGTATCAAGCAGATAGTCTTTTAGATATAACAGAAGAACAATTTGATTGGACTATGAAAGTTAATGTCTATGGAATGTTTTATCTAACTAAAGAAGTTTTACCATATTTAAATGATGGAGATTCAATTATTAATTTATCATCAATAACTACCTTTTATGGCGAACCACAGTTGATTGATTATGTTACAACAAAAGGAGCTATAGTTGGTTTTACAAGAGCTTTAGCTAGAAATCTAGCTTTAAAAAATATTAGAGTTAATGCCATTGCTCCAGGTTACTTTTGGACACCACTTCAACCAGCTTGTTGGGTTAAAGAAAAAATTCCTTCTTTAGGTGCTGATGCAGCTATGGCAAGAATGGCAATGCCTTATGAACTTGCTCCTACTTTTGTATTCTTGGCCTCTGATGATGCAAGTTATATAACAGGACAAGTTATCCATAATAATGGTGGACAAATAATGGGATAAAAAAAGACTATTAGTATTTTTTGACTATTAGTCTTTTATTTAGTATCCATAATCATATACATAGTCAATTCCATATTCTTGAAGATTATAATATTTTTTTAATACTTGACCTATTTCTTTTATATTATCATCAGGATATTTAGTAGTTATAGAAAGCTCTTTAGGAGTTGGTAGATTAAGAGGAATTAAATCAGTTCCAATAATTTGAAAAGCAAAGTTATTATAGGCATCTAAGAGATACTCCTTATTATTATCTTTTAAGATAACAACAAGGTGGTTAGCGTCTTTAGGAGTTGCACGATGCCACGTATCAGTATTATCTACTATAATATATTGAATTACTGAATTAAAACCGAGGGTTAATAAAATGTCATTTATTAACTGATTAATATGACGACAGCAACCAATACCATACATAACTTGGAGTTGTTCAGGCATATTAGGTAAAGCTAAGTAATTAAAGTTCGGTTGATAAGATATAGTTTCTTGCCAACTAAATTTACCAGTACGAAGTAAATAATTAATAAGCGCGTATAATTCAAGAACATTTTGAATATTTGAATTACTTAAATTAGTTTTTAAAGATAATAAAAAAGTACGATAATCTTTTTCAAGAAGAGATTTATCACTAGTAGTTAAATATAACATTTTATTCTACTCCTTAAATATTTTATTTATTACCAACTATTACTTTACCATCTAAATTACAAATATAACAATTTGGTAATTGTTCTTTAATATAAGTTAAAGCTTCTTGATTATTTTCTATTTTGCGACCTACAAAGACTCCTTCAATTAAGCGAGCTGGTAAACCAAAGATGATAGCTGTTTCACGATCGGTTGTAGAAGCATTACGATTATGACGTTCTTCTAAAAATTTATCATAGTAACGATAATCTAAAAAATATTTTAAAGTTTCAGAATCTAAATCACAATTCCAAACATCAGCATAAGTTAGTTTTTTAGCATAATCACTATCCATATTTAAAATAAAGGCGATTTGTCTTTTATCAGCAACTAAACTTGGTAAGAAACGAACCTCTTTAGTTTGATCACCCCAATACATCCAAACATCTTCACGATTATTTAATTTTTCTGTATAAGAATCAAATTGATGATATGGAATTAAATCAGATATTTCTTTTGAACCAGGACCACGACCAATGGTATAAGTTATAGTAAATCCACTATATAATTTAATATAATCTAGTAAAGACATATCTTGTTGAATATTCCACATACCGATACTACTTTTTATTTTATTATTAACACTTTGATTAGTAAAATCATTGCCTATAAAACCATTATTTACAATCCAAGTAAAATTATCTAATTCACCAGATATACCATGAAGATACGTCCCTTTATTTAAGATAACTTCTTCACCTATTTCATACTTATGATATGGGATTTCTTCTTTATCATCATAAAATAAATCAATTTGTTTTAAGATCAGTTCTTTAGCAGAACCATTATAATTATTATTAACAAAAGTAATGTATTCTTCTTTTTTCATAGTTAAAGCTCCTTTTTCTAGTAATATTTTAATACAAGTTAAAAAAAAGAAAAATAAAAACTTGAAATTTTATTCAAGCTTTATCTCTTTTTTATTAATTTAGCAAATGGTTCTTCAGGATTTGGTTTTACTACTTTACTTAAATTTATAGTTGTTAAGCTATCAGCGATTTCTCTTGGTAAGATTTCATCTTCTGTTGATTGGTATCCATGAAAACCTTTTTTATAACCGAATAAATCTAAGTGACGTTTTAACCACCAACCATGAACAAGAAAACGACGATATATTTCTTTTAAGTCTTCTTGGGTAAGATCTTCACTATATTTCATATATTTAAGTAATTCTTCTAACTTAGCATACTCAGTAATAACAAAGTCATCAAAGAGATTTAGTTCTGGTTTAATTCCTTCGATATTATAATCAACAGGACTTTCATAAATTAAATCTTCAGCTAAGTTTTTATCATTTATTTTAAATAACATTCCACGGCAGATAAGACCACCACTTATTTGAAAGTTAGTAATACCTAATTCAGGAAATTGACTTTCTGTAAATTCTTGACCATTTGAATCGATAATTGATACTTGGGGAGTAATCTTTTTGATTAATGTCCCAGCGTATATATTGTCTCTTTTAGCGACATATTTTTTCATTTGTGTGTTTTTTCTCCTTCAATAGATATATATTATACCTATTTTTCATTTAATAGCAAATTATTCTTCATTTATTTTTTTTACTAATTTTTGATTAGTAGAATCTATAGTAATTGCAAAACCTTGACTCTGGATATAGTCTTTATATTGTTCTTTAGTAGTTGTTCTTAGAGAAACTGTTTCTAAATTATTTAAATGATGCATTACTAAACTTAGTTCTGCTGCTGCTAGTTTATCTTGTTCTTCTTTAGTTAAAGTAGTAAATGGATCTGTAAATGATGTAAAAGTATTAACAAGACTATCTTCTAAATCTTGGTCAGCAACAAAAGTACCATTTTCACGAAGTTGCTTAGCTTTATTTGCTAAGTAAGTTAGTAAACGGTTTTCAACGATATCAGCTTTTGTCGAAGCTACTAATGAAACATATTTACTTATTTCTTGCTGTTGTTCTTTAGAAATAGTAACTTCACTGGTTTTAACTTTAGTTATTTCTGTTTCTTCAATGCCAAAATCATAATGCTCTATTTTGCAACCAGATGAAGTAAAGAAAGAATTATAACGATCAGGTATATATCCATAAACCGTTTTTTTACTATGTAAATCTTGTAAAGATTCTAGTATCCATCCATAACGAAGAGATGCATAAGCTAATTGTTCTTGATTATTTAATAGATTAAATTCATCATCAGTTAAAATATAGTTTTCAATGTATTCTTTACGATTATATTCAGATGCTTTTAGCATATTTTCAACTCCTTTGTATAACTATTATATCGAGCTAAGAGATAAAGTCAATTAATATTTAATTAGTAATCTTAAAATTTTCACATATACATTTTTTATCTTTAATAATTATTTTATTAGGAATTAAATGATGCCGAGCACCTATATTATTTATGACGGTATGGACATTTGCACTTGCAATATTAAATATATCATCAAGGTCAGAAGGAATAAGTGTTTGACGTTTTAATGTTTCACTAATAAAGGTGGCAAAGAAAATATCACCACAACCATTAGTTTCGACTTCTTCAAATGGTTCTACTTGATAATTATATTCTTTTTTTTGATAAATAATTGTTGTTCCTTTACGACCTTTGGTTATTAAAAGAAGATAAATATCTATTTTGTTAATAAAAGTTTCGAAAGTTAAATGAAGTTTATTTAAGATAAAAGTTAAAACACTTTCTTTAAGACTAACAAGATAGTATTTACGAAAGATAAAGTTTTCAAGTACTTTATTATCTTCATAAATTAATTTTTGATAATAACCAAAGTCTAAACATATTTTATTAGATATATTAGGTAATTTTACATAGTCTTGAATTAAGATAATATCGTTTTGAGAAATAAGATTTTGAATATCGAGATTTAAAGGAATATTTTTTGTCTTTTTATGACAGTATGGACAGGTGCTACTAAAACCATTGGGAGTTATAAAAAATTTTTTCGTTAGATAATTTTTTTTCGTAAGTAATGATGTATCAACATGGCATTCTTCAATTAACTTTTTAGCTACTCTACCTCCATAATCATTACCATAATAACCACATATTTTAGTATTAATTCCCATACTAGATAAGTTAGCGAGAATATTAGATACTGTTCCACCGCCATTAAGATATATCTTATTATTATAAAAGTAATAATCTAATACTAAGTTACTAAGACCAACAATTGTCATATTAATTCTCCTTTATAATTATAAATGGTAGGAACAATTTTATTATATTTAACATTAACAAATTCGTAATTATAAGTTTTATTTAAGTAAGATAAAAGAGATAAAGATTTTAAAACTAAAATATAATCAGCAATTATTAAGTCTTTTTCTTTTGTTTCTAATAAAAGAAAATTGGATGATATAAGATGGAGCTCACTTATTAATAGTTGATCTAATTCAGTATTTTGCGTATTTAAGTAAATAACTAAAGAATCTTGATTACTAATAATATTAGTACGACCATGACATAAACTATATTTAGTATGTAATGTTACAGAGGATGTCCCGGATTCAATAAAAGTAGTTTCTAAAAAAGTTGCACAAGTTTTAGATGATTCATCGTAAATAATATTTAGATTAGTAAAGGGAGTTAAAGATAAATTATCTAGTTTAGGAATTTTAAAATTAAGTTTATAAGTGTTTAAGTAATAACATAATAAAATTGATAAAGGAATAATTGTGTCATCTAAAGAAATAAAACTTTTATGATGATTAGTAATTGTATAGTTTAATAGGGTTTCATTACTTATTTTTGTCTTACGATTAGTTAAAAGATAAGTATTTAAATTAGAATTAGTTAAAGATTTAATTCCATGATTTTGACCTGAGTAACTAACTAAAATTAAATTATGATAAGAAGAGATATTCTTAAGAAAGAAATCTTCGACAGAAATATTTTGAACAATAATATTATTTTTTTGATTTAAAATTTTTTCTAAGAAATTACTTACAACATTACTACCTCCTACACCACATATTAAAGAAGGTTTAGTAATAGCAGCTAGATGGTTAAAAATATTATTTAAATTAGTAGCTGTTAATGAACTAGTAATATTTTCTTCTAGACTGTTAATAATTTCTTCTAACATAAAACCACATCCTTTTATTAGATAATAAAATAAGATGTGGTAATATTTTGTCATGTTAATAATTTTCGTTTAATAATTTAATTTCTTTGATTCTTTTTAATTCAAAATGACGAAGATCTTTTTTCTTTTCACAAAAAGCTGCAACTCCGAAACCATCTTTTAAATAAAATAATTCTAACGGGTCGATTACTCTTTCGTTTAAACCTTTATTTAAAGAGTCGTATGTGATAAGAACTTTTCTTTTTTCTTTAATAGCACGTGATAAAATATTGTATGTTGTTTGAATAGTATTAGGAATTATTTCTTTTGAATTAGAATCAATAATTGTTTTTACTTTATCTTGTAAAGTTTTTAAATATTCTTGTTGTTTTTCATTTTTAGCCGTTAATTGTTTTAACATATTTAAATCATAGGTATTAAAACTAGATGATATATTAAAGTTACTTTTTATTAAGATATATCCACCATATGGACCATAAATAGTTTCGATAATAAAACCAGCTTGTTCTAGAGCTTCTTTATATAAACGAATCATTCGCGGAGATACTTCAATCTTTTCAGCTAATTCATTGATAGAATATTTACGACCATTTTGGAGATAGCTTAACATTAATAAAGTATTAGATAGTTTACTCATATTATCACTTCCAAAGACTTATCTTTTAGTTTTGGTTTACTTGGCATTAACATAAAAAGCACGCCTTTATCAAGCGCGTTTTTCTAAATTGTCAAAATTTAACATAAAAGCGTTGTACTAAGAACATTTGTTTGCTATAATTATTTTAGGAATACTTAGTTAGTTTAGGTACTATTCTCCTTTACTTTTTAAAGTGGAAGGAGGTGACATTATGAGAAAATCAGAGAGATATCTTTGTTCAATCATAATACTCCTTATTATTGTGATTTTAATCATATTAATAAAAATAGTACCAACTGTATAGATTGGTACTAATCTCAAATTTGGAATAGTACCTAACTCAGCAAAATTAGGTATTCCTTTTTTATTTTACGCAAGTTTCCTTGACATATTCATTGTAACATAAAAACACTCCTTTATCAAGCACGTCAAATGAACAAAGTACAAATGACTATCAGTCTAGAATTAGAAAGTAAGGAGTGCAAAAACTTTATAATCTTAAAATTAATTTATTATATCTTTATCAATTGTTGAATTATTTAATTTTTTATCGTAAACACTCTTAACTTTTGCACTAAAATCAAAAGAAAATTGATCTAAATATTCAATAACTAAATTTATATGTTTTTCAAAATCTATGTCTTGATTAATATTCTTTAAATATTTTGAAACCAATTTATTTGTATTAATTCGATTAACGTAAAAATATAGTAAATTAGTATTACACATTCTTTCCTTTCCAGCTTTAACAATAGAAGATAGATATTCATGGCAAGATGCTGGACCAGTAAACCCAAGATCAAACATTATAAGAACACATCCTATAAAAATTTTATCTGTTCCATCTGAAGGTAATGTCTTTTTAGTAAATTCTAGTAATTGATCTATAGATTTAGAATTTATATATTCTTCTGAGAACATTTGTAAAAATTTATTAATAATCATTTTATTTTCTCCCTTTTATGTAATATATTGTATTGACATGTATATCAATTTAACTAAAAATATTATATCAAAAATTCAAACATATAAAAACTCGAACAACAAAAGTCCGAGTATCTATTAATCTGGTGCCCATGGTGGGACTCGAACCCACACGATATTGCTACCACTGGATTTTGAGTCCAGCGCGTCTACCTATTCCGCCACATGGGCAATTACATAATTAATTATACCATAAATAATTTATAGTACAAATAAAAGATTTGTTATTTAAACAAATCTTTTTTATCTAATAAAACCAGCTGATTTTAAATGAGCTTCAATAACACTTTCACCTGAATTTCCAACAATACGATTCTCTTGATCTTCAACACCTTTTATAAAGAAAGCTGTTGTTGGAGTTCCAGGAGTTTCAATAATTTGGGAAAAAGATGTATTTTCATCTTTAGTTAATAAATTTTTTTCAATGTAATAAGCTTTTAGATTATGACTATTTAAAACACTATTTAAAGTTGGTTTATAATCTATGCAGTGTGAACAAGTTGTTTGGGAAACTAAAAGAATAAAGTTATCTTTTTTATTAATTAAATATTCTAAATCAGCTAATGTAATTTCTTGTAAATTATTATAATTACCATTATAAGATTCATTTTCTTCTTTTTCTTCTTGATAATCGTTACTATATAAATCACTATTATCACTATTATTTGAAACAGCATAAGAATTATTTTGATTGTCTTTTAGCTCTTCTTTAAGTTCATCAATATCATCTTCTAAATCTTCTATTTTATCTTCGGCCGAAGCATAATTAGTTGCAAAATATACAGTTCCGACTCCTAAAGAAATTGTTAAAATACTTAAAATTGTTATAACAATAATTAATATTATTTTTTTCATATTACTTCTCCTTTAATCAATAATTTCAAGACCTAGAATTTTAGATAATTCAAGAGCTTGAAACATATTAACTTTTAATCCTTTTAAATACTTAGGAGGAATTTTAATATTAGTTATATCGCAAGTACTAAAGTCAATTCCTTCTAAAGTAGTATTTATAAATTCACTTTTAATTAATTTAACATTATTAAAAATTAAATCTTTATTAATTATATTATAAAAAGTACATTCTGTAAAATCAGAATTATTAATTTTTAATTCTCGTACTTTACTATCAACAAGATTTATATATTTACATAATGAATCATTAAATATTACTTTAGTTAAATGACAATTAGTAAGATTAGTACCAACAAGTTTACAATTAGTAAATTTTATATCTCTTAAATTACAATCAATGAATTTAGTATTAGATAAGTCACAATTAGTAAATTCGACTTTTTCAAAGAAAACATTTTCAAATATATTATTACTTAAATCAGTATATTCAAATAAACATATTTTGATGTTTTTATTACTAATTTCTAAATTATTATAATTTAAATTTGTGATATTTTCATTTAATAAATCGTCTTCGGAAATAAATGTTGACTTATTCATTTTCTTCTTCCTTATATATTGAAGAGAATAATTCTTTTTCTTCGTCTTCTTCAACAGGTTCATTTATAATAGTTGGTAAATCACTAATAGATGATAAACCAAAGTAATCTAGAAATTCACTAGTAGTAGCATAGAGATTTGGACGACCTGGTAAAGTACTTTTACCTGCTTCTTTAATAAGGCCTTTAGCCAATAATTTTCTTAATATATGAACATTGCTAACTCCACGTAATTCATCGATTTCAACTCTAGTAATTGGTTGGTTATAAGCAATAATAGCTAAAGTTTCTAAAGCTGCTTGAGACAAAGTATTGTTCTCGGGATTTTCTATTAATTTTTTATAATATTCTTTATGTTCTTTTTTAGTTGTTAGTTTAAATGCATCGCCTAAATAACTAATTCTAACGCCATGATTTTCAGCTTCATAGCTCTTTTTCAGTTCCATTAAAAGTTCTTTAGCTTGTTCCATATCAATTTCTAAGATATCACATATTTGATTTAAAGTTAAACCTTCATCACCAACAACAAATAATATACCTTCTAAAACTCCGACTAGATTCATTTCTTACTCACTCTTTCTATCATAATTGGGCTAAAACTTGCTTCTTGAGTCAAGATAATTTCACTATTTTTACTCATTTCAAGAATTGATAAAAAAGTCACAACAATATTTTCTTTTGTTAATTCCGTAAATAATTCAATAAAATTTACTTTTGAACGTTTTTTTAAAATAGATCTTATATCTTTTATTTTGTCATCAACACTAAGTTCTCTTTTAGTTATTTTAGTATTTAATGGTTTCTCAAGTTTTTGTCTTTCAATAAATAATTTATAAGCATTAAATAAATCTTCAATATTCAATTCACCTTTAATAAAACCAGTAGAATCAATAAATTCATTTAGAGATTCAGGTAACTTTGTATATACCTCAGATCTTTTTTCTTCAAGTTCTTGAAAACTTTTAGTTATTTCTTTATATTTTTCATATTCAATTAATTTATTTTTTAAATCTTCTTCACTATTGAAAGAAAATTCATCTTCTTCATTTTCTTCTTCATTGCGATTAACTAATAACTTACTTTTTAAATGAATTAATTCAGCAGCCATTACTAAGTATTCACTTGCTATATCAATATTTTTTTCTTCTAAGGAATGAATAAAATCTAGGTATTGATTAATAATATCATGAATATTTATTTCATAAATATCCATTTTAGACTCTTTAACTAAGTGAAGTAATAAATCTAATGGTCCTTCAAAATCGGTAGTTGTAAAATTGTAAGTCATTTTAATCCCCCTAACTACATGTATATCCTTGGGCTCCAAGTTCAAATGCTACTGTTTTTATGTCTTCACTATATCTAAAATAACGATAAACTTTTAAATCAGTTAATGTTTTATCTGGAATATCTTTTAGTTCAACGTTATTAATCATTGTAAAATCAGTATTAGTTTCAATAAAGTCTGAAGTAAAGTTTTGAATTTGTTTATATTTATTAGAAAGATTACGATATGTATCTTTATTAGCAGCATAATTCTTACTATTACTTTGAAGCTCTTTGTATGTTTCTTTTATTTTTACTAATGCATCATTACTAAAATAGTATTTCATTTCATCATTTAAGTGTGTACAAGTTAAAACGTTATATTCACCATCTACTTCTGTAGTTGCTACTTTTGGATAACGGCTTGCAACTATTTCTTCTACTTTAAATTGGTTAGCTCGTTGATAAGAATTTTCGTTAATAACAAGTTTAACTTCACGAGCACCATAAGCAGCTACGATATCATATGAATGAATTAAAGCATAACCAACGATACTTTCTCCATCATATAAAGTAATGTAATATTTTTTATTAAACATATATGGTTCACTTGCAGTATTAGTTAAAGTAAAGATTAAGTAGTATTCGTCATCTTCAGATGATTTAACAAAATTGTTTAATTCTAAATTATCCAGTTTTACACGAACAGATGTTGAACCAAGTTCGTGCATTTCATTTGATATTTCTTCATTATTATTTGTATTTGTTCTATTTTGCGTAAAATTAAAATTAGCAACTTTAACTAGTGATGGTAAAAAGATAATAAAAGCAATTAAGAAAATAAAGAAAAATAAAACAACTAGAGGATTACCTTCTTTTTCTGGTTTAATCTCATATAATAATTTTTCTTCACTATTAAATTGATCTTTATTAAATTTTGGCTCTTGAGTTTTAGGCACTTCAACATTTTCCGCAACTTTAACTTCTGGGGCTAGCTCTTGAGCTGGTTCTGGTTCTTTTTTAGCTTCTACTTTAACTTCAGGGGCTTGTTCTTCAGATGCAACGCCAAAAATTGAACTAAAATCAGTAGCTGGATTTAGAGTTTGATTTTGCGCTTTTACTTCTTTTTGAGTATCAATACTTTCTGGTATATTAATGACAGGTGCTTCTGGGTTAGTTTCAAGAGATTTATTTTCTTCGACCTTACTAGATTCCATAGATTCAGATGGACTAGTTTCAGCGTTAGTTGTTTCCTCTTTCGTATCTACTTTAGGAGTAACCTTTTCATTTTCGTTAGCATCTGTATTTTTTATTTCTTTATCATCCATAATATCCCTTCATTCTTCTTATATAATTATACCAAATAAGTAGCAATTAAAAAAGAGAAATAAAAAAAGAGATTTATTTTAATCTCTAATTTTAAATATTAAGGAAAAGATAAAACCAAAGAAAACGGCACCAGTTATACCTGTACTGGTAGTCGATAGTAGATTACTAAACATACCAATAAAGCCGCCATTTTGAAATCCTTCATAAGCTGCTTTATATAAAGCATTACCAAATGAAGTTATTGGTAAACTACTACCTACTAAACTATAATTAGCTATCATTTCATAGATTCCTAAGAATGATAAAATAGCACCAGTAATTACAAATATACTTGTAATATGACCAGGAGTTAATTTAGTATTATCAAGTATTATTTGACCGATTAGACAAATAGTACCACATACAAGAAAAGAATTTATATAAATCATTATTTCACCTCGATACTTACAGCATGAGTAATTGATGGAATACTCTTTTTTAAATTAACCATTAAAGTATTATGTAAAGAACCAGTGGCTAAGATAAGAATTTTTTGATATTGTTTATCTTTTAAAATTTTATTAAATAAAACTAAAGGAACAACGACTGGTCCACTACCGCCTTGAAAAGTATTTTGGTTATCCTTATAAAGAATACTTGCGGCATCATAATAATTTTTAGGTAGATAATTATAATCTTGTTTAATTAGTTTTAAAAATAGTTCTTGACCGAATTTTCCTAAATCACCAGTAATAATTAAATCATAGTAATTAATGTCTCTATTAAGTTCAGTTAGGTGTTTATGAAGAGTTTCGGCAGCACTTGGAGCCATAACAGCGCCCATATTAGAAGCATCTTTAATACCATAATCGACGACTGGACCAATTGTTGCTGATTCTATTTTAATATTAGTTGCTTCATTAGTTAGGTATGCACAAGCAGCACCAGTGGTGGTAAATGTTGTATAACACTTTTTAGGTGAACCATATTCAATAGGAAAACGATATTGACGTTCAGCATTTAAATTATGGCTGGAAGTAATAGCTAAGCCACTATTAATCATTTTACTTTCAATAAAATTAGCTAATACTATAAGACTTTCATTAAAAGTAGCACAAGCATTATATAGACCTAAAAATGGGATATGACGATTGACTATATTATATGATGTGATAGCTATTTGATTTATTAAATCACCACCAACTAGTAGTTCAACTTTATTATTTAATTTATTTCTTTTAATAATATTATTTAAACATAGGTTTTGCATCTTTATTTCGGCATCTTCAATTTTTTCTTCACCAAAATAATAATCGTTAGTTGTATTTTGATATTCTAAATTACCTTTCACTTCTTCTGGTCCTGCTATTGATTCATAATCTTTAAGATAGACATTATTATATTTAAAACTAGACATTTAATATCACCTTCACTAATGTAAGAATTATGGCACTGACAACGCCATATAAAAGAACAGATCCTGCTAATTTAAAAGTATTAGAGCCCATATTAATAAGACCCTCTTTTTTATAATCTAAGATTGATGATGATACGGAATGGGCAAAACCAGTGATAGGAATAATAAGAGCACATTTTAACTTAGAAAATAAATTATCGGCAAAACCACAACAAGTCATAAAGGCTGATGCAATAATAAAGATTAATAACATGAAAGAAATTGAATCTTCAGAATTATATACTTTATTTAAATTTAGATAAAGGATAGTTCCTATAATACCTATTAAACCTCCACCGATAAAAGCTATTATCATATTCATTAAACGATTTTCTTTAGGAGTTAGCTCGTCAACCATTTTTTTATATTTAACAGTATTCATTTAATCACCTGTTATTTATTATGTCTAAGCACTTAAATAATTATACATTTTACTTAAACTTTTCTTTTCATAGCGAGAAACTTTAACTTGAGACATACCAAGAATTTTAGCAGTTTCACTTTGTGTAAAATCTTTAAAATAACGATAATTAATAACATCTTTTTCTTCTTTAGTTAGTGTATTCATTGAATCTTTTAAATCGATAATATTAGTAGATATATCATCTTTGGGATTAGAGATAGTTTCATAAATAGGTCTTTCAGTTTCATTATCTAAACTCATAATTGAAGATGTACATTCGTATACTTGATTAATAGTTGCTTCATCATAACCAAGAAATGAAGATAATTCTTGAATAGATGGAAGATGATTTAGTTTTTGAGCTAGTAAATATTTAGTTTGTTCTAATTTTTTATAAAGTTTTAAAATATTTTTATTTAATTTAATAGATCTAATATTATTAACGAAATCATACATTTCACCAAAAATATAATTATAAGCATAAGTAGTAAATTTAGTTGTACCATCGGCTTTAAAATTATTGTAGGCTTTAATAATACCAATGACACCAGCTTGATATAAGTCTTCTATTTCAGCATCATGGAATCTAGTAGCTATTTTATATATTAGTTTTTCATGTAATTGAATAATTGTTTCAAGGTTTGTCATTTTTATCACCTGTTAACAAGAATATAGAGCTTAATATGGGGATTTTAAACAAGTTCGACAAACAAAGAAAAAAATAGATTTTAGAAAAATAAAAACACTGTCAAGACAGTGTTTATTCCATATCGATTATATAAGGATTATCAATAGTTCCTGAACCAGTTACAGTAATATCACTTTTTAATGTAATAACTGGACGAAGACCTAATTCTTTATTAACTGGTGATGTTGTTAAAGTACCAGTATTATCAACAGCATAAAGAGTTGGAGTTCCTTGATAGAAATCATATGGTGTTAATGTATAGAAGCTTTCTTCGTTATATAAATAGTAATTCATATTATTTTTATTGTAAGCACCACCAGCTAATACTACTTCGTCAGCTGTTATTAAACCAACTTTGGCATTGTATACTCCTCCAAAGTCAGCATTTGTTTTTGGACAAATTAGTGATGGAGCATTATCAGTACTTAATCTCTTATAACCATTAAAGTAAGTATGATAATTTGTTGTTTGGTAACCAGTATCATTACAATAGTTAGAAGTTGTAAGGTATTTATCAAGACCTTTAGCAGTAATATTAGTATTATACCAATTTTCTAGAGTATCTTTGGCAATACTATTAGCAGCATTACGATACCATAGATATGAATAACCAGCAAAGTCTTTTTGACGACTTCGTAAATCATTAAAATTAGTATAAGCAACAGATTTATTAGCTATTAATCTAATAGTACCATCTTCGTTTATTCTTATAATACGCCATAAGAAGTTACCAAATGAAACATAGTTATTGTTAACAACACCACGATAATAATATGTTTTACCTGTATCAGAATTAGTGACATATAAGCCATCGGCACCGGTTGATTGATTAGCAAAGTTTGGGGCTTTTTTAGCTTCAATTTTAGCTTTATCAGTTAATAGTAATTCATAGAATTTAGCTTTAACTGATGATTCAGAATCGATAAATTCAAATTGAGCTTTTAATATTTTACTCTTATCGATTTTAGGAGTCTTTCTTTCATCAAACCATAATTTAACATTAGTTCTAACTATTTCATCAGGTTTAACATTAACAATACCTATTAATCTACTTTGTACGACATCAGGCATTTCAGATTTAGTTAATTGTAAATTATTATATAAACTAGTATCTTGGGAAATATAACCAGTTGCTTCTAAAGTTAAAGCCTTTAAATCAACAGTTGTATCTTTTAAAACATTTAAACGAACTTGTAATTCTTTGTCGACATTACAAGTATTTTTGATAGTTAAAGTATAAGGTGAAGTTTCTAAACCTTCTTCAACTGTTAAAGGTTCGATATTTTTCATTTCGATTATATCTTTATCTATACCCTTATCTTCTTGATAGTAAATTTGAAAGCAACCTAAAGTTGTTGAACTTAGTTCATTTTTATCACGGGTAGAAACCCATAAACCGTAACCGGTTCCTATCGTTAATGTTAGAGCGAGCATTAAACCGATTACTACTAAACTTAGAATGTATTTTTTCTTCATAATCTTCACACTCGATTCTATAATTTTCTTAATATAAATATATAATATTTGCTATCTTTAGTCAATAAGATAGCAAAATAATTACTTAATTTTTAGGATTTACTAAGTAGTTTAAGGAATGTTAAATTATCGTATTTTTAGTGATAAAAAAAGAAGATTAGTCTTCTTTAATTCTTAACATTTGAATATCTTTTATAATGTATTTTGTTGTTTCTTCAATAAAAGATATGATTTCATTAGTATCAAACATAAAAGTTTTTTCTTCTTTACTCTCTTCTATTATTAAACCCATTTTTTCAATAAGAATTGGTAATTTATTAAGAGGTATTTCAGTTATTTTAGAGTGTGGCATACGAAAATCAGTATAGAAGATATCTAATGGTAAGGTATACTTATCTATTAAATCGATATTAATATTTGTATAGTCATTATATATGACATCTTTAATAGCAGTATAAGTTAATTTCTTTTTGTTTTGATCAGTTGCATAACGATCAATAAATTTATATATATAATCTCTAAACCAATATTTATCAGATAGTAAGTGAATAAAATAACCCATCGTAAAAGGATCTGTTAAATCGTCTTTATATTTATTTAAAAAGTTATTAACATTCGGAATATCATCTTCATTAGAATGATCTAGAAAATGAGAAATTTCTTTAGTCTCACCTATTTGTTTAGAAATATCAGGAGCTATAGAACCTAGTAATAGTTGATATTCATCCATATTAAGATATTTATTTACTTCTTTAGCTATGCATAAATGTATAATTGCTGATGCCATATTATCACCATATTAATTATAGCATAAATGATTTCTGGTATTATATTTTTTATTAATCCTTTTACATTGTATTTAATCTGGAAGTTCTTGTCTTTTTAGAATAAAGTGCTGAAGGAATTTAAATTTTTCTTTATTAGAAAAATAGAAATAACCAAAAATATTAAATGATAAAGCACCGAGGAAGTTAACAAATAAGTCTTTGATTGTATCATTAAGACCAATATCTAAATAACCATTTTTAATGGTAATTTTATTTAAATTATGATTTTCATCTAAATAGTAAATTTCAGTATTTTTTATATTATCTATTTTTAAAGGGATATTCTTTTTACTATCATTTAATAATATACTATCTATTTTAGTTATAAGACGGTCTTTTTGCATATCTGTTTGAAGTGGTGAATTATCAGAAAGATATTCATAAAATTCCCAAAAGACACCTATTGTCATAGAAAAACAAAATGAAACAATACAGATAAAGATTGGAGATAATTTGATACTAGTGAAATTTTTATTAAGTAAATCAACTAAAGATAAACCTACTCCAGCTGCTAAAAAGCCATTGATTGTATGTAAAATAGTATCCCAATAAGGAATAGTAATATAGAAATTATTTATTTCACCTAATATCTCAGCAGAAAAAATAAATAATAAAATAATTATTTCTAATATATTAGGTAGTTCGATTTTAAATTTTCTTTTAAGAAATAAGGGAATAAAAAAAAGAATAAGAGATATTAAGCATAATATAGCATTATTTAAGTCCCCTCTTATGAATTCTAAAATCATACATGTAACAACTAAGAATCTTAAGATGTAATAAACAATAATAGATGATCTTTTACTATATTTATTAACATTTAAAATTTTATTTTTTATAAATTGATACATATTATCGACCCTTTATAAAAATATATTTAAATAAAAAAATAATTATTCACAGGGAATAATTATTTTAAGATATTCATCGAGTAAAGATATATTACTTGGATGATTTTTAGCTAGATTTAAACATTTATTATGAAAATATAATAATGATTTTTTAAATTCTTCAATTACTGTTTCTTTAGAATTAGATAATTCAAAATATGAATTTAAAAGATCGTTTACTAAAGGGATATATTGATTAATTAAGTCTTTAATAACTTCAAAGGTAAAGTTATTAAATTTAATATATAACGGATTATGTGGTTCGTTAGGATTGGTTTCAATATTTTTGAAATTAATAAAATCTTCAATCATATTTATAACTTTCTCTTCCGTTATTTTAGGGAGAACAATCTTAGCAAGAACCCGATAATATGAAACTTCTGATAAGGAATTAAAATAGGTAATAAAATCTAATTTATTGTCCTCATAAGGATTTATGTAACGATTATATAAACCATATATTGAATTGTTAAGAGTTAAAGAACATTTTAGTGGTGATATAAATAATGTTTTTAAATCATGATGAATTTTAAAGATTTTATCTAAAAGTGATAGTTTTAGTTTTAAATCATCAGGATTAGCATATAAATAAACAGATAATATTTGGGTAGTTTCATTTGTATTATTTATTTCACCAGTTAATTCATAGTTAACATTGTTTTCAATACATTTTTTAATATATTCGTCAATAATAAATTCAGTTTCAAAGATTGGACCATTAAAATTAATGGTGATGTTGTTTTGACATTCAGGATGATTAAATAAATTATGTGTATTTAAACCAATTACTTTGTCATAAAAATCAAAACATTTTTGCGATTCTTTAATAAATTTATAAAGATTTAAAGACATATTATATTTTTCCATAATACGTAGTTGAGGATTTTGTTCGGCTTCACTATCTAAATACGTTTTAAATTCTAAGATGTCGTAAATTTCTTCACGAGTTAGAGAACTTAAACGACTTAATTCATCTTCACCGATTAATTTAGAATATGTAGGATTTACATCATCATAAGCATAGTTATTTAGTTTATCAATAAATATACTATATAAACGATATGATAAGTCAGCTAGCATTTTAGTATGATTATAATCTTTAACTTTAGATTCGCCACCTACTTCATTAAGAGTGTATTCTTTAATATCAAAATAACCATTATCATATCTATTTATTAAAAGATTTTTTAGTAAATCATCATTATCTAAAAGATTATAAATATTAGAATAAGTATTATAATTTTGTTCTTCTTGTTTACGATTTAAATATATTTCTCTTAAGTTTAAATCATATATTTCAGATAAATATAAGAGAATCGTTAAATATTCTACTTTAACTTTATAGTTTAGTTGGTTTTTAACTTTCATATATTCATTTAACATGTTATTAAAGTAGTTATCAGTTATTTTTAAACCTAACTTTTCGATATGAATTTTTATGTCTTCGATAAAAATCAAAGATTTCTTTTGAAGGTCTTTATAGTTTAGTTGTTCTTTAGTAGCAATTTCTTTTAAAGAATTAAATTCATTGACATCGTTATTAGGTTCTAAATTATAGCGACAAAAACGATAGAATAAATCTGTTTCTTCAATATTATAGTTATTTTCAGGTGGTGTACTATAACGTGAAAGTTCTTCACGAAGATTAACACCATATACTTTAGATAAACTAATTAAAAGTTTTAAATATTCATTTTTCTTAGCATAAGTAAATTCTTTTTTATGTTTGATATAGTATTCTATCATATCGCAGAAAGAACTAAAGTCAGTATTAAAACCATATTCACTAACTTTTTCTTTTATTTTTTTTACTAAATTTTCCGCTTTTTGCTTAGTTTCTGGTGATGCTTTGGCTATAAGTTCCTTATATTCTTCTTTATTTTCTTCAACTTCATTTAAATAATATTGGCAAAGTTTCTGAAAGATATTTTCCATATTATCACCTATTATCAGTATAGCAAAAAAGATGACTTATTTTAAGTCATCTTTAATATATTCTACAATCTTGTTTACAATGCTAGAAAGAGCTATTTCTTCTTGAACACCATTTTTTCTAAATTTAAGTTCAACTTTGTCGTCAGCTATCTTTTTACCAATAGTTATACGAAGTGGAATACCGATTAAATCCATATCTTTAAATTTAACACCAGGACGTTCTTCACGATCGTCGTAAATAACTTCAATATTATTTTTAAGTAGTTCATTATAAATTTTTTCAGCTACTTCAGTTTGTTTTTTATCTTTCATATCAATTTGAACAAGTGCTACTTGATATGGAGCGATATTCATTGGTAATATAAGACCATTTTCATCATTGTTTTGTTCAACAATACTCGCAAGAACTCGACCTGGACCTAAACCATAGCAGCCCATTACTACTGGATGTTCTTTATTGTTTTCATCTAAGTATGTTAAACCAAAACTCTCTGAATATTTAGTTCCTAGTTTAAAGAGATTACCTATTTCTATTCCTTTTTTGAAATAGATATTACCACCACATTCTGGGCAGATATCATCTTCTTTGACATTGACGATGTCTCCTACTATATCATATTTAAAATCTTTAACATTAGCATTAATGTAGTGGTAACCTTCTTGGTTAGCTCCACAACAAAAGTTTTTCATTTTTAATATTTCATTATCTATAACTATTTTAGCATTTAGATTTATTGGCCCAGTATAACCTGGGACAGCATTACTTGTAGCGATTAGTTCATCATTGGCAAAGTTTACTTCTTTACAATTTAAAAGTTTACAAACTTTACTTTCATTTAATTCACGATCACCACGTATAAAGAAAATAACTAGTTCTTCATTTATATTCATTAATAAGGCTTTAATTGATTTTTTGACATCAAGTTTTAGGTATTTACATACATCATCAATTGTTTCTTGATGTGGAGTTTTAACAAGTTCTAGCTTTAATTCTTTTTCTTTATCATCGATTTTAGAAAGACATTTGGTTACTTCAAGATTACTTGAATATCCACATTTATCACATAGGACGATTGTATCTTCACCAATATCAGTAATAGCTTGATACTCTTCAGATAAAGAACCACCCATTGCGCCACAATCAGATTTAACTATTTTATAATTGATACCTAAACGATCATATATTTTGTTATAGGCATCTTTCATTATATTATAAGAAATATCTAAGTTAGCTTCATCTGTATCAAAGGAATAAGCATCTTTCATAATGAATTCACGAACACGAATCAAACCATATCTTGGACGTGGTTCATCTCTAAATTTATCAGCTTGTTGATAAAGGGTGAAATGTAAATCTTTATAGCTTTTGACCATAGCTTTTGCCGCAATTGTAAATAGTTCTTCATGAGTTGGGCCTAAAACAAGACTTTTATTATAGCGATCAGCTAAGTTAAACATGTCACTACCAAAGGCTTCTACACGTCCACATTTTTCATAATATTCACTTGGTATTAAGCTAGGCATTAATAACTCTTGAGCTCCAGCATTATCCATTTCTTCTTTAACAATTTTTTTGATTTTATCAATTGTTCTTAATCCCATAGGTAAGAACATATAAATACCAGCACCTACTTTTTTTATCATACCACTTCTAACTAGTAGGTTACCGCTTCTACTTTCTTCATCTTTAGCATCTTCACGTAATGTGAAGAAATAATTTTTACTTATTTTCATTTTGACCTCCTATATTTTATTATTTAATAAATATATATTCGGTCGTTTAGTTAACTTTTTCATATTAACACTTCCTTAAAATAAAAAAGATGATACCTAAGGAGTGCATAATGATGCACGGTACCATCCTTTTATACTCTTTTTGATAACGGATTATATCCGGAAATATTTTCATATTTCACTCATGGGTAGGAATAACTTACTATTATTGCTTACTCTCACCATTATAAGCTCTCTTTGAATAAGGGAGTAAGTTAATATGTCCCAATCAACATGTTCACTGTAATATAAAACAATTACTATTATTTGTCAAATAGTAATTGTTTTTTTGCTACTTTATTTTAATTAGCCTTGAAAAGGATTTTGTGGAGCTTGTGGTGCTGCAGGAGCACTTGGAGCTACTGGTGGAACAGGTGGAACTGAACCAGCAGGAGCAGGTGCTGCAGGAGTTGGTGCTGCTGGTGCTGGAGCTGCTCCGCCTTGAGCGCCTTGACCTTGAGCACTAGCTGCAACTATTTCTTTTAATTTTATTTTAAAGCTTTTTTCCTCTTCGTCGTTTAGACCCATATGGTCTACTCTAACTATTTGATTATGGTCAAATAATAAAGTTTGATCAGAACTTAGTGAGCCTTCTGGAAATAAAACACCTGAATAATCAAAGATACGACTAGGATTATTAGCGTCCATAGTACAGAAGCCATTTATCATTACTCTCTTAGTTCCGTTTTGTAACAATACAACTGTTCCGACAGGTAAATACTTTTCTCCGATTTGTCCGTTCATGTTAATCATCCCTTCTCTTTTTACTCTATAAAAATTATATAATATTTATTTTATGTTGTCTATTATTAATTTTTTAGCCAATGCCAATTTCTTTTAGGGCCTTTTCTAATTCATCTTTAGTAACAGTACCCCTAAATGCTTTCTTTACTTCACCATCTTTGATTAAGTAAATAGCAGGTGTCTCACTACATGTTGTTGATTCAGTTGCAGTAGTTCCATCAGCAGGAGTTGTACGACATGTGTAGTTGACATTTTTTACAGCTTCTTTAAAGTCGTTATCAATAGAATATTCACTTAAATAATGACTATAGAAGTTTAAATCAGTTTGAGCAGTTCTTAATGCTTCAAACATATTATATGAATCAGCACTATAATACATTGAATAATATGTACTACCAACATATAAAACAGATGGTTTTGTTTTCTTTAATACTTTTACAGCATCTTCAGTACTATAAATTGGATGCATACCATAACTATTTAATTCAGTATTATCTTTTACTGCTTCATCTATTTCAGAGCCAAGAAGTTCTTTTAATGTACTATCTTCGTCAACTACGCCTTTTAAGCTATCTAGTACTTCTTCTTCATCAAGTTCGTCAGCTTTGACAGTTTTACTTGTATCAACACTTGGAAGATCACCAGTAGCAATTTCGTAATCACCAGATAATTCAACATATTGATCATTAATAGTTACTTTTAATTTATAATCACCTTTAATAGATTTCTTTTCTTCTTCTTTACTTAAGTAAACAGATACTTTAACTTTTTGATCTTCAGCTTCAACAGATACGTCAAGATCAATTAATTTTTCAGAGATTTCTCTAATTGTTCCTGAAGCAATTTTTTCGCCATTATATTTAGCTGTAAATTCAGTACCATCTTTCTTTTCTTCAAAAGAAACTACTACTTTTACTTTTCCATAATCATCTTTAATATGATTATCAATTACAGCTTCAGCTTTTTTACCATCTTTATAAAATGAGAAGTATTCTTTTTCATCGACTTCAACACTAAAGCCAACTGTTGAATTTAAAATACCTTTTGTCCAAATATTAATTGTTATATCATCATCTAAATCAATATCTTTAGCAGCATCTTTTAATTCTTTAAATGCTTCTTTAATATCGCCTTTATCAATATCTGTAACTTTAGCAAGGTCACTTAATAAATCATCATCTTCAAGTACATCATCACAGAATGTTTCAATCATACCTTGAAGAGCATCTTCATCAAGAATTAAACTATTTTTAGTAGCTGATACGCTTTTACCATCTACTTCAAATTTGCCACTTGATTTTTTCATGTTTTTACTATCAAATGTTTTATTGATACTATTATTTAATTTCTTTAGAATTTTGTTATATGTTTTAGTATCAACTTTTTCAATTTGTTCTTTAACAGTTGATAAAACATCTTTGATTTCAGAGAAATCAATTTCTTCGCTTTCTGCTTCTACAACATCATCTAAGAATGTTGCATCAAGATAAGCTTTAGAATCTTGATAGTGAATTTTAGCACCTAAAGTGTTTTTATCACCTTTAACACTAGCACCTACATATAATTTTTCAGAATCAATATCAATTCCTAATTCACCAGCAAGAGTAACTTTTTTAAGTAGTTCTAGATCTACATCATCAGAAACTTCCATATTTGTATCAGCTTTTAAACTACCTTTTAAAAGGATACTATTACTTGCTAGTTCAAATTTTTTGTCAAAGTCTTCATATTCATCAATAGCTTTGCTTACAGCTTTGAAAGCACTATTAACATGACTTTTGAAAACAGCCTTTGGTGTAGATGTAACAATTCTAGTAGTTACACCAGCAATTAAGGCAACGACAACGACAGCAGCAATAACAATTGGTACTACACCAAAAGATTTAATTTTAGTTAATATAGCATTAAATCCGCCATTGTTGTTTGATGCTCCTGTAGGTTGAACATTAGTAGAACCTGTAGGAGTTTGTTCAGCATTAGGTGTGTTTTCTGGTTGAGTTTGAATTGGATTTGAATCTACAGGAGTTGGAGTTGTATTTTCAGGTTGAACTGAAGATTCATTTTTTACTTCATTATTCATATAAACTTTCTAACCTCTTTCTATTAGTTAATTATAGCATAATTTATTTTAATCGTGAATAAATTTTTAGATTTTTCATAATTTTTTATTAAGGTGATTTTATGAAAAAAATTTTATTCATTTTAGGAAGCGTATTTATCGCCTTTAAATGCGTAAATGCACTTTCTTTAACACAATATAGTAAAGCAAGTATAATGATTGAACCTACTACTAATAAAATTATTTATGAATACAATAAAGATGAAAGATTAGCGCCAGCTTCGATGACCAAAATGATGACGATGTTAATTATTATGGAAAATATTGATGATGGGAAAATAAAACTTGATGATATGGTAACTATAAGTAAAAATGCCGCTAATATGGGTGGAAGTCAGGTGTTTTTACAAGAAAATATGCAGATATCAGTTAGACAGTTACTTAAAGGAATTGCGATTGCTAGTGGGAATGATGCAGCTGTTGCAATGGCCGAACATATCGCTGGTAGTACAGAAGAATTTGTAAAATTAATGAATAATAAAGTTAATGAATTAGGACTTAAAAATACGCATTTTGCAAATGTTCATGGACTTGATACCGAAAATCATTACTCTTCTGCTTATGATATGAGTCAAATTGCTAGAGAATTATTAAAACATAAAGATATTTTAAATTATACTTCACTATATGAAGATTATTTAGAAAAGCCAGATGGAACTAAGACTTGGTTAGTAAATACAAATAAATTAGTACGCTTTTATCCAGGAGTTGATGGATTAAAAACGGGATATACAAAAACAGCATTATATTGTTTAACTGCAACAGCTTTAAAAAATAATATTAGATTTATTACAGTAACAATGGGCGTTGATACTTCTGAACATCGTAGTGTTGATACGACAAGTATGTTAAATTATGGTTTTACTAATTATAAACTTAATACGATTTTAAAGACTAATGATGTTTTAGGTGAAATTGCCATCAAAAAAGGTAAACAAAGTAAAGGGACTTACTCAGTTAGAGAAGATGTTACAGATTTAATAGCACAAAACGAAAAGAAAAGTTATTCTTATAATATAGAGAAATATAAAGTTGTAGCACCAGTTAATAAGGGTGATGTCGTAGGAAATTTAGAAGTCGTTGATAATACTGGTAAAGTTATTAAGATAGTTGATTTAGTTATTAATGAAGATATTGAAAAACATAATTTTGGAAGTATGTTTTGGGAAATTTACAAAAAAGTAGTTCATGGATATATTTAATTGATGTATTTATTGAAATCTTTATGATATAATCTATTATAGATATATTTATAATAAGGAAGAAGTGAGTTTTGATGAACGAACAAAATTATAACGGAATGGGAAGTAACCCTTCTGTAAATAACACTCCGATACAAAATAACAATCCGGTGGAAACACCTTCAATTATGGAAAATATTAATACAATACAACCTGATGCTGTACCAAGTGTATCACAATTGACAACTCCAGCTTCACAACCTGTTCAAACAACGATACCTACTCAAGCGCCTGCACCAGTACCAACACCACAGCCTACTCCTCAACCTGTTGAAGCGCCAGTTCAATCTACGCCAGGGCCTACACCACAACCTGTAGTACAACCAACAAATCTTGAGGCAACACCAACAATGGGAGCAACGACAGAAACAGTGCAAACGATTCAACCTACTCAACCAGTAGAACAAACAAATCAAGCGATAAATAATGCACAAGGTCCTACTCAATTAAATGGAGTTGGTCAAAGTACACCACAAGCTACTCCAACACCAGAACCAAATACTATAGGAGTTACTAATCAAACAAATACAGGTACTAGTACAGGAAACGGAACATTTGGTCCTAGTAGACCAATGAGTAGTGATGCTGATTTAACAAATGTTGGTTTTGTCGCTGCTAGTGATTCACTACCTAAAAAGAAAAGTAAATTACCATTAATTTTTACAATGTTATTTATAGTAGTCTTGGCACTAGTTGGATACTTTGTAATTTATCCTTATGTTCTTAAAACTTACTTTAATGATCCAAAGAATGTTTATGAAACGACAATTAACACTTCATTTAAAAAAATTAATTCATCTATTAATGAAATAGTTCATGAAAAAGCAATATATGATATAGAACTTGGAATAGATTCTAATTTAGAAGTTTTACAACCTTATTCAGGATATAAGTATGGCGTTAATTTTGGAATAGATCCTAAAAAGAATAATTTACAATTAGGATATTCAATAAAGACACCAGCTAACTTAGAATATAGTGCTTATTCATATATTAAAGATAATAAAAATTATGAAAGATATTCAACATATAGAGATACAAGTGGTAAGATTGGTCTTATTTATACAGGTGAAACTGACCAACAACAAGTAAGTGAATTATTTTCAAGTTTTCAACAAATAATTAATAATTATAATAAAGTTAATAATGAAGATTTAACCTATTTAACTGATAAAATGGCTAAAATACTTGTTGATAGTATAGATGAAAGTAAATTATCTAAAGAAGATGCTAGTATTACTTTAAATGGTGAAACATTAAAAGTTACGAATAATAAATATGTTTTAGATTTAGATAATAAAAGAAGAACAGTTAAATATATTATTGATGAAATTAAAAATGATAGTAAAACAATAGAAATATTATCTAAGATGACAGATACTAGTGCTGATGATATTAAAAAAGCATTAGATATAAATGTCGATGATATTATTACTGGTGATGATACTTTATATGTAAGTATTTATACTTATGGTAATAAGAATGAAATTATTGGTTATGGTTTAACTGATGCTGATCAAGAATTCGAATTCCATTATTACTCTAAAGATAAAAATTTATTTGAAGTTTATATATATACGGTTTCTGAAAATGATGAAACTGGTAAACGTGAAGAAGATAAAATAGATATTAAGGGTGTTAATAATGCTGATGGTCATAAGATAACAGTAACTGCTAATGGTGAAGATGCTATTATTTTAGATATTAAAGCATGGGATGAAAATAATAAAGAATTTAATTATACAATCAAGAGTGAAGATGGCGATTATACTGGAACGATTAAGTATAATAAAGAATTAAATGATGATAGATTAAAAATATCTTTTGCTTTCTCAATTAAGGTTTCTAATGAAGAAAATTTAAGTATTGATTTAACATTTACAGAAGATTGGTCTAGTGAAGTATCTAATATTAATACTTCAGCAACAGGTAGTGTTGTAACATTGACTGAAACAGAATTAAATGATGTTCGAACTAAGTTTAATAATGAGCTTTATAATAGTACACCATTAGGTACATTCTTCCAGACCGTTTCAGGTATGTATAGTTCTGGAGTTAATGATTATTATAGTGATAATGATGCAACAACTCCTAATGATAGTAATGAAATAACAAATGGTAATACTAATACAACACCTAGTGTTACACCTAATGCCACACCTAATGTAACAACTTAAAAAAGCAAAATAAAAGGATTGTTTCCTAATCAATTAGGTTACAATCCTTATTTTTTATGCTTCTTTTTTAGCTTTTTTCTTATCTTCTTTTTTATTCTTTTTGTCTTCTTTAAGATCTTTTTTATCTTCTTTAGATTCTTTATCTTCTTTTCTTTCAGGTTTAGGTAAGGCAGCTTTACGAGAAAGATTTAAACGATTACGATTGTCATAGCCTTCAGCTTTAACAATAATCTCATCCCCTACTTTAAATAATTTTTTAGGGTTATCTACTCTTTCCCAAGCAAGTTGTGATACATGACACATACCTTCGCAACCTGGCCATAATTCAACAAAACAACCAAAGTCTTCGACTTTAACTATTTTACCAGTATATACTTTACCTTCTTCAACTTCACGAGCGACATTTTCAATCATTTCTTTAGTAGCATTAATAATGTCTTGATCTTGATGATAAATTAAGACTGTTCCATCATCTTGAAGATCAACTTTAACAGCGTTAACATCATTTACTGAACTAACATGAGAAGCTTCTAAGATAATCTTAGTAATCATATCGCCGCCCTTACCGATAACATCTTTAATCTTATCAGGATTGATATGTAAGATTTCAATTTTAGGAGCATATTTAGATAATTCTTTACGTGGTTCAGGAATTACTGATTCCATTAAATCTAAGATTTCCATACGAGCTTCTTTAGCTTGAGCTAAAGCTTCTTTTAAGATTTTTTCCGTTACACCTTTAATCTTAATATCCATTTGTAGAGCAGTAATACCTTTTCTAGTACCAGCTACTTTAAAGTCCATATCACCCATATGATCTTCTAAACCTTGAATATCAGTTAAAACAGTATATTTTTTACCATCTTCAGAAGTAATAAGGCCCATCGCAATACCAGCAACTGGAGCTTTAATTGGAACACCAGCAGCCATTAAACTTAAGCAACCAGCACATATAGTAGCTTGTGATGATGAACCATTACTTTCTAAAATTTCAGAAACAACACGGACAGTATATGGGAATTCTTTTTCATCTGGCATTACTTGTAGTAACGCTCTTTCACCTAAAGCACCATGACCTATTTCACGACGACCTGGTGAACCATAACGACCTACTTCACCAACTGAGAATTGTGGGAAGTTATAATGTAACATAAATCTTTTTGAGTCTTCTAAACCTAAGCCATCTAAAATTTGGTTTTCTTCTAATGAACCTAAAGTGGTTGTTGCTAAGGCTTGAGTTTCACCACGAGTGAAGACTGCTGAACCATGAGTTCTTGGTAATAAATCAATCATAGCTGATAATGGACGAATTTCTTTCATTCCACGACCATCAATACGTTTCTTATCTTTATTAACAATACGACGAACTACTAAGCCTTCAATACTATCAACAACTTTCTTAACTTGAGCTAAGATTTCATCTATATTTTCAGCTTCGCCATAAATTTCAGCAAAATTTTCTAAAGTATCTTCTTTAACAGCATCAATATCAGCATATTTTTCTAATTTCGGTTTATCAGAAGATAATGCTTCATACATTCTTTCTGTTGCAAATTCTTTAACTTCTTGTTCAAGTTTTTCATCAACCTTAGCAAGTTCAACTTCAACTTTTGGTTTACCAATTTCTTTAACAATTTTCTCTTGGAATTCACATAACTTTTTAATGTATTCATGACCAAACATTAAAGCTCCTAACATATCTTTTTCAGATACTTCTTTAGAACCAGCTTCAACCATACAAATAGCTTCTTTTGTACCAGCTACAGTTAAATGAATAGAAGATTGTTCAGATTCTTCAACACTAGGGTTAATAATATAATCCTTACCTATTTTACCAACAATAACACCAGCTACTGGGCCATCAAATGGAATATCACTTATACATAATGCTAGTGATGAGCCAAGTAAAGCAGCCATTTCTGGTGAATTATCTTGATCAACAGATAAAACGGTATTAATTACTTGAACTTCATTACGGAAGTTTTCATCAAACATAGGTCTTATTGGACGATCGATTAATCTAGCTGTTAAAGTAGCTTGATCAGTAGGTCTTCCTTCTCTTTTAATAAAACCACCAGGAATTTTACCAACTGAATATAATTTTTCTTGATATAAAACTGTTAATGGGAAAAAATCTTGAGTTATAGGAGTATGTCCCATTACAGCAGCAGTTAAAATAACTGTATCTCCGTATCTTACTAAAACTGAACCATTAGCTTGTTTAGCCAATTCACCAGTTTCAATAGTGATTTTCTTACCCAGAAAATCTAATTCAAAAACTTTTTTACTCATCTTTTTCTTTGCCTCTTCTCCGAAAAAAAGACACTTAAAAATAAGTGCCTACTTTTTTACTATTTTCTTAAGCCTAGGGCTTCAATAGTTTTTCTATAACTTACTACATCATTTTTCTTTAAATAATCTAGTAAACTACGTCTTTTACCAACCATCATTTGAAGTCCTCTTTTTGAATGGAAATCATGAATATGAGTCTTCAAATGTTCAGTTAAATTATTAATTTCTTCTGTAAGAATAGCGATTTGAACTTCAGTAGCTCCACTATCTTTTTCATTCTTACCGAATTGTTTAATTAATTCTGCTTTTCTTTCTTTTGAAATTGCCATTATAATTCCTCCTTTATATTTATAACCGTTTAATCATAGTAAGGATACGGAGACTTCCTAACCAAGAATAAACTTACTTAGATAATATAACAGATATTATTTAAAATAGCAAGTATTTATTATCTTTATAATATTTTATTTTAATGTTTTACAAACAGTATCAATATCTTTGGTTATTTGGTGATGAAAATCAGTAATAAGATCCATATTATCAGCAACTAATAATTTACTAGTATTAGAATGATTATTGATAAAAGAAATATCTACTCCAGGTTCATCACTAAAAACAAATGACTCAATAATTAAATCTTTGAAATGTTTAACATCAACATCTTCTAACATTAAAGTAACAATTGGTTTTAAATCAGCAGTTATACGCTCACCTGTATAAGTAGCTTCAAGAAAGTCAGTTATACTTAAGAATGTTAAGTTAGTCGGATCAGCTAAATAATATTTTCCTTGATATTCAAAGATAGATAAAGCATGATTACCATAATCAAGTAAGCTTTCGGCTTCTTTACTAGGTGATAACTCGCTAGGTTCTTTTTGGGTGGCAGTAAGAGTTGTATATTTAGAAGAGGTTTTAGCTTGGGTAGATGGTATAGCTTTAATATCAGCTACTTCACAACCAATAATATATGATTCAGTATTAGTTGCACGTAAAACACGACTTAACATGTCAGTATTATTTAAACATGCTGATTTACCAAGCATTATATCGGCTCCTAAAGCTGACATATTCGAGATACGATTTTGATCGCTAAAGGTAAATGATCGGTCTTGACTAAATATACCAAGCCATAAAAGATAGTAAAAGAAACTACATTTAGTAAAAGGATCTTTTATATTTAAGCTATTAATTAAATTAGCGGTTTCTTTGACAATATTTAAATAAGCACGATAAAAAGGTTTATTCTTATCAGCATTTATTTCATTGATTAGATGTGCTTGAAGACTATGCATAAATTCATTAGTATATATTTTATTAAATGTAACATATTTGATAATTTGTTCCATAGAAGAATTAGTAACAGTTCGCATAATAATTACCCCCCTTTTTAATTATTAAATAAACATAATATATGGTTTAGCTTGATTAGGATTTTTAGCGTAAGTCTTATAAATAGCAATAACTTTATCTTGATACTTAAGACATGCAATATCATCCTTAAATAATTTATCTATAATAGCACCATCTTTGACTTTCTTATATAAATCATCATCTAGATTGATAGTTTCTAAATTAGATAAGACTTCTTCAACTGTTAATAATTGATAGTTATTATTTTTTATATCATTTAATGTATAAGCATTTTCAATCGTAAACTCTCCTTGTTTAGTTCTAATAAGTGATGACATAGTACCTACTGTATTTAATTGAGTACATATATCATTAATTAATGACCTAATATAAGTTCCTTTAGATACCATAGTTTTAAAAGTAATTTCATCATCTTTAAAAGATAATAGTTCAATACTTTTTACTTCGATTTCACGTTTTGGTAAAACAATTTCTTGATTAGAACGAGCATACTCATAAAGCTTTTTACCATTTATTTTAACAGCAGAATATTTAGGGACTTCTTGAATACTCTTACCTAAAAAAGATTTTAAGACTTTTTCGATATCATTAGTAGTTAAAGAAAAATCTTTTTTAGCAATAATATTACCAGTTATATCTAAGGTATCTGTAGCTATGCCTAATTTAATAGTAGCTATATATTCCTTATATTTATTAGTTAATAAATCACATAATTTAGTACATTTACCAATACATATTACTAAAACACCTTCAGCAATAGGATCTAAAGTACCTGTATGACCAATTTTCTTGGTATTAAAAATTTTAGTTAGAATGTTTACAACATCCCTACTTGTCATATCTTTTTCTTTATTGATAATTAATACTCCGTTTTGCAAATTTATCACCTTTTTTTAAGTTTTTACAGATAAAATTGTAATATATGGGATTAGTTTAGTCAAATTTTTATATAAAAATTAGAATCTATTTTTGACTTTATTTAGTCCTTGTAGTAAGATTAGCTTGTCTTTCTAAGAAAGGTGATTTTTTTGAAAAATTTAAAATTTAAAGATAAACTTTTTAAATTGTTTATCGCAGGAAATATTGTACTTGTTATTTCATCAACTGTCGGATTAATAAAGACAACTGGTAAGACATCCGCAACAACAAGATTTCCTTTAATTCAACAGGATGATGTAGTTTCAGCTAAAGAAGATGATGATTTAATCATTGAAGATACTATTCAAGTAGTTGATGGAACAGAAGTACAGAGTCAAGAAACGATAAGTAGTCAAAATATGGGTTATACTTATCCAGAACAAAATCCTGGTTATGTTGTTGGCCAAGGAGAAGTAACATTTACTGAAAATATAGTAAATTTAAGTAAAGAGGTATCACTAATTAATAATTATGGATATATACTTGAAGGTAATGTAAATGATATAAAAGCATTTAATCAAGACTTTCAGATTGTAGGTATTTGTGGTCGTGCAGTTACTTTAACAGAACTTAATATTAGAAAAGGTCCTGGTACATCTTATGATAAATTAGAGACGATGAGAAATGGAACAACAGTAAGTATATACGGAAGAACAAGTGATAATTGGTATTTAATAAATTACAATGGTATAGTTGGCTTTGTTTCAGGTGATTATATTCAATTATTAGATGTTAATTATGATGAAGCTAATAATGTTATATATAGTGTTATTCCACAAGCTGAACTTGCGATTGAACCAACTACTGTATTAAATGTTAGAGATGGTAATAGTACTGATTATAATAAGATTGGACAAATAAGTGGTAATAGGAAATATAAAGTAATAGAAAAATGTAGTAATGGTTGGTATCATATTGATTATAATGGTAAAGATGGATATGTATCTGGCGATTATGTAAATGAAACTTATATGTTATTTGGTGATTTTTATCGTTTTGTTTATTTACAAAATGATACCTATTTATATGATGGGGATGGATTTCAAAAACGTGTTGTTTCTAAATACGAAGGTGGAAAAGTTTATTCAGAAGATGAAACTAGATATTTAGTTAGTCTTGGTGATGATTACGGATATATAAATAAGAGTGATTGTAAAGTTATTGATGGTAAAGTAATTAATATTGATTTAAGCTTACAACAATTAGAAATAATTAGTGATGGTAAAGTTATTTTAACTACTGATATCGTATCAGGTAAAGATAGTACACCATCAGATGAAGGATTATTTACAATTAATATGATAAAGAAACAAACTTACTTAGTTGGTCCTGGTTATAGAACTTATGTTAATTATTTTGGACCATATAATGGTGGTGAAGGTATTCATGATGCAGAATGGCAACATGGACATTTTGGAGATGTAGATTATTACCATACAGGTGGTAGTCATGGTTGTATTAATATGCCACCAGAAATTACTCCAGAAGTATTTGATAATGTTGATAAAGGTACTTTAGTATTAGTACATAAATAAAAAGAGTTATTGTTTTAGGACAATAACTTTTTGATTTGTTCTTTATCATATAACTGGGAATTAAGAACTATATAAGTTGATTCTTCATAATTATCATAATCAATAATGATATCTATTTGGTTATTATGAAAATATTTTTTTATTTGACGCCATGGTAAGTTGGGTTTTTGAAGAAATTTTTGTTTGACTTCTTCATCACGACTTATAAAGATATATAGAGTAATAGGTTCTTGAAAATATGTAAGAATATTAATTTGTTCTTGGTTAATAATAAACCATTTAATATAATTATTTTCATAATTGATATTATTTTTATTTACTCGATATTGTTTAAATACTTTTTCATATTGTTTATATTCCATTCCATCAGTAAGAATTATGGCTTCAGTAAAATCAACATATTTTAAGACGGATATTATTTTATTAACACTAATTTTTTTATGAATATTAATATGACTTATATTATTTGATTTAAAAAGATTTTTAATACTAAACATAAATAATAGTCCCTTCTATGGTTATTATAGCATAGTTTTATAGATGTAATTGTTTTTTAAAGATATTGCAATCTAAACTATTATCATATGATATATCTAGCTCATTTAATATATCTTCTAGTTTTTTATTACCATCTAAGACTTGCTGAATTTTATTAATAATCTCCTTTTTTAATAAGTTATTACTATGAGTATATAAATCAAATAAATTTAAGGCCATTAAAATTGAAACAAGATATTTACTAGAGATAGCAGCTTGATATTCATCTATCCCCTTTTCTTTTTCATAGTAATACTTAAATAAATTATCAAATTCAAAAAGAAAATAATTTAAACGATTAATTAATACTTGGCGTAGTAAAATGCCATCTTGATTATTTTCATAAGCATAAACTAATTCAATAAAAATACTTAATAATTCACTATGAAAATAATTACCTATTGAACCCTTTATACGAGTTAGTTCTAAATGCATTATTTCATGAGCATAAGTAACAGGACTAAATGGAGTTGTCTTTTTACTTAGTTCTATCCATTTAACAAATAAATGAATGTGTTTTAAAAAGTCATCAGCTAAAAGATTGGGGATTTGAAAAGATAAAGTACCATATAAGAATGGTTTATCAACATACATAATAGGTACTTTAAAAGGATCAATTAATAGACCTGATTCATTGTATAAACATACTAATTCATGAAGATTAGATACTTCCCTATTTTCTAAACCCACTTTAAGCATTAAATCACTAGCATAAGGTACAGTAAATAATTTAAATTTATTTTCATAAAATGATTTAGTTGAAGGAATTATTAATTTAGGGTTTATTGATGTTAAATGATTAGATACTTGATAATTAGTTTGAGCAAGAAGGACGGCGGTGTCAACTAATTTAGGAGTTAGAGGTATAGTAAATTCTTTATTAGTATAGCCATATATTTGATTATTAGTTATTAATAAATTTTGCATATTATACCTCCTTAATGAAATTAAAAAAATCCCTTGTTTCAGGGATTAAAATACTTTGTGGTTGCCCCAGTAGGATTCGAACCTACGAAATGTCAGGGTCAGAGCCTGATGCCTTACCACTTGGCTATGGGGCAATAACTAAAAAGATTATAACACCTTATAATCTTTTTTTAAATAACTACTTTAAAACAATAACGGCAATATTACGACCATCTAAATTAGTAATATTACGTGCTCGATATGAATGATAAGTTTCATAATTACATCTAGTACAAATATCACTAGTAATAATATTTTCAGCTTTTAATCCTAAATTAGATAATAACTTTTTATTTAAACTTATAGTATCAATGTAATATTTTTGTTTGTTATCTTTAATATCACCTAATGTAATATCTTCTTCGATATTGGTAAAATTCTTTTTAAAGTCATTTACAACTTCTTCATCTACCTCAAAACAACATTTTAAAATACTTGGACAAATACAAGCGATAATATCTTGAGGATTAGAATTATAATCATTAATCATAATATTAATAGCATTTACAATGATTTTATTTAATGTACCTTTCCAACCAGAATGAATATTACCAATAACTTTTTTTACAGGATCATATAATAAAATAGCTTGGCAATCAGCAGTTGTTGTTACTAAAGCAACATCTTTTAAATTAGTAATGAAGCCATCAACACCAGTAAATGTGTCATTTACATTTTCCTCAGTTATTTTTACAACATTAGTTGTATGTTCTTGAAGAGCAAGAATATATTTTTTAAAATTATAATTTATTTTATGACCTAAGTCTTTGAACTTTTCATCTTTTTCTTCCTTAGTATCGGCTGAAAAACCAATTGTAAAGGGCTTTTTAGTATAAAAATGAATTAAGTTATCAAATTCATTTAATTTAGTAAATCTTAGAAAATATTTATCTTCAACTGTTTTCAATTTAAATCACCTTACTTACATAAAATAGAAACCAAAGATGCAACCACAAATTGCACCCATTAAATGGCCAAAATGGGATACACCATCTTTTTTAAATAAACCATCTTTTACTTCTTTAACAATATAGAAGATACAGATAAGAGTTAAAGTAATAGGAATTTTACCTACTTCAAAATTAACAAATGAACTTAGGACTATTAACATAAAGACAATACCACTAGCACCTAAAATACGGTTTTTACTAAAGATAAAATTAATAATACTAATAATACCAGCGGTAATTAATATCATATATATTAAATTTAAACTACCATATTTTTCTTCAATCATAGGACCAATTAATAAAATATATAAGAAATTACCGATAAAATGATTCCAATCTTTATGACCAAATATATAAGTAAAGAATCTGAGATAAGTTAAAGGATTTAATAAGGAACTACGATAACTAGAAAATAGTAATTTATTAAGTTTATCGTTACTTATGGTATTGAGAATTAGAACTATTAAGGAAATAAAAAAATAAGTTAAGATTACAAAAGAATTGTATTGAAAATATTTTAAATATTCCATAATAATCACTCCACTATTATTATATCATTAATTTTCAAAAAATAAGGAAGATAAAGTTTTTTATTTTAGAAGACGATAAATAATATTAAATTCTTCAATATGAGGTATTACTTTTTGGTTTTTATCTAAGGATTGTAACTCTTCTTTGGTAAACCATTTAACTTCAGCTACTTCTTCTTTTTGTAAAGTAATTTCTGATAGATTAACATCACTATTAATTTGGTAGATATAAACAAATTCGTTACTTTTAATTGGACCATCGATAAATTTTTCTTGGATTGTTTTTTGATATTTAAAATCATAGTTTTGTGGGTTTAAACCTAATTCTTCGTTTAGTTCTCTTTGGGCAGCAACAAGGGGTTCTTCACCACTACTTATATGACCGCCAACAGAGATATCCCACATATTAGGAAAAAGATTTTTAGAAGCACATCTTTTTTGAAGTAAGATTTTTTTATAATCATTGCTTATTAACCAAATATGAATAGATGAATGCCATATACCTTTTAAGTGAGCTTCTTTTTTAGTAATTATCTCACCTGTTTTTTGTCCTGTTTGAGAGTCAAGAACATCAACTAATTCTTCCATATTATTCTCCTTTATATTTACATAACTTTGATGGACGATGACCACCTGTTTTAATTATTTTATCAGTAACAAGAATACGATTAGCAATAACACGTCTAAACGCAGAATTAATTAATTTTTTACCTAATAATAATTCATAAACTTGTTTTAATTCACCTATTGTAAAGTACTTAGGCATTAGATTAAAAACAATATCTGTATTATTTACTTTATCACGTAGTGTCATTAAACCTTCAATAATAAGTTCGGCATGATCAAAAGATAAATCGTTTGGTGATGTTTCATAACTATATTGTTGTGATTTTTGATCATTTGTTTTTCTTTTAACTTTATATTCGATGATATCTTCACCATTAGTAAGAGTAATTTTAAGATTATTATTTTTTTCAGTAATAGAAAGATCAAACCATGATGCTTCACTATTTAATTCTTCTTTAATTAAAGTTCGATCAATTAAAGCCATATATGATAAAGATATAACACGTCCTCGTGGATCACGATTTAATTCATCATGAACTTTAACTTGTTCTAAATAGACTTTATTTAAACCAGTTTCTTTTTTTAATATTCTTTCCGTAGCTTCTTTACTTGTTTCATCATTTAAGATAAATCCACCTGGTAGACACCATTTATCTTTAAATGGTTCTTTAGTTCTTTTAACAAGTAGAATACTTAAATATTTTTTGGAAAGAGCTCTTATATTATTTTCGGCTTGACTATTAATACCAAAAATTAATAAATCTGAAGTATAAGCAAAATTAAAATGTTCTTTCATAATTCACCTACTTAGTCTCATTCTTTTTTGTTCAAATAAATTTCTTTTAATTATAGCTTGGATGTCAGTAGAAGGAACATCAGTTTCAATATCACAACATGGACATCTAAAAGTATAGTAGTAATCAGTTTCACCAGATAAATCAGTAGAACTAGTTAAATATATATCTCCTCTTTCAACTTCTAGTAAAGCGCCACAACCTCCGCCTCCATTACCATAGCCAGTACATTTTTGTTTAATTGACCAACCTGGTCCTTCTTGTAAAACTCTCATGTAATTCCTCCTTACATAGTTACATTTTAATACAAAGTACTTTCTATGTCAATATCTTAGTTACAAATTGATACAAAGTATTAATAAAAAAAATAACAGAATAAATTATTCTGTTATATATAAATATTCGATACTTATTATTTTATCGTCTTGAATAACAAATACTATTGAAGTTTTACCTTTCGTATAAGTATAATTGCCCTCTTCTTCTTGATAATCTTCACCATATACTTCAATCATTTTATCTTTACTATCATCAATAGCTACTCCTTCAGTTGTTTTAACATTAGGATCTAATAATAAAATTGAGTAGATGTATTCTTTATCATCTTTAGGATAAGTTGTTATTTCGTATTGTTCATAAGTATAAGTTTTATCTAAACCTTCAAAGGCACAACTAGCTGTTTCAGAGTAATCTAGTGGTTCACCATATGTATCTTTTGTAAATTCAGTATTTAAATCGATTGTTCTTTCATCAGTCTTTAGTGAATATGTTGATTCTGGCATATTTTTTTCGTTATTATCATCTTTTGTTTCTTTATTACCACATGATGCTGTTAAGAACACAATAGTTATTAACAGTAAAATTGGAATTATCTTTTTCATTATTTACCACACTCTTTCTTGTACTCATTTAATTTCTCATCATATATCTCTTTTATTTTATCATTATTTCGATAATCAGTTAAGTTATATTTTTCTTTTAAGATAGGAGCAAAATACTTAGATAATTTTGTAGCTCCTGCTAAATTTAGATGTTCTCCTCCATCATAGGTATCAGTTGCATAGTCAATTCCGATTTCATTTACGACATTTTTAAAATTATAATAATCTAAATTATACTTATCGGCATAATTAATAACATTTTGATCATATTCATCATACCAATATGGATATATACTAGGTGCTTTCATTAAGACAAGTTTTATATCATTTTCTTCACATAATTCACGTATTAAATCTAGATAATGGTAGTTTTCTTTAGAGAATTCATATGTTGCTAATTTTCTTTTGGTAGGAAAACTAGTATATGGTTTGACATTTTTATTGATTAAGAAACCATTAAAAGTAACGTTTTGGTCTTTAAAGTAGTAAAGAAAATCTTCTTTAGTTAATTCTGTAATACGAGAATGATATCTAAAAATAGGAAAAATATAAGTTATTAAACTTTCTTTATCAAGCATTGAATCATTAATTATTTCGTATTTTTCTTTACTCCATTTCATGTTATCTAACATTAAGCGATTATAAGCTTCACTTACTGGTTTAGAATAACGTAAGGAATTAACGTTGAAAACTACTACTTTAGGTATTTCATACTTTAAAGTTTCTTTAAGGAGACCATATGATTGCCAAATTAATTGTTGACTATTACCTCTTACATATGCAGTAATACCTTCTTCTTCATATAAGACCATAGGAGAAATATTAGCATAAACTTCACAATCACCAAGAAATATTACTTCATGATTTTTTTCTTCATCATAATACTCTTTAATCATATGACCTTCAACTAAATCCGTTTGATACTTAGGAGTTACTAAACGTTCTAAGCCAAAGAACACAATGATAAATATAACAATTATTAAAGTTATTCTTATAAATCTTTTCATATTATCACCTTAAAATTTGCTATATATGAAGTCTTCGACATTAAAACCTATTCCATATATACCATATAAAGTTACAAAAATAATTAATATAGCTGTTATAATAAGTTTAATTTCAAGACTACTTTTTTTTATTTTCTTATTAATTATATCCATCTTAGATTCATAAACAAATAAAGCAATTGTTGATAGAATTAAAACGAGATAATTGATTTTGTCTAAGCCAAGATTTAAAAGATTATTAAAGAGATTGGAATAGTTAAAGGTTGTAAATAAACTACCAATCATTTTTAAAGATACTATTGGATCATTATAGATAAAGAATGACCAAGAAATTGAAACTAATAAGATAGTTATAATAGTGTTTAGATATTTATTTTTAGTACGAAATAGTTTTGGAAAAGCTACAAATATACCTTGATATATTCCCCATAATATATAGGTAGTACCATGCCAAAAACCAGATACTAAGAATGTAATCATTATATTTATTTTTTGTCTTATCTTACCTTTTTTATTTCCCCCTAAAGGAATATAGATATAATCTTTTAACCAATTACTTAATGTCATGTGCCATCTATTCCAAAACTCTTTGATACTTTCACTAAAGTATGGGCGATTAAAGTTTTCTTTTAAATTAAGGCCTAAGATTTTAGAGAAACCTAAAACAATATCTATACCACCACTAAAATCAGTGTATAGTAAAATGGAATATGTTAACATAGCCATAAGAGCATAAGCTCCTCCACTACTATATGTACTTAAAGAATTGATTAAAATAAAAGCACGACCAGCAATAACGAATTTTTTAAATAAACCAAATAAAACTCTAATTAAACCATTTAAGATGTTGTTAAGAGTTATTTTTCTTTTAGTGAAAGCTTCTTTAAAGTCGTTGTAACGATGAATTGGGCCGATTAAAAGGCATGGAAAATAAAAGATATATAAAGCATACTTTATAAAATTATTTTCAGCTGGATATTTATCTTTATATACATCAACAATGTATGATATGACTTGTAATGTATAATAAGCAATGCCAAGGGGTGCTAAAATATTTAGGTTATTAAGACCTAAATTACTTAGACCTATCTTAAAGATGATAAAGATTAAGGCATTTAAAATGATTGTTAGCCATAAAACTAATTTATTTTTCTTTTTAGTAAGTAGTCTAGCAGCAAAATAAGTAGAGATTAAACTAAAGAGAATAAATATAAAGTTAGTAAGGCCATAGGTGGCATAAATGGCAATACTTATAAGTAAGAATATTATTTCAATAATTAAGCTTCGGGCCATGCTTCGCGATCCCATTCTCTACCACCTGTACAAATAAGCATATCTTCATCTGTTCCTTTTGCTAAACCATTATCACATTGAGCATCACTATGCCACCATTTACCACCATCATAAACCATAACCCAATAATGAGATTTATCTTTAACCCAAATAAGTTTAGTTTTATAACCTTTAGCTTCTAATAAAGCTTTTAAAACATTAGCATAAACATAGCAGTTACCTTTCCAATTAATTAAACCATACCAAACTGGATATTTACCACCCCAATTATTTATATAATGCATATGTGAATTAACATATTTATTAACATCTCTAACACTATTACCTATTTTTTTAGCAACACTTTTAACTTTATCATTGATATCTGATTGACTAGGATTAACACTTATCTTACGTTTTTTAATAGTTTTATTACCAGATTTATCTAAGGCAACATAAGATATATAATAAACTCCGGCTTGGTTAACTTTTAGAGCACTAGTATTGACTGAAAAATCAACTTTACCATCTTTGGCATCAACAGCTTTAACGCCTTTACGATAATCATATGTTGAATTTTTATTTATTGTTATATCACTTAAACCAGAGAATGTAGGACCAGTTGTATCTTTAACAACTGATAAAGTAGCTGTCTTAGTAGTAACATTATTATATTCATCTTTAGCTTCAATAGTTATTTGATGTTTACCTACTTTACCATAAGGAATATCAGATTTTAAAGTTGTGGTGTATTTAGATGAATCAGATACTTTTTTGATAAATGAATTAACAGATAAACCATTAGTTTTATCATTATATATTGTAACATTTTTTAAAGTTAACTCTGGTCCTTTTGTATCTTCAACAATTACTTTAGTCGTATAAGTTTTATCATCTATCGTAGCAGATATTTCATACTCACCTATACCTTGTTTATTGATATAATCTAAATCTTTTTGACTAATGTATTCTTTATAATCAACATCATATAGAATATCTTCTTTAGTAAGTTTATTACCTAATTCTAAATGATGAGTAGCTTCCATAAAGCCAATAAATAAAGTTCTTTCTTCACGAGTTTCATTATTAGAAGAATCTTTAACAACGATTGTTACTTTGTAGTTACCTATTTTATCTATTTTAGGTTCTTCTAAAGCTTCAACAGTTACATCAGTTAATTCGTCAATTGATTCAATAAAATCACGAGGATTAAATTCATAATCAGTGAAAGCTTCAACATCTTTAAAGACTACTTTAGGTGCGGTAGTATCAACTAAATGCATTACAGATTTATATATCTTTTTACCATGTTTAATTTCTATATTGTAATCACCTGGTTTATTAAAATCAATAGTATCTAAATCTGTAACTATTTCACTATTTTTTATATTTTTGCGGTCAAAAAAGTCAGAAATAGTTACTTGTTTAGAACCAATTTCAACATTAATTTCCTTTTTAAATGGATCATTTAAAATATTATAAAAAACAATAATCATTAATAAGATTAAAATAATTATTAATATCGTAATTATCGTAATATTTTTATGTAAATCATGACGAATTTTCTGGATTATCTTTTTATTTAATTTATGATTTGATGGAGATAATGATAATGATGCTGTTTCTTGTAGTTCAATATTCTCTTCTTTATTAATATTTTCAGTTTTATTAGTTTCAACTTTTTTAGAAGTTGAAGTCTTAGGTGGATTATTTACTTTTGGTTTATGGGAATTATTGTTAGAAACATTACTTTTTTTATTTGGTTGACTAGAATTATTCTTTGAGGAATAATTCTTTTTTTGAGAATTTGAAGAATAATTTTTAGACTTGTTTGAATAATTTTTCTTCTTGTTACTTTTGTTACTTTTCTTTTTTTTAGCCATAAAAATAATCTCCTTCCTCTATTAAAATTATAGTAATTATTTATAAATAAATTCATAATTATTTATCTTAAAATTTCTTATATTTAACTTAATTTTTTCTATTTAAATGATACTCCTAGCTAACAGAATTTGTCAACATAATTGCTATAGTAAATACTGGTTAGCTTTGGATTATAGACATTAAAAAAAAGCACTGATGTGCTTAATTTTTAAAACTAGCGTCAAGATAATAAATTGGTCTTCCCTCTTCATAATATCTTCGTTCAAAATCAGTCATAATATTAGGAATTGGATTTTCATCATGATGAAGATCTAAACTAACACGATCAAAAACATACCAATACTGAGATAAGGTTTCTAGTGAATAAGCAAAGAATCCTTTGTTATCCGTTTTTAATATAATATGTTTATTTTTCTTAAAGATTTTATCATAAATTTTTAAATAATTTAGATGGGTAAATCTTTTCTTTTCATCTATTCTTTTTGGCCAAGGGTCACAAAAAGTCAAATAAATGGTATCAATTTCTTTACCAAATATATTATCTATTTCATGAGCATCAATATTAATTAATTTTAAATTAGGTAGTTTTTGATTATTTAAACGATTTACAGCTTTAACCATTTGAGAATCAACTATTTCTAAACCAATAAAATTAATTTTAGGATATGTCTTAGCCATATTAATAATGAAATCACCACGACCCATACCTAGTTCTAAATGAATAGGATTATTATTACCAAATAATTCATGCCACTTATTTTTATAACTAGTAGGATTACTTACAACGTATGGTGATCTTCCGACAATTTTATCTGCGTCTTTTATAACTTTATATTCCATGTGTTCACTTCCTATCGACCATTATAACATAAGTCTTAAAATTATTTAAATATTTCGTCGATTACTTCACTATAAATTTCTTTTGCTATTTCTTTTCCATCGGGCATTAGTTCGACAAAGTTTTCCATCATCACACCACTATTTACTTCAAGAACTAATAATTCACCTGTTACTAATTCAATAATATCAACACTAACAAAATTTAAATCTAATTTGTCAGCAACCTTTTTAGCAAGAGACTTTATAGAATCATTTAAACTATTATTAGAACTATAAAATGGTCTAGCACCTTTTGACAAATTAAATTGCCAATTATATTCATATTTTTCATTTTTAACTAAAACGTTATTTAACTCTTCTTGTGGTTTTATTTTATTAAAGTAGTAAGGGTTAAATTCACATAATAATTCATAAATGGTTTTAATTCCATCACCAATAATACATGGTTTTTCTTTACCATAGAATAATTTAACTTGTTTATTTAAAAGAATTGTACGATATTCATTTTTGATATTATAGTATGGAGAAATACTAATAGAATGGTGTTTAGATAGTAGTTTATCAATATAAGTAAATAAGTCTTCTTTAGTAGTTGTATGATACATATCATTACCACAAGTACCAGTATTACTTTTAACAACTATATTATAGTTATATTGTTTAGCGTAAGATAATACATCTTCTTTATTATAATCTTTAAAAAGAATATGATATTCAGCAACTGGGATGTTAAGTTTTTTTAAGACATCGTATAAGGCATACTTATCATCACATATTTGGCCTACTACATGATTATTTAATGGAAACTTATAACCGATTATATATTTTACTTTATTATCTTTCTGTAAAACCATTACCCAGTCTTTAGAAACAAAGTTTACTTTGATATTTTTACTTTCACATATTTCTTTAAGTAATTTTTGAGAATTATTCATTTTGTCACTTCCATTTCGTTAAAAAAAGAGATTAATGTAAGTTATTAACTCTTTACATTTTAGGGGATGATGTTTCTGGTGTTGACATATTCATTATTCTTAAAAACTCTTCTTTCGTTTTATTATCTATAACATATTTCATAAGTTGATTACATCTGTCTGTTTGTTGATGTAAAGATAAGAAACATAAGATATCTATTTTATTAATAAATGCTCTTTGATTCGCAAGTGAGAGTTTTAAATTAACTGTAGGATATATTTCATAGATATGTTCAGTTTCTTTACCACTTAGAATAATCTGTTTATCTGGATTATCAACATACGTTTGTAAATCAACACAATAAATATAATCAAGATGACATAAGAAAGTATAAAAGTTAAATTGGATATTATATTTATCTTTGGTTGCATTATATTTAGCTTCTAAATCTTTTAATCCTTCACTATTTTGATACATATAATTTATTTTAACAAAGTAATCTTTAGGAACATCTAATAAAAGAGCTATTTTAGATAATTCACAATCATACATTTCATAGTTATGTAAACTAGAAGTAACTGTACCACCATCTAACATACGTAGGTCTTCTGAAGGAATATCTCGTTCAGGAAAAGTAATATTATGAATTTTAGAATATATCTTTTCAGCAAAATACTGAGTTTGAGCTTCCATAATTAAACGACCGACATTATTATTTTGATTTATCCCTACTTCACCAGTTAAAGGATTAGTTTGAACAGCATGATGAAGTTCATGGTAAACAACTATTTCTCTTAATGGTTCTTCTAAATTATTTCTAATATATATTGTTTTAGTTGCGGGATCTCGATAACCTTTAACATCTAAACCATATTCTTTAGCTACTCGATGATTTTCATCATAGAATTCAATTTTACTAGCATAAGTTAAAGCGTTTTCAATCAATTCTTCAAGTGTAACACTTTCGGGAATTAAATCTTCTTCTAGAACAACACTAAAATAATTTAAATAATAATTTAAAGTTATAGTATCAAGATCTGGTTTTTTTTGTTTAATAATATCATTTATTTGCTTACGCATAATTCACGTCCTACCTGTTTTTTATTATAACATAAAAAAGAAGAGTTTAACTCTTCTAGTTCTTATTAGACATATTACCAATATTGACCATAATAGAATGAGCCATTATCTAATTGTGAATAGTAATCAAGATCTCTTTGTCTATTTTGCTGATTTTGTCTTTGTAATTCTCTTATTTGTTCTTCAATATTGTTTGCATTGTTAGGTGTTTCTGGTTCCTCGCCAGGATTATTATTGCCTGGGTCATCACTGCCTTGGCCTTCTTCTATTTGTTTTTGTAATTGTTTTATTTCTTCTTCGAGTTTTTCAGCTTGCTTACTTTCTCCATCGTCATCTATTTTAGATGCACAATCATCTTCATAAAGATTATTTAAGGCTTTGTCTAAAATATTTAGGGCTTCATCTTTATTGTCTACTGAAATTGTTTTAATGTATGATAAAGATAAATTAACACGAATATCACAGATACGTTCTTCTTGAGGATTCTTAGTTAATGATTCTTCATATTTAGTTATAGCTTCATCATATCTTTCTAAACGATATAAGATATTTCCATGATTATAATAAGCAATATATGGTTCTTGGAAATTTAAAAGATATAAAGTATTCATTAAATTATTATCATACTTATTATTGTTATAATCATTTATAATAATTTCATTTACAAGATATGTATAACCTACTTTAAGGAAGACAAGAGAAAGAATTATTGTTAAGACAATAAGTATTTTTTTCATAATGACCTCCTTTTATATTCGTTATATAGTAAGATTAGTAGGATAAATAAAGGAATAGTAAAGATATAATAGATATCAGTATAAGATGATAAATCAGTATCATCTGATTTAGAATTAACTGATTTTTTTACTTCTTTTAATGTTTTATCGATATTACTTTGTTTATCCATATGAATATATTCAAGATTTAAATCTTCAGCTATACTTTCTAAATTATCTTCATCTAATTTAGAAACAGCTTTTTTATATGGCCATGATGAAGTATCTTCAACATATTTTATTTCATTACTATAGCCATCATTTTGTTTCATATATCCACCTTTAGTCGTACCATATCCTAAAACTGCTCCACTATCAATGTACTCATCTAATTTACTATATGACTTTAATTTAGAATCATCAGTTATTTCACCATCACTAATGAAGAAAACTATTTTTTTACGTTTTTCACCTTGATTAGGTGAAGATAGAACATTTTTCATATCATTATAAGGAGTATTTAGAGATGAACCTTTAGCATAGTAACTAATCATTGGTTGTAGAATATCTATTGATTCATTAACTATATTCGTATCAAAGGTATAAGGTATATCTATTTTAGATGAGTTATTAAAAGTTATTAATGCAAAACGAGCACCAGATAATTCCTTAATAATATATTGACAATCTTGTTTAACAGCTTCTATTCGTTCTGTATTATTTGAACCATAATCTTCAGCATACATACTAATAGTGTTATCAATAACAAATAAAACATCTAAATCATTAACAATAATATTTGAACTATCGGTAGGAAACATAATACGTAGATTAATGATAAATAGAAGAATAATAATACCTATTTCATAAATAGTTGCTCTACTCTTTTTAAAAATTAAAATAAGGATTATTAAAATAAGAGAAATAATAAGCATAAGCCATATAGGAATTATAGGAAATATTCTCATGATATCACCTTCCTATTTAAAATAATTAAAATAAATATTGATACTAGTAAAATAGTAAATGGAATAGCTGGAGTATCAATTTCTTTACGTTGAGTTTCTTTTTTGATTAAGGATTTACTCGTTTTTTCAATATCTTTAACAATAGATTTTACAGATGAAGGAGTGGCGTCATAATATTTACCATTAGTTATTTTCATTGCTTTTTGGTAGTTAGCTTTGTCAGTGACAATTTCAGGTCCTAAACCATAAACAATTACATTTTCTTTTTTACTTATTTGGGCAGCTTCTTCTAAGGTTAATAAAGGTTTACCAGCTAAAGCATTATCAGTAGAGAAAATAATAATTCTTGTACGATCTTCTTCATCTAAATGAGAGAAACTATAAACACATGAAGCTAAACCATCGCCGATAAGAGATGAACCTTTAGTTTCGCTACCTTCTAATGTCCCACTATTGATATAGTATAAAGTAGAAAAATAATCATCGGTGGTAGTATAACTATATTTATAATCATTACTATACTCGATTGATTTTTTTACTTTATTTAAAGAATCAGTAACATATTGATAATCATCAGTTAAAGGTACTAATAAAACAGATGAAGTATTAAAAATAGAAATACCAAATCTTTCACCTTTTAAAGAAGCTACTGTATCTTTTAGATTATCAACTAAGGAAGAATTTAATTCATCAACAGAAGCTGAAACATCCATACATAGCATAATATCACGATTATATTCTTCTTCAGTAGTTATTTCGACATTATAGGGACGAGATAATAAAATACAACATATTAACATAGAGACAAGACAAATTACTTTAGATGATATTAAAAGAAATTTATATAGTCTTAATTTCTTTTTAAAATATGGTAAATCTTTAATAAGAGATGTATTAGCTACTTTAGTACCAGTTTTATAAAGTCTTTTTTTCTTTTTAATTAATATCGTAATAATTATTAAAATAAAACCAATAATTATTACATAGGGATATCTTATTTCCATTTGGCAATAACCTCCCTTGTTTTAGTAATTGAAGATGTAATATCACCTTTAGATTCTTTAGCAAATTCAGGATGATAATATTCTTCAACTAAAGTAGATAAAATAGGCATATTAATTGCTTTAATATCACTTAAAGTATAATTTTGAACTTTAATACCAGTTACTTCATATATAAAATTTCTAATTAACTTACTTAATTTTTGATAAGTACTACGAAGACTAATTTTATTTTCATTAAAGCATAATAAAAGATTATCTATTTCTTGGAGATATTTATTTTTTATATCATTAATATTTAAAGGTTTAACAATATTAATTTGTTTGCTTGCTTTAGGTTTACGTTTGCGAAAAATTAAAATTAATAACAGGCATATTAGTAAAAGACTTATAACAATAATAAGGGGTGTTAAAGAATAAGAAAACATATCTTGAAGATCAGTTGATGTTGACATATTTATGACTTTCTAATAATTCAATAATTTTAGAATTTATTTCTTGTAAATTATTAATTGATACAAGACATATTTTATTTTTTCTTAATCTTTCTTTATTACTATTATATATTTGTTCTTTTGTTTCTTTTTCCATACTATTCAACTTCTTATCTTTTAAAAACATACTAGGTAAATATTCATTACGTTCTATATCAAAAACATTTTCACCAAACATATAGGCGTCATTTATATTAACAAATAAAACATCATTTTGCATACTTAATTCTTTTAAAGTTTTATCTTTAATAGAATTCATACCAGTTAAATCAGTAATCACAAAAATAATCATTTTCTTTTTAATATTATGAGTAATAAAATGTAATGTTTTTTCTAAGCCTTCTTTATTAGCCATAAAAGCATTCTTATCATAATCAGTTAAATATTCTTCTAAATTATATAAATTATATTTAAATTTATTAAAGATAATACTATCATTTTGATTATAAATCATACTAATATAATCATTATTTTTGATAGCTAAATAACCAATTGTACCAGCAGTATATAAAGCTATTTCTTTTTTTAAATCATTACTTGGTGTATTACCATTCATTTTAGGACCTGTATCCATAACAAAAAGAATATTATGCTTTTTTTCAGCAATATATTGTTTAACTAGCAATGTATTATTACGAGTAGATGATTTCCAATCAATATCTTTTATATCATCGTTAATAACATATTCTCTTAAGTTTTCAAAGTTCATACTTTTACCACGATAAACTGATTTATAAGTACCATCTAAGATATTATAAGTTTTAAGATTAGATAAGATAGAAATATTAGCTTTTATTTTATTAATATATTTTAGATTCATGGTGTAGCAATAGCTCCTATAATAGTATCTATTATTTGTTCAACACTAATATTATCAGCTATTGCAGAAAAGTTTAAAGAGATACGATGACGTAAAATACTATATCTTAGAGCTTTAACATCATCTGGAGTTACATAAGTACGACCATTTATTAAAGCTAGAGCTTTAGAGCATTCCATAAAAGCTATAGTACCACGAGGACTAGAACCTAAATTAATGTATTCAGCCATTTTAGGATTGATATATTTACTTGGATGTCTAGTTACTTCAATTATTTGAGCTATATATTTTTTAATTGAATCATCAATATATACTTTTTGAGTTATATCTTGTAAATATGATAAATCGTCTAAAGTAAGAATAGCTTGGCTTTCTTGGAAAGTATTATTCTCAATACGATTTAAAACTTCGATTTCTTCTTCTAAACTTGGATAATCAATTTTTTCTTTAATTAAGAAACGATCCAATTGGGCTTCAGCTAAAGTATAAGTTCCTTCTTGTTCGATTGGATTTTGCGTTGCTATAACGATAAAGATATTAGGTAATTTATATCTTTTATTATCGATAGTTATTTGTCTTTCTTGCATAGCTTCTAATGTTGCACTTTGGGTTTTAGCACTAGATCTATTTATTTCATCAAGTAAAACAAAGTTAGCATAGATAGGACCAATTTTAGTTTCAAAAGTATTATCTGCATAGTTAAATATTTGGGTACCAATAATATCACTTGGTAATAAATCTGGTGTACATTGAATACGTGAGAATTTACCATTAACAGCTTCTGTTATAACTTTAGCAGCGGTTGTTTTAGCAAGACCTGGTACTGATTCAAGTAAGATATGACCATTAGCCATTAAAGATATTAATAAAGAATTTTGTAAATTTGTTTGACCAACAATACGTTCTTTATAGTAGGCAAATATTTTACTTATTATATCTTTGGCTTTAGTAAGTTCTTCGTTAGTTATATTACTATTTTGTATAGTTTGATTATTTTGATTATTAGTTTGATTGTTATCATTATTATTTTGATTATTATCCATACTTATCCCCTACTTCTTTATTCTATATTATTTTTATTATATTAAATTTTTTAAACTATCACTATTACAGCATTTAATATAATTATTTAAGATTTTTTATTATTTCTTGAGCAGCTTTTTTACCTGCTTCCATAGCTAAGATAACAGTAGCTGAACCAGTTACAGCATCGCCACCAGCATAGACTTTATGATTATTAGTAACTCCTTCTGGAGCGATTATTAAACCTTTATCATCTGTTTTGATATCACTATTTTCAGTAGCTATAGGATTTGGCATAGTTCCCAAAGCAACAACTATTGTATCACAACTAAGGTCTTCTGTGGCATTAAGTTTTTCTTTTACACCTCTTCTACCACTTTCATCAACTTCTGTTAATTCCATTAAAGCGACTTTTAAACCTCTAACACAATAATTATCATCTATTAAAACTTCTTTAGGGCTTCTTAGTAAAGCAAAATTAATACCTTCTTCTTTAGCATGCACTATTTCCATTTTACGAGCTGGTAGTTCGTCCATTGTACGACGATAAACAATAGTTACATCATACCCAATTCGTTTTAAACTACGAGCAGCATCCATAGCAACATTACCACCACCAATTACTAAAGCTCTTTGACCTTTTTTAATTGGTGTTTTAGCATCTTCCTTGTATGAACCCATTAAATTAATACGGGTTAAGATTTCATTAGCTGAGAAGATACCATTAGCGTTTTCATTTGGGATACCTAAGAATTTTGGTAGACCGGCGCCTGTAGCTAAATATACTGCATCATAAGTATTTTCTAATTCTTCTAAAGTTATTGTTTTACCAATAATAGCATTTAAAATAAGTTCACAACCCATTTCTTTTAAGTTATTTATCTCTTTTTCAACAATTTTTTTAGGCAAACGGAATTCAGGAATACCATAAGTTAAAACACCGCCAGCTTGGTGTAAAGATTCATAAATAGTTACATCGATACCTTCTTTTAATAGTTCACCAGCACAGGTAAGACCACTTGGACCAGAACCAACTATAGCAACTTTTTTACCTATTTTAGGTTTTAGATTATCTATTTTTTGGGGATGATCGAAAGCATAATCAGCAACATATCTTTCTAATGAGCCAATAGCAATAGCATCACCTTTAAAACCTTTGATACACATTTGTTCACATTGTTTTTCTTGAGGACAAACACGACCACAAATAGCTGGAAGAGATGATGAATTTAAAATTATTTTATAAGCTTCGTTTAAGTCATTTTCTCTAATAGCTTTAATAAATTTAGGTATTTCAATATTAACAGGACATCCTTTTACACAACGAGGATTTGCACATTGTAAACAACGATTAGCTTCTTTTAAAGCTTCTTCATCATTATATCCTAATGCTACTTCAGCAAAACTATGAGAACGTATATTAGGATCTAAATTACGCATTATAACTTTTTCATCCATTATTTATCACCACAATTTCCACATCCACCAGAATGAGTACTTCCTTCTAAATCTTTTAAGTATCTACGACCTTCTTCAACTCTATATAATTCCATTCGTTTAATAGCAGCATCAAAATCAACTAAATGGCCATCAAACTCAGGTCCATCAACACAAGCAAACTTAACTTCATTATTAACTAAAAGACGACAAGCACCACACATACCAGTACCATCAACCATAATAGGATTCATACTAGCAATAGTTTTAATATTTAATTCTTTAGTTAATTGACAAACAAACTTCATCATTATCGTTGAACCCATAACAATACATAAGTCATAATCATGATGAGCTTTTAGAGCATCAGTTACTAAACCTTTCATACCATAGGAGCCATCATCTGTAACAATTGTTAAGTTATGGCAAACATCTTTTAATTCATCTAAAATAATTAATAAATCTTTGTTTTTGGCGCCATAAATAATATCGACATCTAAACCATGTTCTTTAAAATATTTAGCTTGTGGATAAACAGGTGCTATACCAACACCGCCACCAATCATAACAATCTTTTTATTCTGATATTTGTCTATATTTTGGACAACTTCACTTGGTTTACCTAAAGGTCCAGCAACACTAAATAATTCGTTTTCTGTTTTACTTAGTTCTAAAGTTGATGATCCTACTACTTGATAAATTAATTTTAAAACTGATTTTTCTTTATCATAGTCATAAATAGTTAGGGGGATTCGCTCACTATCACTTTTAGCCATAACAATAACAAATTGACCAGGTAAAGCATTTTTAATTACTAATGGAGCTTCAACTTCTAGTAAAAAGATATGATCACCGATTGAAACATTTTTTAAAATCTTGTACATATTATCACCTATCTTATTATACCATGAATAATATAAAATATAGACAATGGATAAAAAAAGATTAAAGTTAGACTTTAATCTTAGGTTTAAGCTCGACGATAAGCAAATTTCGGATCAAAATAGTGAAATGGTACTTCTAATGATTGTTCTTTGCAATAATCAAATAACCATTGAGCACATTGATTGTGATGATTTAAGCAATCAGCTTCTTTTGTATATAAATATGAACGACTAAAGATACATTTTAATCCTTGACTAATAGAATTTCTTTGTCTGACATATTCAATAAAACTTATTATATCGCTTCCTCTATAATAAATATTACTATCTTTTATCATAGCTTTAAGAGCTTTTTTATTATAAATATAACCAGGTATATTACGGAAGAAACTAACTAGGTTACGCAATGGTGCATTACGATGATAATCATGAGTTGGTGCTAAATGATATTGCGAACTTAAGATAGCTGCACTATGGGCAAATTGTCTACCTACTTCAGAAAATTCTAGTTCTGAAATTGACTTATGTGATACTGTTACATTTGTTTCATCATCTTCAAAAGAAGGTGTTAAACTAAAACTTTCTTCAATAACATTTTCAGGAATCTCAGGTGATAAAGGTACTAAGGCTAGTGTTCTTGAAGCTGCTTCAGTTCCTTTGTTTTTCTTTTCCTTAGGATTTAAACTTCTATTATTATAACTATTTTCTCGACGAATAACTTTTTGGAGTTCTTTTTGTTCGTCAATTGATAAATTATCATAGTTGGCAGATGAATTAGTTATGAAAGAAATGTTATTTTCTCTTTTCAATACTCTAATATATTTAGAAATATCTTTTCTAAAAGAAGTTGTCTTAGAAATATAAGTTTCAATTTGTGATTCTTCAATATTACGATTTTTTAAGATAGTTTTAATTTTATTAATATAATAATTTAATTTTTTACGTAAATTAGCTATTTCTTCAGGGGATGTTGAATTGACTATTTGTTCAGTTAAATTAACAATTAATGCTTGAGCTTTAGTTAAGGCTTCGTACTTTTTTACATCCTCTTCATCAGCATTTAGAACTTGAATAGCTTTTACAACTTCTTCATTAAAATTATCTTTACTTTGAGATAAACTATCTTTAACCATTTTAAGTAAAGTAATATGTTCTTTCTTTATTTTAGCAATACGATCTTCTAATTTATTCATTGGTTTCACCTACTTCTTTATTTTTTAGTTCATCATTCATTCCTTCTAGAATTGATAGAAGTTCTAATAATGAATTATTATCTAAATCTTCTAAATTAATATTTTCCATATATTCCTCTCCTTTTGCGTATTGTATTATAATTAACAAAGAAAATACACAAATTTAGCTTTAATAAAATTAAAAAAATATGCTTTTAAAAAAAGCATATTAGTTTTGAGAATCAAATTCAGTCATTTTATTTTTTAATATTAAACGATTAGGTTCGGTTATTTTTACTAATGGTAATCTTGGTGTACCATAGTTGAATCCTTTCATATTTAAGGCTTCTTTAACTGGTATTGGATTTACTTCTTTAAATAAAACTTCAATAAGTGGTAAGGCTGTTAATTGCATATCTAGAGCTTTTTTAGGATTACCAGTTAAATAGCTTTCTACCATATCATGAGTATATTTAGGATAAATATTTGATAAAACAGAAATTACTCCGATTCCTCCTAAAGATAGAATTGGTACTATTTGATCATCATTACCTGAGTAAATTGCTAAATTATCTTGACATAAATGAGCAATTTTAGCAACTTGTGATATATTACCACTAGCTTCTTTGATAGCAACAATATTGTCTATCTTAGATAATTGGTAAGCTGTTTCAGGATTAATATTTAAACCAGTACGACTTGGAACATTATATAAAATAATAGGAATATCAATAGATTTAGCTATGGCTTTGTAATGTTCAACTAAGCCTTCTTGCGTTGTTTTATTATAGTATGGAGTAACAACTAAAACACCATCAGCTCCAATACTTTCAGCATATTTTGACATACTTATAGCGGCAGCTGTATTATTACCACCTGTACCTGCTATAACTGGTATTCTTTTATTTACTGTATCAACAGCAAACTTTATACATTCTTTCTTTTCTTCTGTAGTCATTGTAGCTGATTCACCAGTAGTACCACAAACGATTATTGCATCAGCATGACCTTCTATTTGAAACTCAATTAATTTTCTAAATTCTTCATAATTTATACCATCTTCAGTAAATGGTGTAGCTATGGCTGTGCCACAGCCTTTAAATAAAATCTTTTTCATTAGTTCTCCTTCTTTAAAAGAATTAATACCAAAATATTAATTCATATAATATATAGTATATAAAAGTCCAGAAAAAGATTAGTTACTTAACTCCACACAATCATTATTATGTCCACATAAAAATTTCACATAAAAAGATTATATGATAAATATAACCTTTTAGTTTGTTAAAAATGTCTTGAAGCTCCTCCGCCACCGGATGAGCCACCACCACCGTGGAATGATGAGCCACCACCAGAGAATCCACCGCCGCCTAAATCGTAGCTAGAGAAACCACCACTGGATCCACCACGTGAACCTCCTGAACCACTTGGATAAGTACTTAGTTTTAATAATATTTTAACTACTCTTGTTAAAGTAAGAGATACATACTCAACAATAAGACAAAAAGGAATATTGGAAATTACTCCTTTTAACGAATAATTTTTGATTAGGGCATATAGAATAAGAACATTACCAATACCTAAAATAGTTCGAGGAATTATTGGCGATTTATTTTCTTTTTTAGTTTTTGGTTTATAGACTTTCTTTTTCTTAGCTTTTTTTATTGGTTCGTCTTTCTTCTCTTGCGAGAATATACCATATATAATTCCTGTTATAGCTGAAATAAAAAAAGCATTATCTATAGGATTAGAATCATCGCTATAATCAAATCTTTGAGCATTAATATTATCATAATTTATATCATAGTAATCACATATTTTTTGGTAAAGGGCTGAATAACCATTTTTGATACCTTCATCCCACCTATCATCTTTTAATAATGGAACGAAATATTCATCTAAATAACGACCAGCCAAGCCATCAGTTATAACTTCTTCTAATCCATAACCAACTTCTATTTTAATATCACGCTCTTCTAAAGATAATAAAATTAATAAACCTTTATTATCTTTATTATTACCGATACCAAATTGGCGATATAAATCAGTAGCATAAGTTTCAATATCTTGCCCTTCTAAATTTTTAACTGTTACAACAACAATTTGAATACCACTAGAACTAGCTAATTTAACTGAGTTATTCATAATATATTTTTCTGTATCAGTAGATAGAATATTAGCATAATCATTAACATAAAACTCACTAGTTGGTTTAACTAACGCTTCTACTTTAATATTTATAAATAAAAAGAAGAAAAGAGAAAATATAATTAATAATAATTTATTTCTTGTCATAACTATTTTCTCCTTTCTATGCTTTACATTTTTATTATATAAAAAATTAATTTTTTTTAAAATCTGTTTTTTATTATTTTACATAAGTAAAAAATTATAATTGATGATTTTTAGAAACTTCTTGAAGCTCCGCCACCACCAGACGAACCGCCACCACCAGAGTATCCACCACTATCGAATGAACTAATGTCATGGTCGCTTCTTTCTAAGTAACCTTCTCCAGAACTGTTATTTCTTTTTATGCGTGGGGCAATAAAGATAGCTGTTAAAATTGTCGTAACAGTAGCGATAGTAAATTCAATACCTAAAGCATAAACAAATTCTCTAATAGCATCTGAATGAGTGTTATAGTAATCTATACATATATGATAAATATTAATGTTAGCTAATAAGACAAGAAGACAAAGAGCAATCAATTTATTCCTAAAATTCTTATCTTTTTTACCAATAAATAACCCTAAAAAGAATCCTAAAAAAAGACCATTTAGTATAGGAGTTCTTTTTAAATTCTTGTAATATCGTAAGTCCCTAGTTTCTTCATTTTGTTCATTATCAATCTCTACATTAGAAGTACCAATTTCATAATAATCACAAACTTTTTTATAAATTGCTGAATAACCATTTTTGATACCTTTATCCCAATTATCATTTTTAAAATATGGAACAAAATATTGATCTAAGTAACGTCCTGCTAAACCATCTGTTATAACTCCTTCTAAGCCATAACCAACTTCGATTCTGACTTCACGTTCTTTGGGAGCTAGTAAAATTAATAAACCATTATTTTCATTTTTATCTCCAAGACCAAATTGACGAAATAATTCGGTAGCATAAATTTCAATATCTTTTCCTTCTAAACTTTTAACAGTTACAACAACTATTTGAGCATTGGTTTTGCTTGCTAACTTAACAGAGTTATTCATAATGTAATTTTCTGTATCAGTAGATAGTATATTGGCGTAATCATTAACATAAAACTCATTAGTTGGTTCGACTAACGCTTCTACTTTAATATTTATAAACAAGAATAAGAAAAGAGAAAATATAATTAATAATAATTTATTTTTCATAACTATTTTCTCCTTTCTATGCCTTACAATTTTATTATATAAAAATTTAAATTGTTTTAAAATCTGTTTTTTATTATTTTACATAAGAAAAAAGATTATATTTCTATAATCTTTAAAAACTTCTTGAGGCTCCGCCACCACCAGATGAACCACCGCCACCAGAGTATCCACCACCGGATGAGCCACCACCAGAGTATCCGCCACTAGATGAACCACCACCAGAGTATCCGCTACCAGAAGCGGAAGATAAATCAGCTAAAATAAACATAATTATAAATATTAAAGAAGCTATAAAGTACATAAAACTATCGCCTAAAGTTTCGTTATAGTACTCAGGAAAATTTGTATATATATACCTCAATAAAATTACCTCTGCTCCTGTAACTATCAAGAAAATGATACTTGCTATTAATAATTTTATTCTTTCTTTTTTTAATTTTTTCCTTTGTCTTTTGGTTTTTTTATTTTTTTTGATTTTAGCTATTTTCCTATGATTTAATGTTAAAAAGTATATATAAGAACTACTTGCAAATAGTGAATATAAAATACTATATCCGTAAAGGTCGCTATAGGTAGAATAATTTGAATTATTATTTTCGTAATCAGTATCGTGATTTCCTTGAACATAATAATCGTCTAATTTTTCGTAAAATGCTGAATAACCATTTTTAATTCCTTCATCCCATTTATCTTCTTTTAAGTATGGAATAAAATATTTATCTAAGTAACGTCCTGATAAGCCATCAGTTATAACTTCTTCTAAGCCATAACCAACTTCAATTCTAATTTTTCGTTCTTGAAGAGATATTAAAATTAATAAACCATTATTTTCTTTGGCGTCACCAATACCAAATTTACGAAATAAATCAGTTGCATATGTTTCAATATCTTGTCCTTCTAGATTATTAACAGTTACAACAACGATTTGAATACCACTAGAACTGGCTAATTTACTTGATTTATCAATAATATAATTTTCAGTTTCCTCAGATAATATGTTGGCGTAATCATTAACATAAAACTCACTAGTTGGTTCAACTAAGGCATTTACTTTTATATAAGTACAAAAGCTTAAAACAATAAAAGTTAAAACTAAAAAGAATTTTTTCATATTATACTCCTATAAGAAAAAAGAAGATTAAATCTTCTTAACTAAAGTCAACAGTTGGATTTTCTTTTTTACTTTCCTCTACTTCAAAATATGTAGCTTTTTCAAAATTAAACATTCCAGCTATCATATTACTTGGAAATTTTTGAATTTTAGTATTATAAGCTTTTACAGCTTCATTATAATCACGACGAGTAGTTGAAATTCTGTTTTCAGTACCAGCTAACTCATCTTGAAGATTAATAAAGTTTTCACTGGCTTTTAAATCAGGATAATTTTCTACAACAACCATTAAAGCATTAATAGCGTTTGTTAATTCTTCATTAGCTTTAGATTTTTCATCTACAGTATTAGCTTTAAGTAAGTTCTCACGAGCTGTAGTAACCATTTCAATAGTATCTTCCTCATGTTTAGCATAACCTTTTACAGTATTTACTAAGTTAGGGATTAAATCTGCTCTTCTTTCTAGTTGAACTTCAATATTTGAATATTGACTATCAACATCTTCTTTTAAAGTTACTAGTCCATTATAAGATGAACCAATACCAATTCCAATAATTGCTAAAATAGCAACAATAACAATAACTACAATTAAACCTTTTTTCATAGTAGTCCTCCTTATATTTACATTGTAACATATTAATTGTTTTTGAATAATTTTTACAATATACTTTGACAGGATATTTGTAAAGATGACGAAAAGGAGCCAAGGTTCTTATTTTAAATGATCATTAATATATTGGAGTAATTCTTCTTGTTCAATGTTATATGCACAAATAGAATATGAAACATTTTCATAATTAAATGATATATCAATTACTAAATCTTCTTTAGGATTATTATTTGGATGGGTACTAATGATAATAACTGGAGTTTTTATATTAGCTATTTCTTGTAAAGTAGTTGTTTCACCATAATTATGAACATCAGTATCTCTTAAATCTCCTTCATAATTCTTTGTATATATAACAGCACGACCAATAATATATTTATCATGATGTCCTTGAAGAATTCTACACTTTTCTTCGCAATCAATTGGTACTTCAAAGTTAATATACATTGTTCCTACTTTTGATTCACTATTTAGGTCACCATATGAATAAGAATAACTGCCCTTAGAAAAACCTAAGACATTTACTTTAGAAATATTTCTTATATCTTTTAATGTGACATTGTTAACGCTTTTATGAATATCTTTTGAATCGATAACAAGATTATCTAAACCAGTATTAGTAATTTGAATATCATTTAAAGTAACTACTTGGTTATTACTTTCAATTGTTTTACTACCTAAATTCCTTATAAACTCTTTTATACTGTCAGCATTGACAATTGTTGTTGTAATAGTAATAAACATCAAAGCTAATAAGAAAGCATTTTTAATTATATAATTATTCTTCTTTTTTTGAATATAATTAATAATTTCATTATCAATATTTTTATCTACATTATATTTACTTATTTGATTTTTATAATTCATATTATTCCTCCTTTAAAAAATCTTTTAATATTTGACGACTTCGATAAAGTCTTACTTTAATATT
>CANRNY010000003.1 GCA_947632085.1 uncultured Bacilli bacterium | reverse complement strand
CTTAAAAAAGAAGGAAAAGTTGCTCTAGTTGGTTTCGGAACATTCAGTTCTAAAAAAAGAGCTGCTAGAGAAGGTATTAATCCTTTAACTAAAGAAGCTATTAAAATCCCTGCTAAAAATGTTGCTTCATTTAAAGCAGGAAGCAAACTTAAAGATGCTATTAACTAATTTTAGTTAAACAATAAAAAAAACCATAAATTCTAAAATTTATGGCTTTTTTTTGCATTTTTTATTATACTAATAGTATAGGGAGTAAACATTATGAAAAATAAAACGCAAAAGAAAAAAAATAAACTAGATATTAACTATCTATCACTAATAATAAGTATAATTATAATAATATTAGCTGTTTCAGTAAATGAAGCAACACCTATAAGACCGATTATGTGGCTTATAGCTATTGTATTATTAACAATCAATATCATTCGTACATTCCATTTAAAAGCTTATGCTATTATCTTTGTTTTTCTTGCAACCTTTTTAGTCTCATTAGTAATTGATGGTTTATCTGCTTTAGCTTTTAAACATATCCCTGTATTTAGTTACAATATAACTAATGTCGGTAATACTAAAGTATATAATTCATTAGGTTTAAGAGTATGGCAATGTAATAAAGATAAAAAAGTATTCATTTTTGATTTATTTAATAATAACGGTTATATGTGTGATGCTGAAGATATTGAAGCTATTGACTCTAATTCATTTTTAAATTCTATTGTTTCTAATTATTCTGAATATAAAAACAAATATATTAAATTAAAAGGTAAAATAAGCAAAAAAACTGGTCAAAACTACTTAGAAATGCAACCATATGAAGCAAGTAGTATTAAAATAAATGGTGAAGTTAGTTTTGCTGATAACATAACTTTAAGAATTCTTTTCAAAAATCATACTGAAGAATTAAACGATTATGATATCTATGATGACATTGTTATTGTTGGTCTAATTAAAAACTTAGAAAATTCTAATAACAAATATGTTATCTATATGGATGAAGCTAAAGTCGTAAGTAACATCAACTTAAATGCTTTTAAAGTTGGTATAACATCAGAAAATACATGTTCAGAAAAAAGATTAGTATATAATAGCTTAGAACACGATATCTATACTTATTGTCTTCAAAACATCTTTATTAACTATCCCGATAATCAATACGAACTAGCTAATGCTCTATCAAGTAATAAACTACAAATAGAAGATTTATATAATGATCCATTAGAAGTAATTCATAATGATACTGACGATTCTAACCTATATAAATTCTCTGATTATAGTATTATCGTTTGTGATGCAACTACAAGTAAAGATATTATAATTGGTAATAAAAAGATGAACTTTGATTCGGTTGTCTGTAATAAAATCACTGAATAGCTATTCTTTTAAAAAACAAAATTGTTTTACTATTTTTAATATAATTGTTATAATATTAATAGTTTTCAATGTTATATAAACATTGATGTAAGGAGAAATAATATGGCAAAAGAAGAAACAAAAAATAAAAAGACAAAACAAAATAAAAGTGATGATAAAAAAACTAAAACAACCAAAGCTACTAAAAAAACTAAAACCATAAAACCTAAAAAAGAAAATATCAAAGTTGAAGCTAAAGTTGAAAAAGATAAAAAAAGTGAACCAAGAAAAGAAGAAGAGGGTAGTTATATTCGTACTTTATTAGCTGCAATCCTAATTATTATTATCTTTTTAGGTGGTTACTTAACTGTTCAATATAATAAACATAAAGACGATAATAATACACCTGGTTATACTATGACCGATGATGAACGTACATTTAAAGAAGAATACGAAACTTTAAATAATACAACTCGTGCCAATGGTACGCAAAATAAAAAAATAAGTATTATGGAAGATAATAATATCGTTTATATTACTTTAGATGAAGCTGTTGATATCTTAGATTCAGGTTCAGGTATTATTTACTTCGGTTATGCGGCTGATCCATATAGTCGTATAGCAGTACCTACATTACTAGAAGCTATGGATGTTAATAGCTTAGATAAAATATATTATGTTAATATCAGACCTAATGATAAAGAAGAAAATGACTTACGTGATATTTATACTTTAAATGAAAAGAACAAAGCTAAAAAGACTAAAGAAGCATCTTCAAATGCTTATTACGAAGTTATAACTTCCTTAGCTAATTACTTACAAGAATATGTATTATACACATCTAAAGGTAAAAAGATAGATACTGGTGTAAAAAGATTAAATACTCCGACAGTTGTTGCTATTCTAGAAGGTGAAATCGTTGATTTCCATGAAGGTACAGTAGACAAACATGAATTAGCTGAAGATCAATCATTACGTGATTTAACAGAAGAAGAACATGAAAAATTATTAGATACTTATTCAAAATTAATTTCTCGCTATTTAAACAATGATTGTGAAGAAGGTGAAGAAAAGGGCTGTTAAGTCCTTTTCTTCTTTTAAAATAAAAAAATGTAGTTTATAATACATATTAAGGGTGTGGTCTTATGAAAATAATATCTTTATTACCAGCTGATACTTATACTGTTGTTAATAAATCTATCATAACTGAAGACGATAAAAAAAATATTATTTCTTTATATGAACCAATAATTGGACCCATAGCAGTCAGTCTTTATTTTACTTTATTAAGAGATATTAACTTATTAGATATTATGAGTTCTGATCATACACATCATCATTTAATGACAATTATGAAAAGTAGTTTAGAAGTTCTAAGACTAGCTCGAGAATCTTTAGAAGGAGTAGGATTATTAAAAACTTATTTAAAAGAGGGTGAACCTAATTCTTACGTTTATGAACTATATTCTCCTTTAAGTCCTAAAGAATTCTTTTCTTCCCCAATCTTTAATATAACTTTATACAATAATATTGGTAAAACCGAATACGATTTAATCATTAACGAATATGAACTACCTAAAATAGATTTAAAAGATTATAATGATATATCTAAAGAATTAAATAATACTTACAAATCATCTTCTAATTTCGAACCTATTGAAGCTCGTGAAAAATCGACTTTAAATATTAATCTCGAAAATACTATTGACTTTGATTTATTGCTATCTTCAATGCCTAAAGGTCTAGTAAAAGCAAATGCATTAACCAAAAAAACTAAAGAATTAATTGAACAACTAGCTTTTATTTATGATTTAGATACTTTAAAAATGATTGAATTACTCCGTGTTGTTATAACTGATAAAGGAACTTTTGATAAAGAAGAACTACGTAAAAATGCTCGTAAATATTATCAATATAATAACAATGGTAAACTACCAACCTTAGTTTATCGTACACAACCAGAATACTTAAAAACTCCTGAAGGTGATACCTCAGCTTTAGGTAAAATTATTTATATGTTTGAAAATACCACCCCATATGATTTTTTACGTCTAAAAAATAAAGGTGCCAAACCAACTGCTCACGATTTAAAAATTCTTGAATGTTTAATGATTGATTTAGAACTACCACCAGCTGTTGTTAATGTCCTTATCGATTATGCCTTAAAGAAAAACAATAATAAATTAAATCAAGCTTATATCGAAACTATTGCTAGTCAATGGAAAAGATGCAATATTAAAACTGTTCAAGAAGCTATGGAATTAGCCAAAAAAGAAAATGCTAAAATAATTAAGAAAATAGAAAATAAAACTAATAAAAAAGTATCTTCTAACGAACCAGTATGGTTTAATACAGAAATTAAAAAAGAAGAAATAAGTGATGAAGAACTATCTGAATTAGAAGATTTATTAAAAGATTTTAGGTGATATTATGGAAAAATATAACGAAAAAGCTTTAAAAGAAAATTATCAGAATGCTTGCCAAGATAAAAAATTTTGTGCTTTAGTAAAAAAGCTTGGTTTAAAAGATGAAGAAGCAATGAAATATACATCTTCCCTAGAAAGAACATTATCTGAAATAAATAATTGTAGTAATTGTTCTGGTTTAATATATTGCCAAAATAAATTAGAAGGTCATATTTTTTATCCTGAAAAACAAAATAATAGTGTTATTTTTTCATATGCTCCTTGTAAATATGAAAAAGAAGCTCAAACATCAGAAAAAAATAAACCAACTCGTGAAAAAGAACTAGCTAATGCTAGTATGGCAGATTTAGATCTTACTGATAAAAAAAGAATTCATGTTATTAAATGGTTAAAAAATTTTTATGATGAATATGATCGTAATGGCAAATTTAAAGGCTTATATTTACATGGTAATTTTGGTAGTGGTAAAACATATCTAATTGCTGCTTTATTTAATGAATTAAGTAAAAAAAGAGTTACAACAGAAATTGTATATTTTCCAGAACTACTTCGTAATTTAAAAAGTGATTTTGATAATTTTGCTGATTATATAGATTATTTAGAAAATGTTGATCTATTATTACTAGATGATATTGGCGCTGAAAGAGTTACTGAATGGGGTAGAGATGAAATCTTAGGTCCAATCCTTCAAAAAAGAATGAATAATTACAAAACAACATTCTTTACTTCTAACTTAACTCTTGATGAACTAGAAGGTCATTTAAATACTAATAAATATAGTGATGATGAAGTAAAAGCCCGTCGTCTAGTAGAACGTATTAAAGAACTTACAGAAGATATGACACTAATAAGTGAAAATAGAAGAAAATAAATGTTATATAAATGTTATAATAGATAAGGTGATAAAATGAAAAATACGAAAGTTATATTTATGGGAACTCCTGATTTTGCCGTTCCTATTTTAGAAATGTTAATTCAAAACACCGATGTTATTCTAGTTGTAACTCAACCAGATAAAGAAGTAGGTCGTCATCATGAGTTAGAAATGCCCCCAATCAAAAAAGTTGCTTTAAGTCATGGTATCAAAGTCTTTCAACCAACTAAAATAAGAAATGATTATGATGAAGTAATTAACAGTGGGGCTGATATTATTATTACATGTGCTTATGGTCAAATAATCCCTGAAATAATTTTAAATACCCCAAGACTAGGTTGCATCAATGTTCATGCCTCATTACTACCAAGATTAAGAGGTGGAGCACCACTTCATCACGCCATTATCGATGGTGAAGAAAAAACTGGTGTTACAATTATGTATATGGACAAGAATATGGATACTGGTGACATAATATCAACCAAAGAATATATTATAAAAAATACTGATAATGTTGGTACCCTTCATGATACATTAAGTATAATTGGTCGTGATTTATTATTAGAAACATTACCATCAATTATTAATGGAACAAACGAAAGAATTCCTCAAGATAATGGTAAAGCTACCTACGCTTATAATATAACTCGTGAAGAAGAACATCTTGATTTTAATCAAACTGCTCAAGAAGTTTATAATAAAGTTCGTGGCTTAAATCCTTGGCCCAAAGCTAATACAATAATAAATGATCAAGAAGTAAAAATAACTGAATGTTATATTGGTGATAAAGATAGTTCTTTTTCAGCCGGAACTATTTGTGAAATAAATAAAGATAATATTGGTATATGTACTAAAGACAAAGTAGTTTATATTACTAGAGTTAAACCCTTTGGTAAAAAAGAAATGTCAGCATTAGATTACATCAATGGTCTATCTAAAGAAAAAGTCCTATATAGTATTGTTAAATAATGACTAAAAAAAGAATAATCGGCTTAATAATTTATGCCTTACTAATCATCGGTTGTTTAATCTTTATCATCTTCTTTGCTCCTGATAAATGGTTTGAAAAAGAAAGTGATATCGAATTACCAATTCCCACAACCGAACCTAAAAAAGAAAAAGAAAAGATAGACTACGAAACTCAAAAAAGTAATTTATTAAAAAATAACTACGATTATATTTATAACATATTTGATAGTATGACTGATAAAACTTATAAATACGAATGTGATGGTACAATAAATAAAGATAAAGAAACAGGAAAATGTGTTCTTCCTGAAAATAAAGAATATAACGAAAGTACTAAAAAAGAAGTCTTTGCTAATGTAAATGCTGACTTCTTAAAACCCGAATATATATTTAATTTAATTAAAGATGTAAAACCAGAAGAGATAAATAATGAACCATATATCGATTATACATATAATATAGTTTATCAAAAATTAGATACTGAAGTTTTAGTTCGTTCAAGTGATGATTGTATTTCCGAAATAATTATTTCTAACGCCTACATGCAATATCACTTACAGTTTGTTAATATTAAAGTTTGACAATTTCTAAAACCATTGTTATTATATGAATTCGATAGGAGTAAATGCAATATGAAGAAAAAAGATAAGTTCATTAACATTGAAAAAGACGAAAAAACTCGTAAAAAAAATATTCGTAATAAAGTCTTAGTTAACCTTATTACTTTTATTCGTTCTTTAGGAACTATTGCTATTATACCAATCTTTGCTACTTATGGTGCTTTTGCTACCGCCTTATCAGCTATTGGTTTCTTTTCTACAGACTTTATTGATGGCTTCTTAGCTCGTCGTCTTCATGTTCAAAGTTTTTTTGGCAGTATTTTAGATGCTTTATCAGATAAAGCATTTGGTATAGTATGTTTATTACTATTATCTACTTTAAACCCTTTATTTTTAGTTATAATTGGTTTAGAACTAGGTATTTTGTATGTTAATTATAAAAGTGTCGAAAGAGGTAATAACTCGCAATCTAGTAAAGCTGGTAAAGCTAAAACTGTTTTATTAGCAGCTTCTATAATTGGTAGTTATTTTGCTTATTCAGCACCTACTTTAAAAAACTTATTAAGTTATATTAACGTTTCATCTTTTAATACTTTATTAAGCTTAAATCCTGGTCTTATTTCAACAATTCTTGCTATTCCAGCAATAGCTGGTAGTGTCTATGTAGTATGTGATTATCAAAAGAAAGCTCAAATTCAAGATGCTAAAAGAAATGAAAAAGTTGAACAAAAAGAAAAAAATTCTGCTATTTCTGAGATTCATTCTAAGAAGAGAACTTTATTAAAAGAAAAAGCTAAGATTATTGAAAAGAAGAAAGAATTAAAATCTCGTGAAGAAATAATTCATGATTTATTTGATACCGAATTTTATCTTGAACATAAAGATGATAGTTTAAAAAAATTATTATATAAATAAAGCCTTTATATGGGCTCTTTTTTTTGCTTTACTCTTTTTCTATTTACTATCTCTTTATGATTGCTTTTTTCTCTCGGGGGGGGTATAATGATATTAATAATAATTTAAAAAATAGAAGGAGAGAGTATATAATGAAGAAAAAATTATTATTAGTATTAATGTTAATTGCAGCAGTAGTTGTAATGCCAAGAGTTCATGCGGCAGACGATGTAAAAGCAACTGTAACAGATATTACAAATACTGATACATTAAAAAGTGATGCTCATGCGCAAACCCTTACACCAGATGAAAATGGTAATTACACTATTACTTATGAAAATGACACTTTTAAAATTATTGAAGGAACAACAGATGGAGATGATGATAATCGTCCAGCAGACAAAGCTTGGATTGGTTTCAGAATAGCATTACCAGAAGATGGTGCTACAAAATATGAAATCAAACAAGATGGTACTGCATTAGTTGCTGAAACAACACTTCCTGAAGACAAAACTGTTGATGTATACTATGGCTTTGATGCTACTAAATTAACAGCAGCTGCAGCTAAAGGTGAAAATTTAGAATCAATATTTACTTTATATCTATATAGTGAAGACGGAGAAGAATCACCAGTAGCTACTCAAACAATTAAAGTTGTTGTAGTACCAAAAGGAATCGTTCTTCAAGCAAAAGATTATACAGAAGAAGAACCAAAATATGAATGGACTGAAGAAACATACAAAACTAATGTTAAGAAAGTAACAGTTACAGTTAAAGTTATGAAAGATGGTAAAGAAGTTAAATTAGAAAAACCTTTATCATATACTTTACCTGCAACATATGCTTTAAGTGAAGATCAAGTAGCAGAAATTCAAAAAGCTTTAACTGATAAAGATGTTGATTTAGTTGGTTTATATACTGATGAAGATTTAAAAAATGAATTCGATCCAGAAGCTGAATTAACAGAAAATACTACTGTTTATGTTGTATACAAAACTAAAGTAGCTGAAGAAGAAGCTCCAGATACAATCGATAACGCAATTATGTACATTGCTTTAGCTGGTGCATCTCTATTAGTTGCTAGTGGTGTTGCTATATACTATAAAAGATTTAATTAATAAAAATTAAGGAGAGTGTAACTCTTCTTTTTTTCTTTAAATTATTGACAAGTGTTGACCGGGGGTAGAATTGTATTAACGACAACGCGATATCGAAATAAAAAGAAAGGAAGAAAAAAATGAAAAATCTAAAAATGCTTGTATTTGCTTTATGTGCAACGGTTGGAGCAGTCATGAGTGTTAATGCCGCAACTATTTGTACTGATAACTCAAATCCTAGTTGTTGGGTAAATCGTAGTTGGGAAGCTGAAGTTAGCGGAACAGATGCTATTACAGTTAAATTAACTAACGATTCAAATGCTGGATTAGAGGTTAATGCTAATGAAACCGTTATATTAGACCTAAATGGTCATAAATTAACTAACTGGTGTGATGGTACTAATTGTGGTGAAAATGCTTATGCTTCAGCAATAGATGTAAGAACTGGTGGCCATCTAACTATTATTGATACTAGTAATTCTAAAGCTGGTAAAGTTGAACTAGCAACAGGTACTAAAAATGTTTCTACAGTAGTTAATAATGGAACTCTTGAAATTCAAGGAGGTACATTTAGTATACTATCTACTGCAGGTAATGGACTATCAGTTGTTAGTAATAATGGAGAAATGACTGTATCAGGTGGTACATTTACTTCAAATACTACAAATGCTGCAGCTATTCACAATGCTGGTACTATAAGTATTACTGGTGGTACAATTTCTACTGGTGTTGCTCAATCTTGGGGATTAACTAATAACGGAACAGCTACTATTAGTGGTGGTGAATTTATTCAAAATCATGATTTCTCAGTAATTCAAAATGCTGGTACTATGACAATCAGTGATGGTGAATTTAAAACTAACGGAGAAGAAGGTCATAATTCATTAATCACAAACCAAAATAGTACTACTGGCAAAGCAACATTAGAAGTTGAAGGTGGCGATTTTGATGCTGAATTATTATTCTATAATGATGAAGAAGACACTTTAGATATTACTGGTGGTAATTTTTCTGAAACATCAAACATTGACACATATTTAGAAAATTCTAATTATGAAGCTGATGAAAATGGTAATGTTGTATTAAAAGATGTTGATTACACTGCATTAGATAAAGTTATTGCAGAAGCTGAAAAAGTTGATAAAACTAAATATACAGAAGAAAGCATTAAAGCATTAGAAGAAGCATTAACTGCTGCTAAAGCAATATCTAGAACTTTAAAAGCTGATGAACAATCTAGTATAGATGTAGCAACTACTACTTTAAATGATGCAATTAAAGCACTTACTGAAATTGAAGAAGAACAAGAATCAAAAGAAGAAACTCCAAACACAATTGATAACGCAATTATGTATATTGCTTTGGCTAGTGCATCAATTTTAGTAGCTAGTGGTCTAGTTGTATATTACAAAAGATTTAATTAATAAAAACTAAGAAGAGTAAAGCTCTTCTTTTTTTTATGATTGCTTTTTTCTCTCGGGGGGGGTATAATTATTTTAATAATAATTTAAATAAAAATAGAAAGAGAGGAAAAAATATGAAGAAAAAATTATTATTAGTTCTAATGCTTATTGCAGCAGTAGTTGTAATGCCAAGAGTTAGCGCTGCTGAAGCGTTGAATGTCGTAATTGGTAATAATACTCAAAGTGACACATTAAAAACTGGTTCGGCTAAAGTAGATACTGAAGGTGATACAACAACTATTACTTTTGATGATGCTACATTTAAACTTTTAGATGGAACTGGTGGACGTACAGCAAACAAAGCATGGGTTGGTTTTAAAATAACACTACCAACAGATGGCATTTCAAAATATGATTTAAAAAATGTAACATTAGATAGAGATGTCGTTACAGCTGGAGAAGTTCATGGCGATGAAGATAAAGATGTCTATGTTTATGTTAACTTTGACGAAAACTCTTTAAACGAAGCTGCCAAAGCTGGTAAAAACATTGAATATACTTTTACATTAACTATTACACCAGAATCAGAGTCTGAAGGAGAAACAATAACTAAAACAATTAATGTTGTTGTAGTTCCAAAAGGAATCGTTCTTCAATCTCAAGAAGATGAAAAAGAAGTATGGAATGCTGCAAAATATGAAGAAGCAAGACCAGCCAAAGTAACAGTTAAAGTTATGAAAGATGGTAAAGAAGTTGAATTAGAAGAACCTTTATCATATGATTTAGTAAAACCTGGAAAATTAACTGATGACCAAATGGCTGAAATCAAAGCTGCTTTAACTGATGAAGATTTAGAATTAGTTGGTTTATATACTGATGAAGATTTAAAAACTGAATTTGATGAAACTGACGAAATAAACGCAGATGTAACAGTATATGTAGCTTACAAAACTAAAGAAAAAGCTTCAGAAGTTGAAGAAGAAGCTCCAGATACAGTTGATAATGCAGTTATGTACATCGCATTAGCTGGTGCATCAATTCTAGTAGCTAGCGGTGTAGTTGTATACTATAAAAGATTTAATTAATAAAAATTAAGGAGAGTGCAAACTCTTCTTTTTTGTTGTGTTAAGATTTTTTAGAAATGTCCCATTTTAATATAATGAATTTATCGATAGTTCCTCATTGACAATAGGAACCCAGTAACAATTCTTATAAAAGTTGTAATATCTTAAAAATAAGATATTACAATAAGTATGGCGAATTATTACTGCCTATTGTCAATGATTTGCCTATCAATAAATATCTGTGTGTTTTGATAGATGATGGGACATTTTAAAAAAATCAAGATGAGACATTTTAAAAAAGCTTTAACACTCTTCTTTTTTGTTGTTGCATTTTATATCGGGGGGGGTATATAATATTATTAATAATAATTTAAATAAATAGGAGGAGAGAAAAAAGATGAAGAAAAAATTATTATTAGTATTAATGCTTATTGCAGCAGTAGTCGTAATGCCTAGAGTTCATGCCGAAGAAGATAAGACAATTACTCTTGGTGCAGTAACAGATATTACAAATGAGGATACTTTAAAATCTGGTCATAAAAATGACACTGTTTCTCATAACGAAGATTATAGTGTAGTAACTATTACTTATGATGAAGCTACTTTTAGACTTTTAGGTGAGGGTTCACAAGAAAGTAATTCAGATGGTCGTACAGCAGGTTATGCATGGATTGGTTTAGATGTTGCACAAGCTACAAATGCAACAAAGTATGTTGTTACATTTAATGGTGGCGATCCAGATGATGAACAAGATGCAGCTGAAATTAAAGATTTTATCGGTTTTAATGCTACTGAATTAGAAGAAGCAGCTAAAGCAGGTAAAAATTTAGAATTCACTTATGAAATCGAATGGAAAGGTGAAAATGGCGTTGAACCTGTTACACAATCAATAACTATTGTTATTATGCCAAAAGGTATCACACTTCAAGCTCAAAATTATGATAGTGCTTCAGAAGGTGAAAAAGAAGTATGGAACGCTGCAAAATACGAAGAAGTAAGACCAGCTGAAGTAACAGTTAAAGTTATTAAAGATGGTAAAGAAGTTGAATTAGAAGAACCAGTATCATATGCTTTAATAGATACTAAAAGATTAACAGATGATAAAGTAGCTGCAATGAAAGCTATATTATCTGATGATAATTTAGAATTAGTTGGTTTATATACTGATAAAGATTTAAAAACTGAATTTGATGCAACAAAAGATATAACAAGTGATATTACAATTTATGTTGTATACAAAACTAAAGCAGCAGAATCAGAAGAAGAAGCTCCAGATACAATTGATAACGCAGTTATGTATATTGCTTTAGCTGGTGCATCAATTCTAGTTGCTAGTGGTGTTGCTGTATACTATAAAAGATTTAATTAATAAAAACTAAGGAGAGTGCAAACTCTTCTTTTTTGGTGATTGCTTTTTTCTCTCGGGGGGGGTATAATTATTTTAATAATAATTTAAATAAAAATAGAAGGAGAGAGAAATATATGAAGAAAAAATTATTATTAGTATTAATGCTTATTACAGCAGTAGTTGTAATGCCAAGAGTTCATGCAGCTGATGCTATTGAACTTGACGATGTAACTGATATTACAAATGTTAATACTTTAAAATCAGAAGAGGATGAAACAACTAGATTTCTTGATAAAACTGATTTAAGTAATGTAACTATCACTTATGAAGTAGCAAAATTCCAACTACTTGATAATGGTTCGTCTGAATCTGTTAGTCGTCCAGATGGTTATGCATGGATTGGTTTTAGAGTTAAAAATGCTAAAAATGCTACAAAATATTCTGTTAAATTTAATGGTGAAGAAGTAGCAGAAATTAAAGAAAAATCAGTAAGTAATTCAAGTTTTGATGACTATATTGGCTTTAAAGAAGAAGATTTAAAAGCAGCTGCTGAAGCAGGAATAAATTTGGAATTTACTTACGAAATCACTTGGGAAGGTGATGAAGAAGTAGAACCAGTAACTCAAACAATTAAAGTTGTTGTAGTTCCAAAAGGAATTGTTTTATTAGAAAAACAACCTGAAGATGAAACACCTGCTGCTGAAGTATGGAATGAAGAAACTTATAAAGAAAATGTTAAGAAAGTAACAGTTACAGTTAAAGTTATGAAAGATGGTAAAGAAGTTAAATTAGAAAAACCTTTATCATATACTTTACCTGCAACATATGCTTTAAGTGAAGATCAAGTAGCAGAAATTCAAAAAGCTTTAACTGATAAAGATGTTGATTTAGTTGGTTTATATACTGATGAAGATTTAAAAAATGAATTCGATCCAGAAGCTGAATTAACAGAAAATACTACTGTTTATATTGTATACAAAACTAAAGTAGCAGAAGAAGAAGCTCCAGATACAATCGATAACGCAGTTATGTACATTGCTTTAGCTGGTGCATCTCTATTAGTTGCTAGTGGTGTTGCTATATATTACAAAAGATTTAATTAATAACTAAGAAGAGCTAGACTCTTCTTTTTTTTGCTTTTCTAACTATATGTTTCATTGACAAGCCTATCTTCATTAAGATATAATTTTAATTGTTGAAAATGTCGCATAGAAAAGAGGTCAAAAAAAATGAATAAAAAAATAATAATTAGTATTATTGGTGTAATCTTGCTTATCGCTTTAGCTTTCTTATTAGTTAAAGGATGCTCTAAAGAATATATAGTTACTTTTGATTCAGATGGTGGTTCAGAAGTAAAAGAAGTCAAAGTTAAAGAAAATGAAAAGTTAACTAAACCTGAAGATCCAACTAAAGAAAATTATGAATTTGCTGGTTGGTTCTTAGATGATAAAGAATATGATTTTAATGAAAAAGTAACAAAAGATTTTACTTTAAAGGCCCACTGGTCTAATACTTCTTCTGATAGTATTATTCTAGATACATCTAACATCGATTTAGCCACTAATGAAACTGGATTAATAGTTGTTAAATCACTACCAGATGGTTATTCTACAGAAAACCTTATTTGGGAATCTAGTGATAATAAAATTGCTAAAGTCGATGAAAATGGTTTAATAAGTGCTATTTCTCCTGGAACCGTAACAATAACTGTAACTACAACTGATGGCTTATATAAAGCAACATGTGAAATTACAATTAATAAAAAAAGAACTGAATCAAAAGATCCAGTAGAACTAAAAAAACTATTAATTAGTGGACCAAGTAATGTTATGGTTGGTAGTAAAATAAAATTAACAGCTGTTCTTGTTCCAAGTTATGCAACCGAAAAAAATATAACATGGTCAAGTAGTGATAGCACTATAGCTACTGTTGATAATAGTGGTCAAGTAACCGGCAAAAAAATAGGTAAAGTAACAATTACTGCGACAGCATCAAATGGTCAACAAGCTACAAAATCAATAATCGTTAATGATACTTATACTATTAAATTTACTGCTGAACATATGGGTGAAGGTGGTATGGATATGGTTTTAAGATATAAATATAACGTTTATCAAGGAAATAAAGAAATAACTGATTATAAAGGTTTTAAAGTTGGTAGTGCTGTCTTCGTCCCTGGTGGATATACCGCAGCATCTCAAGAAATAAAATCTCGTCCTAAAAAGACGACTATCACCTTAACTGATAATACGATTGTAACAGCTAATATCGTTTATGTTGATTAACTTAATTATTACAAAGGATGTGCTTAAAACACATCTTTTTTGTGTTATAATGAAATAGGTGATACATATGAGTAAAGTAAGTATTATTATTGCACTTATCATTTTATTTTTAATTATTTTACTTAAAATTTATCAAAATAAAAAGAATAAAGATTGTTACAAAAAAGAACTATATCATCAAGCTAAAAAATTTAATCTTTTTTTATATTGTTTATCACTTTTAATCTTTATTATATGTTTAATAATTAATACGCATAATACTGAATCAAACTCATCATTAAATATTATTCTTAAATCTTTAGCTATTGCTTTTATTACAATGCCCTTAAGTATTAATACTTTATATTTAACTAGTTTTAAAGATGAAGAAAAGTATTCTCATATCAAAACTATTGTTACTGACCAATATAATTCAAATCTCATTAAAAAATTCAATAGAGCAGGTATTAATGTTATAATTCTTACTACTAAAAAACTAAAAACTAAAATAAAAGTCATATCAGAATCTGAAGTCGATAAAAAACTTTTAAAAAAGAATATTATTATTAATACTTCCAATAAAGACTTATTAAATGATTTAAATAAAAATCTTACATATTATGAATTTACTGATTTAACAAATGCATATGACAAAATATATCAGGCAAGGGGACTAGCCGATAATTATATTCGAACTATTAAATATAATATCACTACTTATTTACCTTTACTTCTATGTTACATTATTTTTAATATTGCTGGTTTTCCAACTTATAGTAATCTCTTATTAATTCTTATTCTTAAAGTATTTACGATTATTATTAATGAAACTGTATATAAAACAATGCCTTTTGATAGTGATATAGCTACTAGAAAACCAAAACCAACATCTATCTTTATTGGTTCTCAAGAAATATTTATAACTATTATTGAATCATTTTGTATTGCCTTTACTTTATCAATTCCTTATATGTTTACTTTAGCTCAAGGTGTTTCACTTAACTTCGCTAATACAATTTATTTAATTAGTTTTACTTATATTAATCTATTTATGACTTACTCATTATATAGTGAACACAATATTCTTTATAATATCTTTAAATCTTTAAAGAATATCAAAATTGATTTATATCTATTATTAAGTATAGCTATAACTATTGGTATTAACTATTTTACTTATTTTACAACTAGAAATATTGGTCTTAAAAATTATTGTAGTTCCGTACTTGTTTCTATAGTACCAATTTTAATTTTTGAATTAACTAAGTTTGCGCGTTTTACAACAACTAGAAAGAAGGAAAAATAATGTCTATTAAAATAACTAAAAATATTAAAGAAGCTAATCTTATCACTCATTCATCAACATTTCATCCAGATGATGTCTTTAGTACGGTTTTTCTATCTAAGATAATAGATAATCCTGTTGTTTGTCGTGTTAATTATGTTCCTGAAGAGATTAATGAAAATAGTATTGTCTATGATATCGGTTTTGGTTCTTACGATCATCATGGTCCAGATGCCAAATGGCGTAATGAAAAAATAAAATATTGTTCTTTCGGTTTACTTTGGCAACAATTTGGTAAAGATTATTTAAAAACTATTAGTGAAGATTATGCTACTTTATGGCAAACGATAGATGAAAAATTAGTCATGCAAATTGATGGTATCGATAATGGTTTATTTCCTAAAATCGATGCTCCATATAGTTTAATTGATTTAGATAAAATAATTGATTTATTTAATAAAGCTTGGAATGAAGAAGTAGACAATGACGATAATTTTTTAATCGCTTGCTCTCTTGCTGAAACAATCTTTGATCGTCTTATAAAAAAAGAACAAGCTAAAATCGAAGCAACTAAAAAAGTTGAATCTATCATCCCTAATGTTCAAAATCACATTTTAATTTTAGATGAATATATGCCATATCAAGATGCTATTTTTAATTCCAAAAATCCTTTAGCTAAAGAAATTAAAGTAGTCATCTTCCCATCTAATAGAGGAGGATATAACATCAAGCCAATGACAATAAATGAACATTCTAAAGAATTGGTTTGTTGTTTTGATCCATCATTTTTAGGACTTCATGATGAAGAATTAGCTAATACTTCTCAAATTAAGACAGCTCGTTTTGTCCATTCAAGTGGTTTTCTTGCTTGTACAAATACTTTAGAAGACGCTATTCTAATGGCCGAAAATGCTTTAACTCATCCTAAAGAAAAATAACTAAGATAAGGAATTAAAAATTCCTTTTTTTTAATTTTGATTAATGCTATAATATTTTTAGAATAGGGAGTTGGCATTATGCAAGAACAAGAATCTATAAAAAAATTATTTAAAGAATTAGAAACAAACAAAAATAATGAACAAAAAGCACGTAATTTACTTGCGAAAATAAATAGTCATTTACTTGATAAAAGCTTTAGATTTAACCAAGAAAACACTTCGATGTTATATCCATATCTTTATGCTTCAAATAAATATAAAGAAACTGACTACCTTAATCAAGAACTAACTAAAGAAGCGTTTATTAATTTACTAGATTCAACTAAAATATCTGGTTCTATGCTTTTGTCTTTAACTTCTAATTGTCATAAACCTCGTTTAACTCTTTTAACATATTCTAAAAAAATAAAAAATAGTCTTTTAAAAAGTGATGAGTTATTATCTTTATCTGAAATAATTAATGATTTAACTCCTGAAGAAATAACTTTTTTAAGACGTGATTCCGCAATAGATAATCTTTTAATAAAGAAAGGTTTAAGTTTTTCAACATTAAAACCCGAAAGTAAAAAACATATTTTAGAAGATCTTAGTATCTTAAAATTATATAATTTAAATACTATTGAAGAATTTGCTTATTCTTGTCCTAATCCTGAAGAATTAATTAATAATGAAACATTCTTAAATATCTATTTATCTAAACTAGATAACAACTATCAAAAAAATCATCCTTTACTAAATTTATTATCTATAGATAAACTAGAATCCATTTTAAATCTTCATCCTAAAGATTCAGTTATTATCCAGCTTTTAATAAATACAAACAGCTTATTTCAAAAAGAAATTCTCAAATTAAATAATATTGATAATCTTATATCTAATAATAAATCTGAACAACTATTAAGAAGTCTTCCATATACTTATCTTAAAAAGATATTAATTAACGAGAAAAAATTATTTTCATCTCCTGTTGTCGATGTTTTATATGATTTATCTTTAGATAAACTAAAAGATTTAGCGAAAAATAATAAATATTATTATAAAGAATTAATAAAAAAATTAAATAAAGTAACTTTTAATCCTGAAAAGTTTATTACATCTTTGACTGAACAAGATTTATATGATTTAAAAAATAATGTTCTACCTAATTTAGATATCGTATCTATTACTAATCTATGTAAGATAGATAATTCATTTAAGAAAAGATTACTATGTAATAAAGACTTATGTACTACTTTAGTTAATAGTTTAAATAGGAAAGAATATTATCTTTTAGATAATCTATTTGCTCTTGCTAACTTTAATGAAGATGATAAAGTTTTGTTTATTAGTAATATTAAAAAGTTTAAAGATTCAGAATTATTAAATCGTTTATTAGCTAGTATTCCTTTAAGTAAACGTAAATTTTTCTATGATAACGATGAATTAAGAACTGTTTTAGTTAGTAATACTTCTTTCAAACTAGATGAATATGCCATTAGCTACTATCTAAATAATACCAATGAAATTCCTAATTTAAATGCTTCTTTAATTAAAGAATTATTATTAAAAACTGATCTTAATTTTAATAATTTAGTATTAAGTGATTCTAAAGTTATTGATATAATTTTTAAATTCGCTCAAACTGACTATCATATTATTCCTGATATAATCAAAAATCGTCCTTCTTTAATTAAATATTTTAATAAAGAATCTAAATACTATACTAAAGAATTATTATCTAATATTATGCAAGAATTAGATTATAATAGTAAAAAAGCTTTATGCTCTAATGACTTAATTAAATATCTTTTAAAAGATAAATATTATAATATCTATCGTAAACTATTAAATGCTAACGCTTTCTTACTTAATACAATTGATTTTAGAATCTTTGAAGATTATATATGTGATATAAAAATAAGTATTTTAAGTTATCTTACTAAATATCCATCTCTTGAACAAAGTTTAATAACTATTAGTCAAAATTATCGTATTACATCTTCGTTTATTAATACTTTATATTATAGTTTAGAGGAGTTAAATAGAGAAGAAACTCTTAATAATATCTTATCTTTATTAGCTTTAGCTACTAATCCTAAAAATCGTAAAAAATATGGTAATCTTTCTAAAATCTTAGCTCAAGTTAATTATAGTAATCTATCTAAATCTAAATTTAATAATATTATTAGTTATTATTTATATATGATACCTCGTTTTTATCAAAACAATCTAAGTTTAAAACGACCTAATATCTTAAATGTTCCACGTACTTATGAAGAAATACTTAGCTATGAAACAAATACAGTTACTAAATTAACTAATTTAATTAAAAATGACCATAATATCAAAGAATATTTCGTTGAAAAACATTTTAAATTAACTTTAGAAGAAGCTAAACTTGTTCTTAAAATGTATGATTTTAGTTATTTAGATACTAATACTTATAATGAAGAATATATCTTTATTTCTAATTTAAATAGAATAATGAATACTGATAACGAATCATTAAAAGCCTTAGATAATGAATATCAAGTTATTTCTATGTATGATTCTTTCCGTATCATAAATAATATCAATAAAATGTATTCAAAAACTTATAATTATGAATTACGTAGTAAAAATAATAATTTAAAAAGTATGAAAGTTAATTTCTATAATCAAGAAATAACTATTTATAATAGTAAAGAAGATTTCTTATATTTAGTTGCTAACTTAGACTTAGAATCATCTTATCTAACAACTAAAAATTATTTTAATAGCTATCATACATTAGTAAATGACTTAAATTATAGTATCCCTTGTAGTCTTCTTACTAAAGATAATTTAGTCTTCCATAAAGACTTCTTATTAGGTTATAATGGCTTATTAGACGAAGGAATAACTAAAATGTCTAACTATTATATAAAAGATGAAAAAGATAATAGTAAAGATTATTTTGCTTCTGTTCCTAACTTAATTAATAATACTCGTGATTATAATAATACTATTTACTTAAATAAGTATGCCCTAAGACCTAATTATAACAATGATAATCTTCCTAACATCGAACCAGATTATATGTTAGTTGATGCTAATCGTCTAAATGATAATATGTATTTAAATAAAATAGTTACTATTAGTTTAGAATTTAAAAATAAACATCATCCTGAAGGTTTACCAATTATTTCTTTAGATCTTAAACAAATATCTAAAAAAGAATTAACTAATATTAATAAACTAATAAAAGAATATACAACTACTTATGAACCAGTTATTTTAAGTAAAATATTAACTAAATTAGAAAATAATTACACAGCATATCGCCATACTAATAAAGAAGAAGCTCTAAAATATGATATCTATGTTCTTTTAAGTATTGTTATTAATCGTCTTAATAATACTAATTCAATCTTTGAATTAAATGAAATAGAAGAAATATTTACTAAAGAGTATCAAAAATATGAATTATTATCAGCAGATAATAAATGTAATTTCTATTTAGAAAATTTAAAGAAAAGTATAACAACTCGAAAAAATTTCCTTAATAACTACTAAAAATTGCACTAATTATCTGTAAGTGTTATAATTTTAGCGATGTGGGGAATATATATGAAATCAGAAAAAATATCTTTTCATGATTTGTTTTATACATTTTTATTTGGTTGTATCTTTGGTTGGATAATTGAAGGTATATGGACTCTTATTAAAAAGGGTGTTTTAATAAACCATACAGCTTTAGTTATCGGCCCATTTAATGTGGTTTATGGGGTAGGAGCAGTAGTACTAACCATTATTTTATATCGTTTAAAAAATAAAGGTAATTTTGAAATATTCTGTGTTTCTTTTGCTACTGGTTCTATCCTTGAATACATAATGAGTTATTTAATGGAAGTAATGTTTGGTTTTGTTGCTTGGAATTATAAAAGAAAACCTTTTAACATTAATGGTCGTATTTGTTTAACTTATTCAATCTTTTGGGGTTTACTAGGTATTTTATGGATAAAATTTTTATATCCGCAAATAAAGAAATTAATTAATAAATTAAATAAGACTAATAGTGTTAAATTAATGAAATATATAATTGTCTTTTTAGTCTTTGACTGTTTACTAACTTTTGCTGCTATCGATCGTGGTAAAGATTATGAACAAAACATTCCTCCAAGTAATAAATTTGAAAAAGTATTAGATAAATACTTTGGTGTTGATTACTTAAATAATATGTTTAATGAACGTTGGAATAAAAAATAAAAAAGGAGTGAGTTTATGAAAAGTATTATTATTGATACTTTATTAGATACTGTTAAACTAGTACCTTTTTTATTTGTCGCTTTTTTAATTATTGAGTATGTCGAACATAAATTAAGTTCTAAAACTGAAAATATTATTAAAAAAAGTGGTAAATATTCACCATTACTAGGTAGTTTTTTAGGTTTAATACCTCAATGTGGTTTTTCGGTCGTTGCTACTAATTTATATATTACAAGAATTATTTCTTTAGGTACTTTAATAGCTATCTATTTATCTACTAGTGATGAGATGTTACCTATAATGATCTCTCATAACGTTGATATTAAAATAATTATTTTAATTTTATTATGTAAATTTGTCATTGCTTTTATTTTTGGTTATTTAATTGATTTTATCTTCCGTAAAAAAAGAAACGATGATAAGATATATGATATTTGTCATGATGAACATTGTGGTTGTGAAGAAAGTGATAATTTATTTAAATCAAGTTTAATTCATACGATAAAAACCGTAATTTATCTATTAATTATAACTTTTATTATTAATCTATTATTTACTTATGTTGGTGAACAATATTTATCTAACTTACTATATAAAAATCGTTTAATTGGTCCTTTAATAGCTAGTTTAATTGGTTTAATACCTAATTGTGGCGCTAGTATTATGATTACTGAATTATATTTAAGTAATACAATTAGTTTTGCTAGTACTTTATCTGGCTTACTTACCAGTAGTGGAGTAGCTTTACTTGTTCTATTTAAATCTAATAAAAATTTTAAAGAAAACTTATCTATTCTAGCAACTCTTTATTTTATAGGTGTTATAGTTGGTTTACTCATTGAATTTATTCCCTTCTGATTAATTTACATCTCTATGATATTGTGCTAAAATATTTTTATATAATGAAGATATTTAGCATACATAGGAATTTAACACTAAAGACTGCTTATGTATGTAAGTAGTCTTTTTTTTGAGGTGATAATATGAATTTTTATAGTAATTCAACTGATGAAGTATTAAAAGAATTAGAAAGTAATAAAAAAGGTTTAACTAAAGAAAAAGTTAAAGAACATCAAGCTAAGTATGGTAAGAATGAATTACCAACTGCTAAACAAGATAGTATATTTAAAATATTTATCTCTCAGTTTTATAATCCAATTGAATTAATCTTAGTTGTAACTGTTATCTTATCTTTTGTCGCTCATGAAGTAGTAGATGCTATTGCTTTGATTTTTATAATTCTTGTTGATGTCTTAATGGGAACTTTTGAAGAATGGAAAGCGCGTAAAGATGCTCAAAGTCTTATTAATATGATTAAAGTTACAACTCGTGTTATTAGAGATGATAAAGAAATTGAAATCGACTCTAGTGAAGTAACAGTAGGTGATATTATCATTCTAGAAAGTGGTACTAAAATATCTGCTGATGCCAGAATTATTGAAAGTCATAATTTTCAAGTTGATGAATCAGCTTTAACTGGTGAAAGTATCGGGGTCGTAAAATCATCAGCTGAATTAAAAAAAGATACTCCATTAGCTGAAAGAATAAACATGGTTTATGCTGGTACTTCTGTTATTACTGGTCGTGCTCGTGCTGTTGTAACAGCTATTGGTATTAATACCGAAATAGGTAATATAGCTGATAAAGTAACTAATACCAAAGAAGAAAAATCTCCACTAACAATTAGAACTGAAAGATTTTCTAAACAAATTAGTGCGATTATCGTTTTAGTCGCTATTATTACAACTGTTATATTACTTGTTAAAGGTTATCCAACAAATGAAATATTCTTATGCGTTATCGCCTTATCTGTTTCAGCTATGCCCGAAGGTCTTCCTCTAGCTTTAACTATGGCCTTAACTATTGCTTCTAAACGTATGGCTAAGAAAAATGTTATTGTTAAAAAACTTAATGCTGTTGAATCATTAGGTAGTTGTACTGTTATTGCTTCAGATAAAACTGGGACTTTAACTGTTAATGAACAAACTGCTAAAATGATTGTTACTAAAGATGGAGACACTTATGAAATAAGTGGAACAGGTTATAATGATCAAGGTAAAGTAAAAGCTTTAAATAATGCTGATATTAAAAAAGCAGAAGAAATAGCTATTTTAGGTGCTCTAAATAATGAAGCCCACTTAGAAAAGAAAGGTGAAGAATGGGAATCATTTGGTGATTCAATTGATATTGCTTTTCTAAGTTTAGCTAAAAAAATGCATATTGAAGATATTCCTGAAATAGAAGAAATAATTCCATATGAATCAGAAAATCAATATTCAGCTGTATTCTATAAGAAAAATAATGAATTATATTGTACAGTTAAAGGTTCTTTAGAAAAAGTAATGTCTTTTTCTGAAGAAAAACAACTATATCATAATCAAAATGAAGATTTAACTGGTAAAGGTTATCGTGTAATAGCGATAGCTGATGGTAAAGTCAAAGGAACTAATAAAGAAGATATTAAAAATCTAGATTTTAAAGGTATGGTAGCTTTTATCGATCCAATTCGTGTAGAAGTAAAAGATTCTATTAAAGAATGTAAAAATGCTGGTATTAAAGTTATTATGATAACTGGCGACCATCCACTTACAGCTTATGCTATTGCCACGGATTTAGGTTTATGTAATGATGCCTCAGAAGTAGCTACTGGTAAAGATGTTGCTAAGTATCGTGATAAAGGGGAAGAAGCTTTTGACGAATATGTTAGTCATATTAAAGTCTTTTCTCGTGTAACACCAATGGATAAATTAGACATTGTAAATTCACTAAAAAGACAAGGGGAGTTTGTTGCCGTTACCGGTGATGGTGTTAATGATGCCCCAGCCATTAAATCAGCTAATATAGGAATAGCTATGGGTAGTGGTACAGATGTTGCTAAAGAAACTGCTTCAATGATTGTAGCTGATGATAATTTTACTTCTATTGTATCTGGTATAGAAGAGGGTCGAACTGCTTATAGTAATATTCGTAAAATAACTTTATTCTTATTAGGTTGTGGTTTTGCTGAAGTTTGTTTCTTCTTATTATCAATCGCCTTTGGTTATGATATACCTTTAGTAGCTATTCAATTATTATGGTTAAATATTGTTACTGATGGAATGCAAGATATCGCTTTATCATTTGAAAAGACTGAAAAAGCTATTATGAAAGAAAAACCACGTGATACTAAAGAATCATTATTCTCTAAAGATTTAATGATTGAAGTAACTATTTTAGGTATAACTATTAGTGCTACAGTCTTCCTAGTATGGAAATATATAATGGATCGTGGTACAGATATTACTACTGCTCGTGCTATTATTATGATGCTTATGGTCTTCATTCAAAATGTTAACGTCTTAAATTGTCGTAGTGAGAAAAGAACTGTCTTTAAAGAATCATTACTTGATAATCCTTTTGTTATTATAACTGTTATTGGTTCTATTCTTTTACAAATAGTTTTAGCTGAAATTCCATTAACGGCTTCATTCCTAAAAGTAACACCTTTGCCATTTAAAACCGTTATTTATTTACTATTATTATCATTTATTATAATAGTAGTATTTGAAATATATAAACTTTTCTATCGTATGAAAGAAGGTAAAAAATATGAGTGATAATAATATTTTAGCGATTGGTGCTGTCTTAATTGGTTTAGCGCTATGTACTAGTGGTTTTAAAATCCAAAAATTAATTATTACATTAGCTTGGTTTGCTATTGGTTATGTCCTAGCTGGTTACATTGTTCCATATTTTGACTTAAGTAGTAACATAAACACGATAATTCAAATAGTGGCTGGTATTATTCTTGGCTCTTTAGGCTTTAAATTAGAAAAACTAGCTTTGCTTATTGCTGTTGCTTACCTAGTATATGGCTCTTTAAGTCTTTATATCAAAGAATTAGATCCAAATATGGTTATCGTTGTCAAATTAGTTATATCTGTTTTAGTTGGTACTTTAGCTACCTTCTTCATTAAACCAATTATGATAATCGTTACTTCTTTAGCTGGTTCTTCAATTATTAAAGCTTACTTACCAGTCTTTTTAACTATTCCAAGTAATGTCTTATCAATTGTTATATTAGTTATTTTTGTTGGTGGTGCTATTATTCAATTTAAGACTAGTTAAAAGATTAATAACTATATCAAACATTTAACAATAATATCTTAATGAAAGGAAGTAATTTATGTTAAGAGAATTTTTTGTTAATGAACATCCTAAGTTTTTATTTAAACAATTTGGTTTAATTCATAATATCTTTATTGCTAGTGCTGTAATTGGTTTAATTATTATTTATCTTAATCGCCATAAAATATCTAAAATATCATCTAAAACTAATAATCGTATCTTAAAAATAAGTGCGATAATCTTACTTATTAATATGATTATTTTTACCTTTGGTAATTTATATTTTGGCAGTTTTGATTATAAAGAACATTTACCATTTCATCTTTGTTTTATTGCTAATTATTTATTTATCTTTGGTATCTTATTTAATAAAGAGGGTATCTTGAAACTAACAATCTTTATGTCCTTTATCGGCCCAATTCCTGCTATCTTATGGCCAAACTTAGTTTCAACCATTGATAATTTTAATTTCTGGCAATATGTTATTTCTCATCATTTCTTTATCTGCATTAGTTTATATTCTTATTATGCTCTAAATTATAAAGTAGGTTTAAAAAATTATATATATACTTTCATTTTAACTAATTTTTTGATGTTAATCATGTATCCTTTTAATCTTACTTTTAAAACAAATTATATCTTTTCTACCAAGATACCTGATAATGTTATGGTTTTATATCCATGGCTTAAATATTTTCCCCCAATGTTAACTTTAGAAGTAACTGGTTTAATTATTTCCGGTTTAGTTTATTATTTTATTATCAAAAAACGTAATCAAGAATTAGCTCTTGAAAAGTCCTAATTCTTTTTTATTCTTAAAACATCTTTTTTATAATAAAATATAATATATAATTCAAATTAGAATATATTTTTATGATAATATCTTTAAAAGAAGATATTTATTTTGTATAATTAAGTATGAAAAGGTGGTATTCTTGCAAAATTTATCTAATTTATTAAAGAAAAAAATTTTAAGAAATTTTATTATAATATGTGTAATTCTTATTTTTACTGTAATAACTATTTTTATTATGAATAAATGTAATTTGATTCCAAAGAAATATTATAGTTCACGTGATTTTGATATTAAAGTTATTTATAGTACAGTTGATTTTGATGGTGATGACATTGATGATTATTCTGATTTTTTATTAGGTGCTCGTAAAGATGCTGAAAATCATCCTACTTATATAAGTAAGTATTATACAGACTCTTATCCTCCAGATAATGAAGGGGTATGTACAGATGTTATCTGGCGTGCTTTTAAAAATGCTGGTTATAGTTTGCGTGATATGGTTGATAATGATATAAAAAATAATCCTAATGACTATCCTGAAATTGAACATCGTGATAAAAATATTGATTTCCGTCGTGTTAATAATTTACGAAATTTTTTTGGTAAATATGCTATTCATTTGACGTTAGATTATAAAAAAATTGAAGAGTGGCAACCTGGCGATATTATTTTTATGAATAATAATCATGTTGGCATGATATCTGATCGTCGTAATGAAAAAGGGTATACATATATTATTCATAATAGTGGCCAATTAAATCGTGAAGAAGATGTTATAACTAACTATAAAATAACGGGCCATTATCGTTTTGATGCTTCTAAAGTCCCTGAAAATATTCTCATTTCTTTTAAATAAAGCTTACTAAAATTAAGAAAAAATGGTATAATATAAATACAACGAGTAGCTTAGGCGTAAAACCGGTTGAGCTACTCGTCTTTTTGAGCAAAAGGGGATGAGGGATATGTATAAAATAAATGATTATATCTTATATAAAAGAGAAGTATGTCGTATAAAAGATATTAAAAATAAATATTTTCAAGACCGTGATTATTATGTTTTAACTCCTGTTAATGATGAATCATTAACGCTTAACATTCCTCTTGATTCACCAGATATTCAAAATATCTTAACTAAAGAACAAGCTATGGATATTATTAAATCTATTAAAGATGTTGAATGTATTAACACTGATGAAAAATCTCTTGAAAATACATACAAGGAATTATTAAGTACCCAAAATACTTTAGATTTAGCTAAAATTGTTAAAACCACTTATATACGTAATCAAAATCGTCTAAATAGTGGTAAAAAAATAGCCGATAAAGATAATAACTATTTTAATCTTGCGGAAAAATATTTGTATACTACTTTAGGCATTGCCCTTGGAATGTCTTATGATGAATGCAAAAACTATGTTATCGATTTTATATCTAAACAAGAAAAGGAGTAAAAAAATGCTAAATATTGATGAACAAATAAATAAATTAAATTTATCTTCTGAATTAACAAATAAATTGAAAAAAAATAATATAAATACTATAAATGATTTATGGATTTTAAAACGTAAAGAACTTAAAGAAAAAGAATTTAATGATCACGAAATAAAAAGTATAATAATCGCTTTACAATTACAAGGTTTAGATTTAAATAAAAAAATGTACAATTAAAAAGCTAGATTATCTAGCTTTATTTATTTCATCTATTCTTCTTTGATTAATTATTTTCTTTTCATCATACTTTACTAAATCAGCTGATGTAATATGCATCTTAAGTAGCGTTGAAATACCTTTAGCAAGTTTATCTAACATCTCTAGAGAAGGGTTTCTTCTTTTCTTTTCTAACTGATTTTCGTAAATTAAACTTGTATCTAAAGCTTCGGCGAATTTTTCTTGAGAAAGTTTAGATAAATATCGATAATATTTTAGATTTATAGCTAATATATCTTTACTTTTCAATAAATTCACCACACTTTCTTTGGTATTTTTATTATATAGATTGAACAATTAAATTTCTTTTATACAGCTGTTATAAAAATACTAAACAAATTTAATAAATATATTGCATTTGCAATTAAAATAAAATGTGTTTACTAATAGACTTTATTATTATGTTTTGATAAAATATTATTAGGTGGGTGAGATTATGAAATCTAAATATCTTGGTGGCCTAATGGGTTTTGTTATTGGTGATGCCTTTGGTGTACCAGTTGAATTTATGTCTCGTCGTGAGCTCCTAAAAAATCCTATTACTAAAATGGTAGGGTATGGAACTCATAACCAACCAGCTGGCACATGGTCAGATGACACATCAATGATGATTGCTACTATTGATTCCATTAATTCTAAACAAAAAATCGATTTAACTGATATAGCTTTAAAGTTTGTCGCTTGGAAAAACCATGCGTCATATACTGCCTTAGGTGAATTATTTGATATCGGTAATACTTGTGCTAAAGCTATTAATAATTTTGAAGAAACACATGATCCATATACTTGTGGTTTAAAAGATAATAATGCTAATGGCAATGGTTCTTTAATGCGTATTTTACCTATTGCTTATTATGCCGTTGAAAAACGTTTAAAGGATGATGAAATCTTAGAAGTAGTTAAAGACGTTTCTTCTTTAACTCATGCTCATGAAATAAGTATTATGGGTTGTTACATATATGTTCGTTATGCGATGTTCTTACTTAACGGCAAAGATAAGTATTCAGCATATAGTATGGTAAAAAGTATCGACTATACGATGTTTAGCGAAGAAACTAGAGCTGCTTACCAAAGATTATTACTTGGTGATATTTCTAAATTAACAATCAATGATATTTCATCTAGTGGTTATGTTGTAGATTCCCTAGAAAGTGCTATTTGGGTAACTCTTCAAAGTGAAAACTTTAAAGAAGCCATAATTGGTGCTGTTAATTTAGGTAGTGATACTGATACAATCGGTGCTATAACTGGTGGTTTATCTGGCATTCTCTATGGTGATGAATTGATTCCTGAAGATTGGAAAAATACAATTGCTCGCAAAGAATATCTTCTTGATATCTTTGAAGAATTTTATGAAAATAAATATGAATAAAAAAATTCCTTTTTAACCTATATAAAGGTGAAAGGAGTTTTTTTATGTACAATCGTAAAGTCGAAATACCTGGTATTAATACTAGCACTTTAAAAACTTTAAGTAACGAAGAAATGACTGAACTATTTATTGCAATGAAAAATGGTAGTAAAGAAGCAAAAGATAAACTAGTAGAAGGTAACTTAAAATTAGTTTTAAGTATTTTAAAACGTTTTAAAACAACTGCTAACAATATAAATGATATGTTTCAAATCGGCTGTATTGGTTTAATAAAAGCTATTGATAACTTTGATTTAAGTCTTAATGTCTGCTTTAGTACCTATGCTGTTTTTCTAATAAAAGGTGAAATCTTAAGAGCTTTTCGTGATGAAACCCCGATTAGAGTAAGCCGTAGTACTAAAGATATCGCTTATAAAATCTTAGCTTATAAAGAAAAATACTATAATACCTATGGCCAAGAACCATCTAATAGTGAAATAGCTAAAGAACTTGGTATTGAAGAATACTTTATTTCATACGCCTTAACCTCTTTAAAAGAACCTATAAGTATTCACACTCCCATCTATAATGATGGTGGTGATACCATCTATCTACTAGATCAAATCGCCACCCCAACTCCTGAATATGACCGTGAAACTCTTCTTTTACTAAGAAAAGCCTTAAATAAATTAAAATCCCGTGAACGTAAAATCATTTATAGCCGTTATATCATTGGTAAAACTCAAACCGAATTAAGCGAAGAATTAAATATCTCCCAAGCTCAAGTATCACGTATCGAAAAAACGGCCTTAGAAAATATTAAACGACTAGTGAAATAAAATAAAACATATAATTAATAAGGTGGTTATATGTTTTTATCTGATTTACAAAGTAAAGATATAATAAGCATTAAAGATGGACGTAAAATAGGGCGTATTGTTGATGCCGAAATAAATAGTCAAGGTCGTATTATATATCTTATAATCGAAGAGAAAAAAACATTTCGTAAATTTATTGTTTCCACAGAAGATACTAAAGTTTCATTTGACGATATATCTAAAATTGGTGAAGATGTAATTTTAGTTAATTTATGATATAATACAATATGAGATATGAGGTGGCCAAAATGAATAAGAAAATCTTAATAATTGCAACAATCATTTTAGCACTAGATCAAATAGCTAAGATAATGGCAACTGTATGGTTAAAACTAAATACTAGTATTTGTGTTATTCCTCATTTTTTTTATCTGACTTTATGTCATAACTATGGTGCTGCTTGGGGACTTTTTGATAATTTCAAAAGTATCATAATTATTGGAACATTAATTGCTATTGTTTTAATCTATCATTTTATATTTTGTTTTCAAAAGAACAAACGCAACAATCTAGCATTTGGTTTTTTAATCGGTGGTTTAGCTGGAAATCTAATTGATCGTATTATTTTTGGTTATGTTAGAGATTTTCTTGATTTTTATATTTTTAAATATGATTACCCAGTATTTAACATCGCCGATATTGCGATTGTAATAGGTGTCATTTTATTGATATATGCTGTTTTTAAAGGGGAAGATGTAAATGAAGATAACAGTGAGCCAAGAAGAGGAAAACGAAAGACTAGACAAGTATCTAGTAAGTAAAACTGATTATTCACGTACTTTAATATCTAAAATGTTAGATAGTAATTGTATTACTGTTAATACAAAACACGAAAAAGCTTCTTATAAAGTAAGAAGTAATGATGAGATTGAACTTGCCGATAATTTCGTCGCTGACGTTGATATAACTCCAACGCCAATGAAACTTGATATTGTCTATGAAGATGCAGATTTAATGGTTATTAATAAACCTAGTGGTTTAGTAGTTCATCCTGGTAGTGGTAATTACGATAATACTTTAGTGAATGGTTTAATGTATTATACTGATAATCTTAGTAATCTTAATGGAGAAGAAAGACCAGGTATCGTTCATCGAATTGATAAAGATACATCAGGTTTATTACTAGTTGCTAAAAATAATAAAACTCATGCTATATTATCTGATTACTTTAAAGCTCATAATAATATTAAACGTGAATATATTGCTTTATTATGTGGTGAATTTCCTCATGAATCAGCTACTATTGATGCGCCAATCGGTCGTGATCCAAAAGACCGCAAGAAAATGGCTGTCATTGCTACTAATTCTAAAGAAGCTATTACTAATATGAAAGTTTTAAAAAGATATAAAGGCTATACCTTAGTTAGTTTAATCTTAAAAACTGGTCGTACCCACCAAATTAGAGTACATATGCAGTATATTGGTTATCCAATATATAATGATCCTGTATATAATACCAAACCTGCTACCGAATTCGGCCAATTCTTACATTCATCTAAAATAGATTTTATTCATCCTATAACAAAAGAACATCTTCATTTCGAATGTCCTTTACCAAAATACTTTCAAGATTTTATAGATTCATTAGAAACAAATCAAAAATAAGATAAAATATAAATACGATATAAATTAAATAGGGCATTGAAAATAATTTATACTTATCATAAGTCATTCTTATTTCAAAACTTAAAAAGATCGTATTAATAAGTAAGAAAAAAATATTAATTAAACTAAATAAATAATCTTTATAGTAAAAGAAGAATAATAAAAAAGAAAAAGAAAGAATAAAATTCGATATTACAAAAAAGAACAAGTCATTTTTCATTTTCTTCTCATATATAATATGACAGAATAAAAAAGATAATAAAAGTAAAACGACAACATATAAAATAACTAAGATATAAATCATTATTTCACCTCATAGTTCATTTTATTAATAATAAACTAAAACTATGAATGAAATTACTTGCAATTTTATTACTTAACAGCTATGATATCGATTAAGCTTTACGAGTTATAAAATTTATAATAAAATTATAAATAGGAGGAATTTTATGAGTACAATTGTAATGAACACCAAAGATGAAATAATTATGAAATTAGTTCATTATTTTATAACTGAAGGGAATTATAATCCTATTGTTGTAAATGGTGTTAAAGATGAAATATGGTTAGAAAACTCCGACGGACCATATCGTATTGTTCGTATTAATTCTAATAATATTTTTAATAAAGAACAATTAGAATATGATAATTATAAAATCGAAAGTATTGTTAAACAAATAAAAAAGAAGACTTTTTCTTTTAATGTTAATACTTTAAATATTTTACTTGATGTTAATGAAGATTTAAAGTTAGAAGAAACTAAACATATTAAACCAGTTTCTTTAGATGGTAATAATCTTAATATAACTAATGAAGGTATCTTAGAAGCATTCCCAAATATTAATGAAAAGCTTTTAAAAGATACTAGTGGTGTTGAATTAATTTTAAATGTTACTAAAGATATAAATCAAAAAACCGAAAGAGAAAATACTTTATATGAACGAACATTCCGTCCTAAAAAGATTGTTATAACTTATGTTCTTATCGCTATTTGTGTTTTATTATTTTTACTAACTTGTATCAAGGGTGGTAGTAACTTCTTTTCTGGTTTAGATAATTCCTATGTTGCTCACATTCTTGAAACAATGGGTGGAAATAATATTAATCTTGTCAAAAATGGTGAGATATGGCGTTTATTTACTTCTATGTTTTTACATGTTTCTATAGTCCATTTATTAGTTAATATGTATTCTTTAAATATCTTAGGACGTCAAATTGAAACCTTTATGGGCAAAGCTAAATACTTATTTATTTTCTTAGCTAGTGGTATTTGTGGTAGTTTATTATCTGCTGCTACTATGCAAACTAATATCATCGCTGTAGGAGCATCAGGTGCTATCTTTGGTTTAGCTGGTTCTCTACTATATTTTGGTTATCACTATCGTACATATCTTGGTGATGCCCTAAGAAGACAAATCATACCTGTTATTCTTATCAACTTATTAATTGGTGGTATGGCTCAAAGTATTGATAACTTCTGTCATATTGGTGGTTTAATAGGTGGTATTTTTGCTACAATGGCTGTAGGTGTTGACGGTAAATCAAAAACATTTGAAAGAGTAAATGGTGTTATTTGTTTAATCATTTATTGTGTCGCTCTTGCATCATATATCTTCTTTATTAGATAACAAAAAAGATTCAATCGATTGATTGAATCTTTTTTTGTTTCTTCTTCTTCTTCCTTTTTTATAAACTACGATACAAACCAATAGCTTTACCTAAAATAGTACAACTATCTAATATAATAGGGCTCATTGTATCATTTTCTGGTTGTAATCTAATATGATCCTTTTCTTTATAGAAAGTTTTTAAAGTAACTTCGCCTTCAGGAGTCATTGCGACAACCATTTCCCCATTACGTGCAACACTTTGTTTTTGTACTATAACTATATCTCCATCATAAATACCTTTGTTAATCATTGATTCTCCACTAGCTTCTAAAGTAAAAATCGTTTCTTTAGCCGGAATTAAACTCGCTGGTAATGTAAACCAATCATCAGGATTTTCAATAGCTTCTATTGGATTACCACAAGCAACTTTACCAAGTAATGGTACTTTAACTAATTCTTCGTTCTTTTTAGCATATTCATTTTCTCCAACAATCTCAATTGTTCTAAACTTTGAATCAGTTTTACGAATACATCCTGCATCTTCTAATTTTTTTAAGTGTGAATGAACGGTTGCAGGGGAAGATAAACCAAGAGCGGCACCAATTTCTCTTGTTGAAGGTGGATATCCATGATCAACAACGTATTTTTTAATATAGTTAAGAACATCTTCTTGTCTTTTTGTAATATTCTTTTCCATATTTTAACCTCCATCATCATAATACCATAAAAAGAGTAGTAAGTCAAACAAATGTTTTTATTTAGACTTTTATAATATATTTTTTAAATTTAAAAATCGTGGTGTAAATAAAATTTGTCAAAATACAAACAAATGTTTAATTTTGATATTGACACGAACAAATGTCTGTAATATGATAGAGATGGTAAAAGGAGTGAGGGAAATGAAAAATAGTGAAACAATAAAGAACGTGGCAGGAATTATCGTTTTTTATCTAGTTTTAATACTAGGTGTTATTGCTATTGATGCCCGTATGGAGGTCGTTAATAGTAATCAAAATATTGCTTCATTAAGGGATTAATATCAGGCAACTGATATTTTTTCTATTTTAAAAAAGAATTTTTTAGTGTATAATCAACATAAGAGGTTATTGTATGAAGAAAAGAATTTTACTAACTTATGCAATGTATGGTAACGGTCATCGCGCAATTGCCGAATATATTCAAAGTTATTTTAAAAAACAAGATCCTGAATTAGAGATTCTTGCGATAGATATATTAAAATATTCTATGCCTATAATGGGTAGTTTGAGTCAAAAGGTTACTGACTTTTTTTTATTAAAGTTCCCAATGGGTTGGTCATTAATTTACGATATCTTTGATACTAAGATAAGTGCTGCTATTGCTAATCATACTAGTTTAGGCTTATTTAAAAATAAACGAATGAAAAAAATTATTAGTGATTTTAATCCTGATATGACTATTTCAACGCACTTTTTTGGTAGTAGTTTAATTGAATATTATAATCGTAAAGGTGTTATTAATTCTAAACTTATAACAGTTGTTACTGATTATGAAGCTCATTCCTTATGGCTTAGAGGATATAAAAATGAACAAGCTATTTTCGTTGGTGATAAAGACGAAGTTAACTACCTAGTCAAAAAGGGTGTTAAAAGAAACATTATTAAACCTTATGGTATTCCTATCCATCCAACTACTAGTGTTGATTTTGATGTAATAAAAGCTACCGAAAAATATGGTTTTGATGGCTCACGTCCAATCTGTCTATTCTTCGGCGGTGGTGGAAACGGTGGTACTCATTCATTACCATATATTCGTAAAATTATTAAAAATAATCTCCCAATCGACTTTATTTATGTCGCTGGTAAAAATCAAGCTGCTAAAGAAAAAGTTGATAAATGGATTAAAGAATATGATGTAAAAAATATTAAAACTCTTGGCTTTGTTAATAACGTTCCAGAATTATTACAAATCTGTGATTTTGTTGTCTCTAAACCTGGTGGCGCTCAAACAACAGAAAGTTTATATTTTAAAAAACCAGTTATTATGATTAACTGTAGTGGTGGTCAAGAAGTAGGTAATATAAAATATTTTGAAAAACATGGTTATGGTAAACGTTTTAGAACATCTTATATGTTTAATAAATTTATGCAAAAAGTAGCTGAAAATCCTAGTATTATAGAACAAATGAAAAAAAATATGGCTTCTAATACTAATGATAAAGCTATGGAAAAACTTTATGCCGTTGCAATAAAACACTTAAAAGAGAAGTAAGTAAATTACTTCCTTTTTTCTATTTACTAATAATAAAAAATTGATATAATTAAGAATAGGAGAGTGATGTTATGAACCCTGATGCAACTCATTCATTAAATAGTTTAAGAATTCTAAGTGTCGATATGATTTCCTACGCTAAAAGCGGTCATCCTGGTATTTGTCTAGGTGCTGCTCCTATAATCTTTTCGACCTATGTTGATAATTTAAATATTTATCCTAGTGATCCTAAATGGCCAAATCGTGATCGTTTTGTTATGAGTGCTGGCCATGGTTCAGCTTTATTATATGCGATGCTTTTTATGGCTGGATACGATATTTCGATTGACGATTTAGTTGATTTCCGTAAAATTGATTCTAAAACCCCTGGTCATCCTGAATATGGTATAACTCCAGGTGTTGAAACTTCAACCGGTCCTTTAGGTCAAGGTTTTGCTAATGCCGTAGGTATGGCAATTGCTGAAAAATATTTAGCTACTTTAGTTGAAGAAGAAGTACCTAAACAAAAATTAATTAATTACTATGTTTATGCTTTAGTAGGTGATGGCGACCTAATGGAAGGCGTTGCTAACGAAGCCGCTTCATTAGCTGGTAATTTAGCTCTAGATAATCTAATTGTATTATACGATTCTAATGATGTTACTTTAGATGGTGAATTAAAAAAAGCTAATACAGAAAATATTGTTCAAAAATTTATTACTTTAGGTTGGGAAGTTGACTATGTTCCCGAAGGTAATGATATTCGTGAAATAGATAAAGCTATTACTCGTGCTAAAATTAATAAAAAACCAACCTTAATTGAAATAAAAACTGTTATTGGTCGTGGTTCTTATTATGAAGGTAAAAACTTAGTTCATGGTAAACCATTAAGTAAAGATGATATGATTAATATTCGTAAAAAATATAATATCGCTACTAATACTATGGAAATTACCGAAAATGCCGTTAAATATGTTCGTGAAAATATTAAAAATCGTACAGAACAAAACTATAAGAGTTGGAAGAATTATTTTGAAAGCATAAAAAATAGTAATCCATCAGAATCTTTAAAGAAATTATTAGATTTCATTGAAACTGGCGATGTTAATATTCCATTTAGTAGTGCTAACTTTAAAATTCAAAATAATTATAGTGAAGAACTACGTGAATCTAATTCAAAAATGATGAATATTATTAGTGATCGTAACAAATTATTTTTAGGTGGAAGTGCCGACTTATCAACTTCATGTCATACTGGTTTACTTAAAGAAATCGATTTCAGTAAAAAAGATCGTATTGGTCGTAATATCAATTTTGGTGTTAGAGAACATGCTATGGGTTCTATCCTAAATGGTATTGCTTTATCTGGCTTTAGAGTATTTGGTTCAACATTCCTTGTCTTTTCTGATTACTTAAAACCAGCGATTCGTATGAGTGCTTTAATGAATCTTCCTGTTACTTATATCTTTACTCATGACTCAGTAACCGTCGGTCAAGATGGACCAACTCATGAACCAATCGAACAACTAGCTATGTTAAGAACTACTCCTAATTTAATAGTTCTTCGTCCTGCCGATATTAACGAAGTAATAGGTTGTTGGGATTATATCTTAGCTAATAAAAGACCTGTCGCATTAGTTTTATCTAAAGAAGAAGCCCATATTCTAGATGGAACAAGTGGTGAATCAGTCAAAAAAGGAGCTTATATTGTTCGTAAAGAAAATCAAAGACTTGATGCTGTCTTAATAAGTACCGGTATCGATTTAACTACAACTTACTTAATAAGTGAAGAACTAAGAAGTAAAGGAATTGATACTAGATTAGTATCTATGCCTTCTATGGAATTATTCCTAGCTCAAAGTAAAGAATATCAAGATACTATTATTCCTCCAAATACCAAAGTCTTTACCATTGAAGCAGGAGCAACTCTTCCTTGGTATCGTTTTGCTTCTCCTAATTGTGCAATTGGTATCGATACATTTGGTTATAGTGGCAAAAAAGAAGATGTCTTAAAGAAAGTTGGCTTCGATTACGATTCTATTATGAATAAAATTGAAGAAAATGTAAGAGGTAATTAAATTCGTCAAAATTCATCACCAATAAGCGTTATATTCTTATTGGTGATTTATTATGCGTACATATTATGTTTTTAAAATAAAAGAACCATATTCTAACTTAACTAAAGATTCTCCCTATAATCTTTATAAAGTCTTAGAAAATATATATTATTTAAATAATGATCAAGTTCGTATTGCTTATAATTTCTTTAGTCAAATAAGAGATTACTTTAATAAAGATAAATTAGATAATAATTTATACGAACATTATAAAAATAAAGATAATTATAGTAAAATAAACTATACTCATATGATATATGATTATTTTACTAACGAAAAAACTAAATTAATCATTAATAAATCTTATCTCTATCTTAAATCAACTAAAGAAATACCATCATTTCTTAAAATTATCTTCCCCAAAGATCATTTATTTGTCTGTGATTTTATTAATAAAGATTATTTTTGGCTCGAAGAACTATAATAACTCTTGTTAAAACTTTAAATATTTAGTAAAATAATCGTACAAAGGAGTGTGTTATAATGCCACCATTAGTTATTGATATTTTGCAAGTTTGTTTTGGCTTAATCGTTGGTTTAATAATTGGCTTTATGGTTGCTCGCCATATTTTTAAAAAGCAATTAGAAGAGAATCCACCAATCAATGAAAAGATGATTGAAGCTATGATGAGTGGAATGGGTAGAAAACCTAGTCAAAAACAAGTAAGACAAATAATGCAACAAATGAATAAATATCGTTAACAACTTAAAAAATTAAGTTGTTTTTTTTCTAAATAATATTGTCATAATAAGTATATTTATGGTATTCTTATTATATAGAATAATAAGAGGTGCGATTATGGATATACTCAGTATTATTGATAAAATATTTGAAAATGATTATTTTACTAAAATTTTAGTTATTGCTATCATTATTTTAGTTATACTATTTATTATTGTCCTACTTTTAGGTATGAAAGATGCCAAAAAAGCTAAAGAGCCTAAAAAAGTTAAAGAAGAAGATATTAAGGATATTACTTTTGAACCTAAAACTGAAACACCTCCTGTTAAGGAAGATGTTACTTTTGAAATGCCTGTTTTAACTAAAAACTTAGAGGAATTTAAAAAGAATTTCGAAGAAGAAATTCAAAAAGAACAAGAGGTTGAAGTTCGAACAACTGCCCAAAGTTCACTAAGTGAATCAACCAAACCAGTTAAGATTTTAGATATTAATATTATTGAAGATACAGCAGTCTTATCACCAGTAGCTGATGAACCAGAAAAGATTGTAACACACGATGTTGATAAAAAAGAAATTTTTAAAAGTAAAAAAGAACCTGTTGAAGAAAAAATAGATGATGATAAACTACATTTTTTAGATGATGACGAATTCTAAAAAAGTCCGAAAATATGGGAGTTATTTGACATTATAAACTGTCAAAGCTCTTTTTTTTTGCTTGCCATTTATGATATACTAACTATGGTGAATTAAATGACAACAGTAAAAAACAAAGAATATGATGCAACATCAATAAAAATCCTTGAAGGATTGGATGCCGTTCGTAAAAGACCAGGTATGTATATTGGTTCAACGGATAAAAGAGGCCTTCATCATTTAGTATGGGAAATTGTTGATAATGCAATAGACGAAAGTATTAATGGTTATGGCGATTATATTAAAATCACTTTAAATAAAGATGGCTCTATAACTGTTGAAGATCATGGTCGTGGTGTTCCAACTGGAATGCATGAAAGTGGTCATACAACTCCTGAAGTAATATATACAATACTTCATGCTGGTGGTAAATTCGAAGAGGGTAGTTATAAAGTATCTGGTGGTCTACATGGAGTAGGTGCTTCTGTTGTAAACGCCTTATCTAAATGGATGAATGTTGTTATTTATCGTGATGGTGCTGTTCATAGTATTACCTTTGAAAATGGTGGTCACGTTAAAGAACCTCTAAAAAAAATCGGTACTACTAATCGTACAGGTACAACAGTAACATTCTTACCAGATCCTGAGATTTTTAAATCAACTAATTTTTCATTTACAACTATTACTGAGCGAATGCAGGAAAGTGCTTTTCTTCTTTCTGGTATAACTATTGAAGTTGAAGATGAAGAAGATAATCGTAATGTTAAATATCATTATGAAGCCGGTTTAATTAATTTTGTTGAATATATAAATGAAGGCAAAACAACCCTTCACAAAGTAATCAACTTTAATGGTATTAAACAGGGAATCGAAGTTGATATTGCTCTTCAATATCAAGAAGGCTATAACGAAAATATTTTAAGTTTTGTTAATAATGTTAAAACTAGTGATGGTGGTTCTCATGAAACTGGATTTAAATCTGGTATTACTAAAGCTTTCAACGAATATGCTAAAGAAAATAATATCTTAAAAAGTAAAGATGCTTCCTTTGAAGGATCTGATGTTCGCGAAGGTTTAAGTGCTGTAATTAATCTTAAAGTACCAGAAAATTTATTACAATTCGAAGGTCAAACTAAAGGTAAATTAGGAACACCTGAAGCTCGTACAGTAACTGAGCAAATAACTTATGAAAATATGAAATTCTTCCTAGAAGAAAATCGTGAAATAGCTGTTACCATCGTTGAAAAAGCCTCACGTAGTAAAGTTGCTCGTGAAGCAGCCCGTAAAGCTCGTGAAGCAGCTCGTCAAGGTAAGGGTAAAGAAAAGAAAGATAAAATCTTAAGTGGTAAACTTGCTAAAGCGACTGGTAAAAATACTGCGATATCTGAATTATTCTTAGTCGAAGGAGATTCAGCCGGTGGTTCTGCTAAAACTGGTCGTAATCGTGAAACTCAAGCTATCCTTCCTTTAAGAGGTAAAGTATTAAACTGCGAAAAAGCTTCTAGTAATGATATTCATAGTAATGAAGAATTAAATACCTTAACATATGCTATTGGTGCTGGTATAGGTAATGATTTCGATCCATCAGAATCTAATTATGGTAAAGTAATTATTATGACCGATGCCGATGATGATGGCGCTCATATCCAAATTCTTCTTCTAACATTCTTCTATCGTTTTATGCGTCCATTAATTGAAGCTGGAATGCTATATATTGCTAATCCCCCTTTATATGCTATTGATTATGGTAAATATAAAGAATACGTTGCAACTGATGAAGAATTAGAAGAAAAAAAGAAAACAATCAAACAATCTTATAAAGTTCAAAGATTTAAAGGACTTGGTGAGATGGATGCTGATGAATTATATGAAACAACAATGAATCCTGCGACAAGAAGTTTAATTAAAGTTAGCATTACTGATGCTGCTTTAGCTGAAAAAAGAGTATCTGTTCTAATGGGTGATAAAGTAGAACCACGTAAAGAATGGATAAATGAAAATGTTGATTTCACATTAGAAGACGACTTTAGGAGGTAATCAAAGATGGCAAAAGCAAAAGAAGAGAAGACAATCATTGAAAAAATCTACGATTATACTTTAGAAGACATTATGGGTGATCGTTTTGGTAGATACTCTAAAAGTATTATTCAAGATCGTGCCTTACCTGATGTTCGTGATGGTTTAAAACCAGTTCAACGTCGTATTTTATATACAATGTGGGAAGACAAAAACACTTTTGATCGTCCATATCGTAAATGCGCTAAAGCTGTTGGTGATGTTATGGGTAAATATCACCCTCATGGCGATTCAAGTATTTATGGGGCAATGATTTACATGTCTCAAGCTTGGAAAATGCGTGAACCATTTATTGATATTCATGGTAACAATGGTTCAATAGATGGTGATGGGCCAGCTGCTTATCGTTATACAGAGACTAGACTTACTAAACTAGCTCAAATAATGCTTAAAGATATCAATCGTAACGCCGTTGAAATGACATTAAACTATAGTGATGAAGACTTAGAACCAACTGTCTTACCAGCTAATTTCCCGAACCTTTTAGTTAATGGTTCAACAGGTATTTCTGCTGGTTATGCAACTAATATTCCTCCTCACAACCTAGGAGAAGTAATTGATGCGACTATTCATCGTATTGATAACCCAAATTGTCGATTAGATACCATTTTAAATATTATTAAAGGCCCTGACTTTCCTACCGGTGGTGTAGTTGAAGGCAAAAATGGCTTATTAGAAGCTTATTCTACTGGTCGTGGTAAAGTAGTTGTTAAAGCTAAAACTGAAATCGTTAAAGATCGTGGTGTTCATCAAATAATCATTCATGAAATACCATATGATGTCTTAAAAGAACAACTACGAAAAAAAATCGAAGATATAAAAATTGATAAAAAAGTCGATGGTATTGTTGATGTCATTGATGTTTCTGATAAAGAACATATGGCTAAAATAGTTATTGAACTAAAAAAAGAAGCCAATGCTGAACTAATCTTAAACTATTTACTTAAAAATACTGAATTACAAATAAATTACAACTTCAATATGGTTGCAATTGTTAACAGAAGACCAAAACAAGTTGGAATTTTAGAAATCTTAGATGCGTTTATTGCTCATCAAAAAGATGTTATCTTAAGACGTACTCGTTTTGATTTAGAACATGCTAAAGCTCGTTTACATATTGTCGAAGGTTTACTAAAAGCCATCGATGTCTTAGACGAAGTAATTAAAACAATTCGTGCTTCTAAAAATAAAGCTGATTGTATTGTTAACTTAGTAAAAGAATTTGCCTTTACTGAAGAACAAGCAACGGCAATTGTTACAATGCAACTATATCGTTTATCAAATACAGATATAAATCAGTTATTAGGTGAAAAAAGCGATTTAGAGCGTATGATTGAATTCTTAAATTCAATTCTTAATGACGAAAATATCTTAAAACGTCAAATGAAAGCTGAAATTAGCGAAGTTAAAAAAGAATTTGCTAATCCACGTCGTACCGAAATTCGCGATGAAGTAGTGGAAATTAAGATTGATGCTAAAGATATGATTGCTAAAGAAAATGTTATTGTTGTTGCTACTAATGATGGCTATGTCAAACGTATTCCTCTTAAGTCATATGTTAATGCTTCAAGCGAACCAACTGCTTTAAAACCTGGTGACTTTATAAGAGGTATTTATAGTACTACAACATTAGATACCTTACTAATGTTTACTAATCTTGGTCATTACTTATATGTTCCAGTTCATGAAATAGTTGAAACTAAATGGAAAGAATTAGGTAAACACATTAGTAATTTAATTCAAATAGGTGCTGAAGAAAAAATAATTTTCGCTATGATCTTAGATAATAAAAAGACTAATGTTATTATGACAACTCGAAATGGTATTACTAAACGTACTAATTTAGAAGACTTAATTGTCAGTCGTTATACTAAACCAATTAATGCTATGAAATTAAAAGATGGTGATGAATTAGTATCTGTCTGTCAAGACAATGGTCGTGCAATATATATTACTAAGACTGGTCGTTATGTAAATATTGATAGTAATGAAATTCCAATCGTAGGTGCTAAAGCCTCAGGTGTTAAAGGAATAAATGTTAAAGATGATGAAGTAATGACTTGTCTATCACCTGAAAGCTATGATGAATATATTGCCGTCTTCACTAATAAGAGTACTTCAAAACGTATTAAAATTAGTGAATTAGAACAAATGACTCGTGCTAAAAAAGGTAGTACTTTAATTAAAAAAGTTAAATCTACAACTTATGAGATTATTAATGCTCTAGCTGTTAATATTCGTGATGTCATTGGTCTTAAAACTGATGGTGAATTTAAAGAAATAAAAGCTTCTGAACTACCAATAATGGATTTAGCTTCCACGGGAAGTGCTATTTGTCGAACTCCTCTTGAAGATACTTTCAAAGTAGCTGAAGTAGTTGAACGTAAATTAGAAATAAACGAAAATTCTGCTTCTGCTAAAGAAAATACTAAAGAAAGTTCAGAACCCGTAAAATTAGATGAACCAGAAGAATTAACTATTGAAGACTTCATCGATGACTTTAAATTATAGTCAAATAAATCACTTATTAAACATACAATTTAATAGGTGATTTTTTATGTCTAAAGAACAATTTAAAGAATTTGTTAAATCTAAACCAGAACTAGCTACCTATGTTGCTAATAACGAAATGACCTGGCAAAAATTCTACGAACTATATGATTTATATGGTGAAGATGAAAGCGTTTGGAGTAAATACACAAATCAACCAAAGACCAAAAAAATCTCTGATTATATGGAAAAATTTGATCCTGATTCCTTACAAAAACATATTGAAAATGCTCAAAAAGCCCTAGATATCTTTAGTGAACTTGCTACCAAAACTACCGAAAATATAAACAATAACATTAAACCTAATATTGCACGACCACTATCTAAATTCTTTGGTGATTAATATGGAAAGAGTAGTGTTAGATAATTTACAAAAAGATAAAATGCTTGAATATTTAAAAGAAAATTCATCATTTATCAAAGATTTAAATCGTAATCCAGCTTTTTATAAAGAATTTAAAAAAATAATCAAAGAAAAATATAACTTGCGTTTAACTGATAAAGTTTCCAATATAATTGATGATATGGGTGTAATTAGTAGCATTATTAGTACCTTAGAATAATATTGTATTTTCTTTATCTTTATATTAAAATATTTATAGAATATAAGGTGATAATATGGATAAATATAAAGATAAATTAACTTTTTCAAGACTAGAAATTTTATGTATGATTGTCCTTGTAGCAATTTTTATAACTGGTGGTTTAACTATTGTTACATTAGCAACAAGTAATCAAAAAGCAATCAATTTAAAAAACGAAGCTAAGTCTATTATTGAAGATGCCAAAATAGCTTATAATTACTACTCTCATCTTAACAATTCCGAATATATTGTTACAAGTAAAGATGGTGATAGTAAAGGAATGTGTATTACTTTAGAAGGCCTTGTTAATAATGAATTTACAACTAAAACATATGATAATTGGGATGGTTATGTTGTCGTTGAAGAAAAAGGCGATAATTTATATTATAGTATTTGGTTAACTGATAAAAACTATGTAATTGATGGTTATGACTCTTCAAAATTAGAAGACTTAAAAATAAATAGTGGAATAACTAAATTCAAAGACGAAAAATTTGCTTATAATGTTCGTAAAAAGTTTACTGGAACTAGTGGTGATAAAGGTGGTACTGCTAATGGTTCCGCTTTAAAAGAATACGAAAATAAATGTCTAAGTGAAAAGATAGAATAATAAGTTATTTTTTGGTATAATCTTACTTAGGTGATTTAAATGTTAATAATAGGTAGTCATGTTTCTTTTGGTAAAGATCAAATCTTAGGTTCTTTAAAAGAAGCATTAAGTTATAATGCCAATACTTTTATGTTTTATACTGGCGCTCCAACTAATACAATTAGAAAAGATATTGATGAAAAATATATTAATGAAGCTCTAACTCTGATGAAAGACAATAATATCGATATTAATAATGTTATATGTCATGCACCATATATTGTTAATTTAGGTAGTAAAAAAGATCCTTCTAAATACGAGTTTAGTATTAATTTTATTCGTAATGAATTAAAAAGATGTGATGAAATGCATATCACAAAGATGGTTTTACATCCAGGTAATGCTGTTGGTATTACTAAAGAAGAAGGCTTAGATAATATTGTTGAAGCCCTAAATATTATTTTAGATGGTACTACTAAATGTAAAATCTTACTGGAAACTATGGCAGGTAAGGGTAGTGAATGTGGTTGTACATTAGATGAAATAGCTTATCTTGTCAAAAATACTAATCGTCAAGAACAAATAGGTGTATGCTTAGATACCTGTCATTTATTTGATGGTGGTTATGATATAAGTGATATCGATTCATTCTTAGCTGAATTTGATACTAAGATTGGTCTAGATAAAATAGGATGTATTCATATTAATGATTCTAAAAATGTTTTAGGTTCACACAAAGATCGTCACGAAAATATTGGTATCGGTAATATTGGTTTTGATAATTTAATTAAAATAATTTATCATGAAAAACTAGCTAATATTCCTAAAATCTTAGAAACGCCTTATATTGGTGAAAGTGATGATGATAAAGAACGCATTTATCCACCATATCGTTTTGAAATTGAAATGATTCGTAAGCAAGAGTTTGATCCAGACTTTAGAAACAAAATAAGAGCTTATTACAAGAAGTAAGAAATTACTTCTTTTTTAATAATTATATACACAAACAAATGTATTATGATATAATAATTTTAATTAAGGGTGATGATTATGGATAATTTATTTAGTGAAATAGATGAAGTATATAAACCATTAGCTGAAAAAATGCGTCCTAAGTCTTTAGATGACTTCATTGGTCAAGAAGAAGTTGTAGGACCAAATTCACCATTACGTGAAATGATTGAAAATGACTTAGTAACTTCAATGATTTTTTGGGGACCTCCAGGTGTAGGTAAAACAACACTTGCTAAAATCATTGCTAATAAAACTAACTCAGTCTTTAAACAATTAAGTGCTGTTACTGCTGGTGTCAAAGATATCAAAGAAATAATTACTGAGGCTGATTTTAATAAAGCCAGTGGTAGAAGAACAATTCTTTTTGTTGATGAAATTCATCGCTTTAATAAAGCTCAACAAGATGCCTTCCTTCCATATGTTGAAAATGGCGATATCATTCTTATTGGCGCCACTACGGAAAATCCTTCATTTGAAGTAAATAGCGCTTTACTATCTAGAACTAAAGTCTATGTCTTAAATAGTTTATCAGAAGATGATATTAAAAAAGTTTTAACTAACGCTATTACTAAAGAAAATGAAAATTCTAAAATAAAAATAACTATTAAAGATGATGCTTTAAATGCAATTGCTACCTTAAGTAATGGTGATGCTAGAAACGCCTTAAATACCTTAGAAAATATTTTAAATATCACCCCAACTAAAGCTAATAAAAAAGAAATAACTAAATCTTTAATTTCTAAAATGGTTAATAAAAAAACTTTTTTATACGATAAAAAAGGTGAAGAACATTATAATTTAATTTCCGCTTTACATAAATCAATGCGTAATAGTGATCCTGATGCTGCCTTATACTACCTAGCTCGTATGTTAGAAGCGGGTGAAGATCCTTTATATGTTGCTCGTCGTTTAATTCGTTTTGCCTCAGAAGATATTGGTCTAGCTAATCCTAGTGCCTTAGTTCAAGCAACTGCTGCATATGAAGCAGCCCATTATAATGGTATGCCAGAATGCAATGTTAACCTTGCTCAAGCTGTTGTTTACTTAAGTGTTTCACCTAAATCAAATTCCTTATATACTGCTTATGAAACAGTGAAAAAAGATGCACTTGCCACAGCTGATGTTAAAGTCCCACTTGATTTACGTAATGCCGTTACTAAATTAGATGGTGAACTAGGCTATGGTGCTAACTATCAGTATGCCCATAATACTGAAAACAAAATAACTAATATGCAATGTCTACCTGATGAATTAAAAGATAAAAAATATTATCATCCATCTAATATTGGTAAAGAAAAAGGTATTAAAGAAGAGTTAGCTCGTATTGAACAAATTAAGAAAAATTTAAAATAGTATCAAACAAAAAATGATTAGACTCTAATCATTTTTTATAAATAATTACCATATTTAATCGAATATTCTTTAATTAACTTTTTAATCTTCATAAAATTTTCTTCACTATAATGTTCTTTATATTTATCAACATCAAAAACACCATGATTTGCTAATACATTTTGCCAATTCTTTTTAACAAAATCATAAGAAAATTCTAATTCTTCTTGACTTAAATATATTTCCTTTGTTATCGCTAAATTATTTAAATCATGAATCGTTAAATTATTTATATATCTTTCAATTAATCCAAACATCTAATCACCTATAATATTGTATGATAAATAAATATTTTTTAATACTAATAATAGGTGAGTTTATGAAAAAAATCTATTATATTCTTATCTTTCTTTTAATTGCCATAACCATCTTTCGCTATTCTTATTTATCTTTTTATAAACATGATTATTACTACGAAAAATATTTAAATGCCACTAATAAAATAGTTTATGGTCTTAACGCCCCACGTGGTAGAATCTTAGATCGTAATGGTAAAGTTTTAGTTGATAATAAGGGTATAAATACGATTGTTTATCATAATTTAGATAATATTGATACTTTAAATGTTGCTAAAACTCTTTTAACTATTTTAGATGATGTTAAAGAAGCATCCATTGATGAACAAAAAGATTACTATTTAAAAACTAACAATACTGATAATTTACTAACTAAAGAAGAACAAGAATTATATTCAAGAAGAAAATTAACTACCTCTGAAGTCGAAGAACTAAAGAAAAGTCGGTTAGATGATCTTTTAAATTATACTAAAGAAGAAAAACAAACGATCTATTTATATTATCTACTTAATAATGGTTATTACTATGATAGTAAGATTATTGCTAGTGATGTTTCTGCTAAAGTATGTGCCTTAGTTAATGAAAAAAATATTGATGGTCTTACATGTGAGTATACAACTAAACGTATATATTTATACGATACTTTAAATGATATTTATGGGAAAGTAGGTCCAATCGATAAAGAAAATAGAGATTATTATTTAAAACTAGGTTATTCTTTAAATGATACTGTTGGTCTAAGTTACTTAGAAAAAGAATATGATGAATATTTAAAAGGGGAGAAAGCTAAGTACTTGGTAAATGATGATAATACTTTAACCCTAATTAGTTCATCTAAACAAGGTAATGATATTTATTTAAGCATTGATATTGATTTACAACTTAAGATAAATAAAATAATAAAAACCTATTTAGCGAAATCCTCTAACTATAAATACACTAAATACTTTAATACTTCATATGTTATTGTAAGTAACCCTAATACTGGGGAAATAATAGCTAGTACTGGTATCAATAAAATAAAAGATGATTACTATGATGTTACAACCAATCTCTTAACTTCATCATTCGCTGTTGGTTCAGTAGTAAAAGGCGCATCCCATACAGTTGGTTATCAAAACAATTTAATCGATATTGGCCAAAAAATAACCGATTCCTGCGTTAAATTATATCAAGTGCCTACTAAATGTTCTTATCGTCGTTTAGGTCGTATTGATGACATTACAGCTTTAAAAACTTCTAGTAACTACTATCAATTTATGACAGCTATTAAACTTACTGGTCAAAAATATCACTACAATATGAAATTAAAAGTTACTGAAAAAGAATTTAATACTTATCGTAATGTTTTTTCATCTTTTGGTTTAGGTGCTAGTACCGGTATAGATTTAGAAAATGAATCAACTGGTATTAAAGGTAGTACAATTGCTCCCGATTTATTACTTAATCTAAGTATTGGTCAGTATGATACTTATACACCATTAGAACTATCTAATTATATTAATACGATTGCAACAGATGGTAAACGTTATGCTCTTCATTACTTAAAAGAAGTTAAAAACAAAGATAAAGTAATCTATACCTATGAACCTAAATTATTAAATGAAGTATCTTCTAATTTCCCTCGTATCAAAGAAGGCTTTAAAGAAGTTGTTTATAATGGAACAGGTCGTGGGTATACTGATAAAATATATAAACCAGCTGGTAAAACTGGAACAGCTGAAGTCGTCTATAACAAAGATATAACGACGATTAATCAAACCTATGCTATGTTCGCTCCATATGATAATCCTAAGTATTCAATTGTCGTAATGAGTCCCAATATATCATATAATAATGATAAAGAACGTTATATTGCACCGATAAATCGCTATATTTCTCAAGAAGTAAGTAAATTAGTATTTGAAAAATAAAAAATATATGATACAATAGGAACGGATTAAAAAAGGAGGGCAGTACTATGGCAAAAAATGAAAATAGACCTAATATTACTCTAGTTTGTACTGAATGTAAACATGAAAACTATGTTACACAAAAAAACAAAAAGAATACAACAGATAAATTAGAAATCAAAAAATATTGTAAGTGGTGTAATAAATCAACTGTTCATAAAGAAAAGAAATAGTTAAGAGGGTGTAAAAATGAACGGCTTAATAAATATTAATGATATTAAAAATGGAATGACTATCATTTATGATGGTAAACTATATTTAGTACAAAGTTTCCAACATGTTAAACCTGGTAAAGGTGCTGCTTTCATGAAAGTTAAAATGCGTAACTTAAGAACAGGTACTATTATTGAAGAAACAATTAATAGTAGTGTTAAAGTAGAAAAAGCTCATGTTGATAAAAAGAAAATGGCTTATTTATATAATAGTGGTACTGGATATGTCTTCATGGATAATGAAACATATGAACAAATTGAAATCACTGAAGATAAATTAGTTGAAGAAAAGAAATTCCTAAAAGAAAATATGGAAGTTCAAATTGATTTTTATCAAGGCGAAATTATCGGCGTAACATTACCAGAAAAAGTTGAATATGTTGTTGCTGAAACAACAGAAGCTGTTAAAGGTAATACTACTAATAATGCGCAAAAAGATGCAGTATTAGAAAATGGTTATGTTGTAAAAGTTCCATTATTTATAACTGAAGGAGAAAAGATTATCGTATCTACTCTTGATGGTAAATATTCAAGTAGAGCTTAAATTAGCTCTTTTTTTTTTACGAATAATTAATTATTGTCAAAAAAAATTGTCAAAATAATGCAAATTAATACCAACTTTGCGTATGTGTGATAAAATATTATGTATAAAGGAGCAATAGCTCTCATAGAAATTAACAAGGTGATCTAGATGTTTAAATACAAAGATATTAAAGTCAATTATAAAGATTTTGGTACCAAAGATAAAACACCAATAATCTATCTTCATGGTTGGGGTCAAAATATCGAGATGATGGAACCAATTGCTAAACCATTTACGGATACTCATCGTCTTATTATTCTTGATCTTCCTGGTTTTGGTGCTTCAGATGAACCAGAAGAGGCCTGGACTTTAGATGATTACGTTGAAATGATTAAAGCTTTAATTGATTCTTTAAAAATTACAAAGCCAAACTTAATTGGTCATTCTTTTGGTGGTAAACTATGTATTTTATACGCTTCTAAATATCCTGTAAATCGTTTAATTCTTTTATCAAGCCCTTTTAAAGTTAAAATAAAAAAACCATCAATGAAAATGCGTATGTTAAAACAAGTTAAAAAAATTCCTGGTATGAGTAATCTTGCTGATAAAATGAAAAAACACATCGGTTCAACTGATTATAAAAATGCTTCACCAATCATGCGTGATATTCTTGTAAAACATGTAAATACTGATTTAACTGAAGCTGCTAAAAAGATAAAATGTCCAACCTTTATTATTTGGGGTGATAAAGATGAAGCTGTACCTGTAGAAGATGCTTATGAATTAGAAAGAATTATCCCTGATAGTGGTTTAACAGTATATAATGGTTGTACCCATTATGCTTACCTAGAAAGACTTGCACAAACTAATTCCATTATTAAATCATTTATAAAATAAGGAAGTGATTCTATGAGTTTATTATTTATTTTATCTTTAGTAATTTATTTCGTTCATATAAGTATTATTAGTACGCGAAGTCTTCATATGCTTCAACAAAATCGCTATAATCGCGGCTATCGTTATATAAAATGGATTTTAAAAAATTATAAAGATAATTTTCTTAATTTAAACCTATTATTCTTTATCTTTCTTTTAACAATCTTTAATGATACTTTAAATGGTCTTTCACCATATTTATTTATCATAATATGCTTATTCTTAACTTACGTCTTTATTAGTAATCGTCGTAAAGAAGTAGCTAAGCTCCCCTTAAAGTATACTGCTCGTATTGAAAGACTAATTATAACAAACTCCCTTATTTATCTAATACCAATTATTATAATTTGTATAACTTATGATGAAGAATATCAAAGTATTTATTACCTTATTTTAGGTATCTTATCATTTATTAATTACTTCATTTTAATTTTAGCTAACTTTATTAATCGTCCTGTTGAAAGACTAGTTGGTCTTCACTTTGAAAAACAAGCTAAAAACAAACTAGCTAGTATGACTAATATGGAAGTTATAGGTATTACTGGTAGTTATGGTAAAACTAGTACTAAAAATATTGTCTATGATATCTTAAGTGCTAAATATAATGTTTATAAAACACCACAAAACTATAATACACCATTTGGTTTAATGATTACGATTAATAATTACTTAGATAAATATAATGATTATTTTATCGCCGAAATGGGCGCTTGCAAAAGTGGTGAAATTAAAGAACTATGCGACTTAGTTAAACCTAAATATGGTATCTTAACTCGTATTGGTTTAGCACACTTAGAAACCTTTGGTTCTGAAGAAGCTATCCAACATACTAAATTTGAACTAATTGAATCATTACCATCTGATGGTATTGGTATTCTAAATGGTGATGATGAAAAACAATTAAGTTATCATCTCAAAAACGATTGCCAAATTATTTGGATTGGTATTGATAATCATAAAGTTGATTGCTATGCTAAAGACTTAGAACTAACTTATAAAGGTACTAAATTTAATGTTAAATTTAAAGATGATAAAAAAGAATATGAATTTAATACTAAACTATTAGGTCGTAATAATATCTATAATATCTTAGGAGGAATTGCTCTTGGTAAAGCTCTTGGTATGAAAATAAGTGATTTACAAAAAGCGGTTAAAATGATTGCTCCAATCGAACATCGCTTATCAATGAGTAAATATTATGATATAAATTTAATAGATGATGCTTACAATTCTAATCCTATGGGTTGTAAAATGGCTTTAGAAGTTCTAAGTATGATGCCAGGTAAACATATCATTGTAACTCCTGGAATGATTGAAGTCGGTCCTAAAGAAGAAGAAGTAAATCGTGAATTTGGCTTAGAGATAAGTATTAGCAAAGTCGATGAAGTAATTCTTATTGGTGCCGAAAAAACTAAACCGATATATGAAGGTTTAATGAAAGGAAAATTTCCAAACGAACACATTCATATTTTAAATGATGTTATGGATGCTTTCCCTTTAATGATGAAATTAAAAGATCAAGAAACATATGCATTATTAGAAAATGACTTACCAGATTCATTTAATGAAAAATAAGGAGTGATAAAAATGTTAAAAGTTGGAGTTATTTTTGGTGGTGAAACAGTTGAACATGAAGTAAGTATCATCACTGCTGTCCAAGCGATGAATTATATTGACTCATCCAAATACCAAGTCATCCCAATTTATATTAGTAAAGATCATAATTGGTATACAGGACAAGCCCTAAGAAGTATGTCTACTTACAAAGACTTAAGTACAATAGGTTATGTAACTAAAGAAGTTACTTTAACTAAACGTGATAATTCTTTTGTCTTACAAAAGAAAAGAGGTTTATTCAAAGGAATAGTTGATACTATTGATGTTGCTTTTCCTATTGTTCATGGTAAAGGCGTCGAAGATGGTTCATTAGCTGGTTATTTAGAAACTTTAGGTATTCCATATGTTGGACCAAGTATGTTAGGTGCTTCAATTGGTCAAGATAAAGTCGTTCAAAAACAAGTAATGGCCGCCTCAGGTATTCCTGTTGTTGATTATCTTTGGTTCTATGATAGTGAATATCAAACAGATGAAGATAAATATCTAAAAGATATCAAAGCCTTAGGTTATCCTGTTATTGTTAAACCAGCTCGTCTAGGTAGTAGTGTTGGTATTGAAGTCGCTAAAAATGAAAAAGAAGTTAAAACTGCTATTGAAGAAGCTATTAAATACGATCAAAAAATAATCGTTGAAAAAATGATTGATAATTTAAAAGAAGTTGATTGTGCTGTTGTTGGAAACTACGAAGATATGGAATGTTCTTTGATTGGTGAAATGTTAACTGATAACGACTTCCTAACTTTTGAAGATAAATATTTAGGTAAAAGCGGTGGTAAAAAAGGCGGTGCTAAAAACCAAGAGGGTGGAAAGATTAGTACTGGTGGTTTTAAAATACCAGCCAAATTAGATAAAGACTTAGAAGAGCAAATATACAAATATTCCAAAGAAGCCTTTAGGTGTTTAAATCTAAGTGGAGTAACAAGATTTGACTTTTTAATCGATACAAAAGCTAAAAAAGCTTATGTTAATGAGCCAAATACTATTCCTGGTTGTTTAGCTTTCTTCTTCTTTACTCCAAAAGGGAAGAAGTATCCTAAGCTACTTGATGAATTAATCAAAGGCGCTATAAAAGAATACAAACAATCTAAAAAGAAAGTAACTAGTTTTGAATCTAATGTTTTAAGTACCTTCGATGGAACAAAAGGTGCTAAAGGTGCCAAAGGAAAAATGATGTAAGAAGCAGAGCAATCTGCTTTTTTATTTGCTTTCTTACTTTACGTAAATTGACATTTACTACTTTTCTCAATTCCTAAAAAACATTTACAAGTGGGGTAATTTAAAGTATTATTATTGTAGACAGTGGTACATTGTGGAGGAAAGTGGGGGATTTTAAAATGTTCATGGGCGAATATCATCATAATATTGATGATAAAGGACGACTTATAATTCCTGCCAAATTTCGTTCTGAACTCGGTGATAAGTTCATTATTACTCGTGGTTTAGAAAGATGCTTATATGTGTATTCTGAAACTGAATGGAATAAAACAGTTGCCAAATTAAAAACTCTACCTTTTACCAAAAAAGACGTCCGTACATTCGACAGATTCTTCTTTTCTGGTGCCACTGAATGTGAATTTGATCGTCAAGGTCGAATTAACATTACCTCCCCATTGGTTAGTTACGCCGATATTACTAAAGAATGTGTAATTATCGGCGCAAACGACCGAATCGAGATATGGTCCGAAGAAGGATGGAATAATTTCTTCTTAGAAAATCAAAGTACTATTGAAGATATAGCTGAAAATTTATTTATAGGAAGTGCCTTTGATGAAACATTATAGTGTTCTTTTAAAAGAGTCAATCGATGGCTTAAATATTAAACCTGAAGGAATCTATATTGATGCAACCTTAGGCTATGGTGGCCATAGTAGTGAAATATTAAAAAGATTAACTACTGGACACCTATATGCTTTTGATCAAGACATCGAAGCTATAAATTATTCCGAAGAAAGATTATCTAAGATAAGTAATAACTTTACAATTATCCATTCCAACTTTGTTCATATAAAAGAGAAAATGCTTGAATTAGGGGTTGAAAAAGTCGATGGTATACTTTTCGATTTAGGTTTATCTAGTCCACAAATCGATGATAAAGACCGTGGATTTACCTTTATGACTGATGCTCCATTAGATATGCGTATGGACCGTTCAAGCACGATAACTGCCAAAGATATTATAAATACATATAGTATCGAAAAACTTAGTAATATTTTCTTTATCTATGGTGAAGAAAAAATGTCTAAGTTTATTGCTAAAAAAATAGTTAGTGAAAGACTAACTAAAGAAATTAAAACAACCAAAGAATTAGTAAAAATTATTGAATCAGCTGTCGGTGCTAAATACTTTAATAAATATCATCCTGAAAGACAAATCTTTCAAGCGATAAGAATTGAAGTAAATAGTGAATTAACTGTTTTAAATAGCGCCCTACCTGATGCAATAGATTTATTAAATAAAAATGGTCGAATATCTGTAATTACTTTTCATTCCTTAGAAGATCGTATCGTAAAACAGATATTCAAAAAAGAAAGTGATATTGACGAATTAGTTAAAGGTCTACCTGAAATACCACAAGAGTATCAACTTAAACTAAAACTCGTTAATAAAAAACCAATTTTACCAAGTGCCGAAGAATTAAATGAAAATTCACGTAGTAAAAGTGCAAAACTACGAATTGTTGAAAGGATTTGATAGTATGGCCAAAAATAAAAAACGTCCATCTAAAATTAAAAGAATACTTCAAGGAGAAAGAGCAATCTACTTTACAATCATTTTCATATTGCTTGCAATTCCTGTTTGTAACGTTTATACTAAAGCTATACTATCATCTAGTAATATCGCTTTAGAACAAACTAAAAGTAAAATAAAAGACCAAGAGAGTATTAACGATGGCTTAAAAATGGAAATTAGTGAGTTAGCATCTCTAGATAAAATTCAAGTAATTGCTACTGAAAATGGTCTTACTTATGAAAATAGTAATATTAAAGTAGTTACTAGTGAATAATACAAGGAGTTAATGACTATGAAAAGAAAAAACAATACAATAAATGTCAGTCGCTGGATTTTTATTGTGTTAGTTTTTTCTTTTTTTGCTATTGTTATAAAATTATCTTTCGTTTCAATGGCTAAAACAACTGATGGTATCGATTTAACCGCTTTTGTTGAAAATCGAAATACTGAAACGGAAATCCTCCAAGCGAAAAGGGGAAGTATTTATTCAATTGATGGTGAAATACTTGCCCAAAATGTTAATGCTTATACTGTAATTGCGTATTTATCACCAACACGTACCAAAGATGATGATAATCCCCAACATGTTATCGACAAGCAAAAAACCGCTGAAGCTCTAGCACCTATTTTAAAAATGGACGTTGATACACTTTTAAAACTTCTTAATCGTGATGCTTACCAAGTTGAATTAGGTCCTGGTGGTCGTGATATTTCATCTTTAGTCAAAAAACAAATCGAAGCTCTTCATTTACCAGGTATCGACTTTGTTGAAAGTTCAAAAAGATATTATCCACTAAGTACTTTCGCTCCATATATCATTGGTTTTGCTTCACGTGATCCAAATAATGCTGATGCCCCAATAACTGGTAAAATGGGTATTGAAGCTTATTACGATGAAGAATTACAAGGTAAAGACGGCTACACAATATATCAAAAAGATGCTTATGGTTATACATTACCTAACGTTACAACCATTACTGAACCTGCAGAAGCTGGTGAAGATATCTATTTAACTATTGATAGTAATATTCAATTATATGTCGAAAATGGTGTTAAAGAATTTGTTAAAAACAACAAAATGGATTGGTTAACAGTTTCCGTTATGGATGCCAAAACTGGTGCTATTCTTGCTACCAGCTCTAATCCAAGTTTTAATTTAAATAAACTAGATATCGATTCATATTTAAATCCTTTAACCTCTTATCAATATGAACCTGGTAGTACTATGAAAATCTTTTCCTTTCTTGCTTCAATGGAAGCTGGTAAATATGATGGTAGTAAAAAATATAAATCAGGTAAAGTAACCGTTGATGATGCTGTCATTCAAGACTTTAATGGTGGTCGTGGTTGGGGTACCATAACTTTTGATGTTGGTTTTTCTTACTCATCTAACGTTGCTGCTACTTACTTAGCTAAAGATTTAGGTCGTGAAAAACTATATAATTTCTATTCTAATTTAGGATTTGGTCGTAAAACAGGTATTACTTTACCAAATGAAGGAACTGGTGATATCGATATAACATATCGAACTGAAGTCGCTACTGCCTCATTCGGTCAAGGTATAACAACAACTCCAATCCAAAACCTTCAAGCTTTAACTATCCTAGCTAATGAAGGTATGGAAATTCAACCATATATCGTTGAAAAAGTAGTTAATAGTGATACTGGTGAAGTTACATACCAACATCAAGTCACTAAACTAGGTCAAAAAGCTTCTAAAGAAAACATCGATAAAATGTTATCTTTAATGTATGATGTTGTCTATAGTGGTCGTACTGATGCACGTAATTATCGTAATGATAATATTGTTATAGCTGGTAAAACAGGTACTGCCCAAATAGCTGGTCCTGATGGTAGATATCTATCAGGTAAATACGATTATATTCGTAGTTTTGCTGGTGTCTTCCCATATGAAGATCCTCAATATATTATCTATGTTTCAGCTAAAAAATTTGTTGGTGATTATAAAGACTATGCTAAAATGGTTACTAATATTGTTGAAGAAATAGCTAAATATAAAAATATTTCTAAATCAATTGAAAAAGTCGATGAAAGTAAAATTATTACTGTCGATAATTACATTAATCAAGAATATAGTATTGTTGAAGAAAAATTAAAAAAATTAAATTTAGATATTGTTAAATTAGGTACTGGTAAATACATAATAAATCAGTATCCTATCTCTGGTAAAACAGTTTTAATCGGTAATAAAGTCTTTTTAGTAACTAATAGTACTTCATATTCAATGCCTAATATAAAAGGGTGGAGTTATAACGAAGTTACTACTTTATGTAAGTTAATAAATGTTAAATACGAATTAAAAGGTAATGGGAATGTTACTGATTATTCCTACGATGAAAAAGCTAATCTTTTAAAAGCTAATTTCAAATAAAGAAGACATTCGTAAAACTTGCTTATTTGCTAAAAAATTGATATGATAAACCCTAGTAGGAGGGGTTTTTATATGGCCGAAGAATTAGTCCCAAAAGATTTTACTGAACAATTTAAAAAGTTAGCCCTTTTAAAAGCTGATAAATCTTTTACAAAGGAATATGAAAAAATTAGAGAACAATTAGTTCAAGATAATATTTATTTAGTCGATTGGTGTCTTCAAACATATTTTAGTGATACACCAATTCCTCAAGATGAAGCTAAAATGTATGGCTTAGAAGGTTTAGTAATCGCCATTAATAATTATGATTATCAAAAAGGTTTTTCCTTTGCTTCTTATGCCATTCGTTCTATTAAACATAATATTCAAAGATATTTTAAAGAAATGATTGGTATTAGTTGGAATAACTATGTCAAAAAATCATCTTCCAAAGCTTCTTTTACTGATGATTTACCATCTTCATTAGTTGCTGAAGATACTATGTATTCTTATAATCCACGTTATGAAATGCCTATGACTTTAGAAGATTATGAAGCAATTGATGAAGTAGAAGATCAAACATCAATAAAGGTTGATGAAAATTTAGCTGATATCGCTGATTATCATCTTTTACAAAAAGAAATTGCTACGGCGATAAATACCTTACCAGAACGTGAAAGAGAAGTCTTAAATCTTCGTTTTGGTTTAAAAGATGGTATTGCTCATTCTCGTGAAGAAACAGCTAAAAAGCTAAATATTAGCCTTGAAGTAGTAAGAGACACTGAAGCTCGTGCCATTCGTCATTTAAGACATCCACTTCATACCCGTAAACTAAAAGCATTTTATGAACCAACAGCTGATGTAAACCGTCCTAGTAAAACTAGCATTTATATTGAAGTAAAAAATAAAGTATATATTTATTTAATTCAATTGTTAAAAAGAAATCTTTCATATTCTGCTATTATCTCATTTATTAAAATGCAATTTAATATTGATTGGACAATGGAAGATTTAACTAAAGCGATTAATTTATTAAATCAATTATCAACTATGATTCATGAACGTTTAAATAGTGGTAGTAGTATAAAAAGTATTATTGTCGAATTAAATGAAAGTTCAATCTTCCCAGTTATTTTTGATAATAAGTACTATAGCTGGAATGTTGGTTTCTCTGAAGAATTCATAACTAGTATTATTAATAACTATGAAATTATTGATTTAGACAAAGAAGAACTAAAAAAGATGTAATTAAGTATTACATCTTTTTAATTTACAATATCTTCCGGATCTAATTCTACATCACGTCTTGTTAATATTTCATATCCTTGATCAGTAACCAAAACGGTATGTTCAAAATGGGCACTATTTTTATCATCATCTGTACAAATCGTCCAATTATCATCCAACATATAAATATCCGCAGTTCCTAAATTTAACATTGGTTCTACGGCAATAACATTTCCGGTATGTAAAGTAGGGCCCTTTTTTTCTGTTCCATAATTAGGTACATCTGGTTCCATATGCACTTTATCGCCAACACCATGCCCAACTAACTCTCTAACAACTCCTAAATTATATTTACGAGCTGTTTTAAATACCGCATGTCCAATATCTCCCGTCGTACAACCATCATGAATTGCTTCAAGACCTTTCATTAAAGCTTCTTCAGTCCATTTAAGTAATTCTTCATCTTTTTTACATTTTGGCTTCCCAACAATATAACTCCAAGCAGAATCTCCATGATATCCTTGGTAACAAGCTCCAATATCTAACTTTACAATATCTCCTTCTTTTAATTTACGATGTGAAGGAATCCCATGTACTACTTCATTATTAAGACTTATACAAATACTTCCTGGAAATCCATACAATCCTTCAAAAGAACAAGTACAACCTTTACTTTCAATAAACTTTTTAGCTAAACGATCTAATTCCTTTGTACTAATTCCTGGTTTAATAAATTGTTGTAAATACTTATGTGTAAGACCAACAATCCTTCCAGCTTCTCTTAATTTATTAATTTCATCTTCCGTTCTTGTAACAATCATCTTTGAACCTCCAATTCCTTTAGTATTATAGCACAATATACATATAATAGAGTATTTATAGTGCTTAAAAAATTAAAAAATGATATAATGGACTAGGTGAATTTATATGAAGATAATAATTGTGGGAATAGGTAAATTAGGTGAATACTTAGCTAAAAGCTTAGTTGCTGATAATGAAGTAACTCTAATTGATAAAGATTTTTTAAAAACGCAAGATATTATTAATAATGAAGATGTTAATTATATAATAGGTAATGGTTTAGATTCTAATGTCTTAGAAGAAGCTGGTATCGCTGAATGCGATATCTTAATTAGTGTTATGGAAAAAGATGAACAAAATGTTATGTGTTCTCTTTTAGGCAAGAAACTCGGTGCTAAGAAGACTATTGCTCGTATTCGTACTCCTGAATATTCAAGTTCTATTAATATTTTAAAAGAAGAACTAGGTCTTTCTATGTCTATCAATCCTGAACGTATGACTGCTGAATATATTGCTAGAATCTTAAGCATTCCTAGTGCCTTAGATGTTACTACTTTCTTTAAAGGACGTATTGAAATGATTTCTCTTATCGTCGAAGAAAATAGTATTTTAGTTAGTCAAACAATTCATAATCTTGCCCAAAAATTAAATTATAATATTATTTTTTGTGCTATCAAAAGAAACGATAAATTAATTATTCCTAAAGGTAATTTAAAAATTCAAACTAATGATAAAATATTTATTACTGGTACTCCTAAAGATATAAATGAATTTTTAAAATATGCTAATCTTATTGCGCGTAAAACTAAAAAGGTTATGATAAGTGGTGGTTCTAATACAGCTATTTATCTATCTCGTTTATTATGTGATATGGGTATCGATGTTAAACTAGTTGAAATTGATCCTGAAAGATGTAAATTCTTAAGCGAAGTTCTACCTAAAGTCTTAATTATTAATGGTGATGTATCTGATCAAAACCTTTTATATGAAGAAGGGATTGAAAAATGTGATGCCTTTATTTCCTTAAATAGTATCGATGAAGAAAATATAGTTTATTCAATGTTTGCTTCTCGTCTAAATATACCTAAAATAATTACTAAAGTTAATCATATTGATTTAGACGGTGTAGTAGAACAAGCTAAAATAAGTACGGTAATAACTCCCCATAAAATCGCTTCAAATCAAATCTTAAGATATATTAAAGCTATGCAAAATAGTGAAGAGAGTAATTCTGAATCAATATATAAGTTAGACGACGATAATTTTTCTATATTAGAATTTAAAATTCATAAAGACTTTGAATATTCTAATAGTAAATTAAAGGAATTAAAATTTAAAGATGGTGTTTTAATCGCTGCTATTCTTCGTGGTAAAAATATTATTTTCCCTGGTGGTAATGATGAGATAAAAGTTAATGATACAGTTATTATTATTGTAAGTAATGATACTGAAGTCAAAGACATTAATGATATTTTGGAGTAGAATATGAAAAATATCTTAAAATACATTGGTAAAGTATTAATTGGTTTTTCCATTATTTTATTATTTCCTGTCTTTGTCTGTTTTATTTATCACGAACCCATAAAAGGTTTTATAATTCCTTTAGCTATTAGTTTAGTCTTAGGTTTAATCTTTAATAATCTTAAAATAAATAAAAAAAATATCTATGCTAAAGATGGCTTTATAATTGTTGCTTTATCTTGGATTATTATAAGTATTCTAAGTGCTATACCTTTTATGATTACTCATCACGTATCATTTGTTAATTCCTTCTTTGAAGCAGTTTCAGGTCTTACTACTACCGGTGCTACTATCTTTAGTGATGTTGAAAGTTTAAATAAAAGTATTTTATTCTGGCGTAGTTTTATGCATTTCTTAGGTGGTATGGGTGTTTTAGCTTTTGTTATGGCTATTATACCTTTATCTAGTAGTGATAAATCAATGCACGTCTTAAAAGCTGAAATGCCAGGACCAAGTGTTGCTAAATTAGTACCTAGTCTTAAAAAAACCTTATTTTATTTATATTTTATATATTTATCGTTAACTTTAACAGAAATTATATTACTTCTATTTGGTGGTCTAGACTTATTTAATAGTATTTTAACGTCCTTTTCGACTGCTGGTACAGGTGGTTTTGCACCACTAAATACCAGTCTAGCTACATATTCAACCTTCAATCAATATGTCGTTGCCATCTTTATGTTCCTCTTTGGTATTAATTTTAATATCTATTTCTTAATCTTAATGAAAGATATAAAAAATGCGCTAAAGAGCGAAGAATTAAAAACTTATCTAATTATCTTTATTAGTTCTATTATAATAATTTTAATTAATAGTTATCATTTATTTAATAATTTATTTGAAGCCTTTACTAGTATTTTCTTTCATACAAGTTCCATTATTAGTAGTACTGGCTTTAGTATCGGCGATATTAATATCTTACCAACTACTAGTCGTATAATTTTAATCTGTTTAATGTTAATTAGTGCCTGTGCCGGTTCAACCTGTGGTGGCTTTAAAATGACTAGATTAATTATCGTCTTTAAAGTTATTAAACGTGATTTCTTAAAATTAGTCCATCCAAATAGTGTTTATACTATAACATTTGAAGATAAGAAAGTTGATGAAGATACTATAAAAAATACTTGTACGTTTATGTTTCTTTACTTTATCTTAATCTTATTAATCATGCTAATAGTTAGTTTTGATGGTTATTCTTTAGAAACAACAATTAATGCCGTTGCTGCTACATTTGCAAACGTCGGTTTATGCTTTAATATTAGCGATTTTTATAGCTTTAGTTCTTTATCAAAAATAACTTTAAGTATTGGTATGTTACTTGGTCGTCTAGAAATTTTCCCAATAATTGTCTTATTTACTAATTTTAAGTTAAAAAAATAATAAAATTATATTATAATATAAGTGTTCTAATAAAAAAGAAAGAGTGATGCTATGTTAGAATTAAAAAAGATTACCAAAATCTATGAAGTCGCTGGCACTAAACAAAAAGCTTTAAATAAAATAGATATCAAATTTCGTCGTAGTGAATTCGTATCTATCTTAGGCCAAAGTGGTAGTGGTAAAACAACTTTACTTAATATTGTTGGTGGCTTAGATGAATATACAAGTGGAGACTTGATAATTAATGGTGTATCAACTAAAGACTTTACTGATCGTGATTGGGATACATATCGTAACCATCGTGTTGGTTTCGTTTTTCAAAGTTATAATTTAATTCCTCATCAAACAGCTTTACAAAATGTTGAACTTGCTTTAACTTTATCTGGTGTTGGTAAAGAAGAAAGAAGAAAAAGAAGTATTGCTGTTCTAAAAAAAGTTGGTCTTGAAAAACAAATGCATAAAAAACCTAACCAAATGTCTGGTGGTCAGATGCAAAGAATTGCGATTGCTCGTGCTTTAGTAAATGATCCTGATATCTTACTAGCTGATGAACCAACTGGTGCTCTAGATTCTGAAACAAGTTTACAAGTTTTAGATTTATTAAAAGAAATTGCTAAAGATAAACTCGTTATTATGGTTACTCATAATCCTGAATTAGCAGTCAATTATTCAACTAGAATAGTTAAATTATTAGATGGTGAAATAATTGATGATTCAAATCCATTTGATGGTGAAGATGAGGTTTTAGTCGAGAAGACGAATAAATCTAAAAAAACTCAAATGAGTTTTAAAACCGCTTTATCTTTAAGCTTAAATAATTTAATGACTAAAAAAGGTCGTACAATCCTTACTGCTTTTGCTGGTTCTATTGGTATAATTGGTATTGCTTTAATTCTTTCTTTATCAAATGGTATTCAAGAATATATCAATAAAACTGAAGAAGAAACTCTAAGTTCGTATCCATTAACTATTCAAAAAGAATCTGTTGATATGTCATCTTTAATTTTAAATATGACTGGTAATCAAGAAGAAAAAGAATATAATGATGATAAAATTCATTCCCTAAATATAATGGGTGATTTATTTACTACCTTATCACAAGAAGTAGATAAAAATGACTTAGAATCATTTAAAAAGTTTTTAGAAAGTGATCAAAGTAATATCAACGATTATGTTACTTCAATAAAATATTCTTATAATGTAACAATGAATTTATATAAAAATGATCCAGATAATATTGTTCAAGTAAATCCTACGACTGTTTTTGATGCTCTAGGTATGGGTACATCAGGTATGTCTAGTATTTATAGTACATATATGTCTTCATATGATGTCTTCTATGAACTAATTGATAATGAAGATCTTTTAAAACAACAATATGACTTAGTAGATGGTCATTGGCCAGAAAAATATAATGAAGTTGTATTACAAGTAACTGATAATAATGAAATATCAGATTATACGCTATATAGTCTAGGTATTTTAAGCCAAGACGACTTAAAAGAACAATTTACTAATATGACAACAGGTAAAGAAGTTAAATTTGAAGACCATTCATATAGTACAGAAGACTTACTTAATACTTCATTTAAATTATTATTAAATACTGATTATTACGAAAAAGTAGGTAGTATATGGGTTAATAAATCATCTGATGAAGATTATATGAAGAAAAAACTAAAAGATGCCGAAGAAATAAAAATAGTTGGTATTATAAAACCAAATGAAGAAGCCATAACTGGTAGTGGTACACCAGGAATGGTCGGTTATACTCATGAATTAATGGAACAATTAATAAATCGTATTAACGAAGAAAAAATCGTTAAAGAACAACTTGCTAATCCTAAAATAAATGTTTTAACTAACCAAGAATTTACAACTAATAGTAATTTTGATCCATCATCATTTACAAAAGAACAATATCAAGCATTCCAGAAATTATCAGAAGCTGAACAAATTGAATATATTAAAAATATTACGGAAAATATGACATCTAGTTATGAAGAAAATTTAACTAAACTAGGAATTGCTGATTTAGAAAATCCTGATGCTATATCAATTTATCCTAAAGATTTTGATTCTAAAGAAGAAATCGTTAAAATAATTGATGATTATAACGAGGGTAAAGAAGAAAAAGATCAAATAACTTATACTGATATAGTAGGGGTAATGATGAGTTCTGTTTCAACTATTGTCAATGTTATAAGTGATGTTTTAATTGCTTTCGTTGCTATTAGTTTAGTCGTATCATCAATTATGATAGCTATTATCACTTATATTTCTGTTATTGAAAGAACTAAAGAAATTGGTATCTTAAGAGCTATTGGTGCTTCTAAAAAAGATGTTTCTCGTGTCTTTAACGCTGAAACCCTTATTGAAGGTTTAACTGCCGGCATCTTAGGTATAGTTGTTACTATTCTTCTTAACATTCCAATTAGTATCATCATTAAACATTTAGTAAATATAAGTAATATTGCTAAATTACCAGTTGGTGGTGCAATTATCTTAATTATTATAAGTGTTCTCTTAACAGTCTTTGCTGGCTTTATACCTGCTAAAATAGCTTCTAAAAAAGACCCAGTAGTTGCTTTAAGAACTGAATAGAATATACAAGATATACATTGTATATTCTTTTTTTTGTATAGTAAAGTAAAAAAATGTCTATACTAAAAATATGATTGCTATTAATTTATAAAAATTATATAATATAGATAATAGAAAGTAGTGAGTCTATGGATAGAAAATTCATATATATGATAGTAATACTCTTATCTATAACTCTTGTCATCGCTGATTATTACATGAATCGTAGTTTAGAAAGTGTTGAGTATTTAAATTTAATCGATGAAGAAAATGTTTCTAATGGTTTAAGTGTTGATGATACCAATCTCGAAGCTTACCTTGAAGAAGCAACTCCTTTAGTAACTTTAACTATTACTAATAAACAAAGTGATAATAATAAATTAGAATATGAATATACAATAAAAATTGATACAGTAAGTGGTGCTCATAAATATATTAAAGCCGATGGAACTGATGACTATCAAGTATTCGCCGCTAATGGTGAAACAATAATGACTTTAAAGAGTAATGAAACTATAACATTCACTGACATTCCTGTAAATTCTAATTATACAATTACGCAAAAAGAAGTAGGTAACTATAAGGTTTATATTAATGATGCTGAAACATCTACAATTACTGGTATAATATCTAAAGATAGTTCAATCACTTTTAATAATGTTTCTAATACTTTACCAGCTCCTGTTGAACCAGAACCAGAACCTGAAGAACCAGCAAAACCAACTCCAGATGAACCAAGTAGTGAGAAAGAAAACCCTACAACATCTGATTACATCGTTCCAACTTTAATTGCTTTAGGGGTTTTATCTACTTTATTAATTGTAAGTTTACATTTAAAAGTTAAGAGATTTGATTAATCAAATCTTTTTTTTACCAAAAAATTACTTTGTATATTCCTAATAATTTAGTATAATATTCACTTAAGAGTGATGATTATGAAAAAACAAATTCATATTTTAGAAGGTTTAATTATTTTAACAATAATCTTTATCTTTAGTCTACTAACAATAAATTTTATTCATACAATAAGACATCAATCTTTTGATCCAAGTTATATGTGGAATATTAATTTTTCTAATTTAAAAGTAACTAATGGTAGTAAAGATGGCAATATTTCCTTAAATAAAGATTCCGTATTTTTACAATTAGAATTTGATAAAGAAACTGAATTTTACGAATTTACTTTAGATGTATCTAATGATGGAACATTAGATGCTAAAGTTTCTGATATTAATTTAGTTGTTAAAAACGATCAAAACGTCTTAGATTATTCTCTTACTTATTTGGATGATAAAAACATTGAATTAAATGATTTACTTAAATCTGGTGAAGTAAAAACGATTAAAGTTCGTATATACTATCCCGTTCAAAAAGAAAAAATATATGAAGCTCTAAATTTAGAATTAACTTTTAATTTAAATTACAATTCTGTAATCTGATTTTTGTCTATCAAAAATCATCAATTTTTTCTTTTATCTTTTATTTTTAGTGCAAATAATTTGTTGACTTACTTCCTTTGATAAAGTAACATATTATTGAAGGAAAGGGTGAATTAGATGAATAAATTTTCCAGAATATTTATTTTAGTATTAATTACTTTTGTCTTATTCCTCTTTGCTACTAGTTTTTATAAATCAAACGATATAACTGCTATAACTAACGATTTAAATGAAACTCCTGCTGAAACACCATCAACTGAAGAAAAGACTATTGATTTACAACAAGAATATCCTAATACTGATATTGTAGGGATTATTAATATTCCTAATGCTGATATTAATGAACCAGTTGTTAAATCAAGTAATAATGAATTTTATCTAACTCATGATATTTATAAAAAAAAGAATCGAATAGGTTCTATATATTTAGATTATCGTGTTGATATTGATACATCACCTAAAATTTTAATTTTTGGTCATAACTCTAAAAGTTTAAATCCACCATTTAAAAAATTAGAAAAATACTATGATGAAGAATTTGCCAAAAATAATCGTGAAATCAAAATAATTACTAATCAAAAAGAACATATCTATGAAATATTCTCTGTTTTTGTTGAAGCCCAAGATTTCTCATATATGAATATTCAATTTTCAAATTCATCTGACTGGCTTAATCATTTAAACAGTTTAAAAAATAAATCATGGTTTAATTTAGATACAGAATTAAGTGCCGAAGACCGTATTTTAGTTATTCAAACTTGTTCTTATCATTCTGACTTTAAAAAATACAAAGATAAATATATTATTATCGTTGCGAAAGAAATAAATTAATTATCTTACATAAAATATTATGTAAGATATTTTTGTCAAAATCTGTAAAGAAGATATTAGAATATTGATTTTAAAAATATATATAGATATACTTATAATGCATTAAAGGAGATTTATATGAATAAGAGAAAAGTTATTATATTTATCGTGTTTATCTTAATTTTACTTATTATTGGTATTGCTATTAAAATAGTTATCGATTTTAGAAAAGAAGGCCAAATAAGAAACGAAGTAAAAGAAGTAACTAAAGTCTTTGTTCCTTCTAATATCGATGATGAAAGTATTAATGCTTTACTAGAAAGAAGAGTAATTACCAAAGGCGAATATAGTAAAGTCGAAGATAGTATCAAATTATATTATAAAGATTTATACAGTAATTTAAAGAACATTACTTTCCTTTTAGATGAAGAAAATGAATACAATTATTTATCAAGTGAAAATCTAAAAAATGATTCAGAAAGCTTATTAAAAGCTAAAGATAGTATAACTAATACTAAGGCTCAAATCGATGAATACTATACTTTATTTATTAATTATTTAACTATTGATGATACTAAATTAAGTTATGTTGCAGATAAAAACTTAAGTAATTATTATATTAAATTCTATTTAGAATTAACTGATGAAGTAAATGATGAAGAATTAAAAGAAAATTTACTAACTAAATATAATAAAGTTAATAATCGTTTAGATATCTATAGTGAAGCATTAACTTTCCTAGAAACTAATGTTAAACACTGGTCAATAAAAAATGGTACAATAAGTTTTGATAGTACTGAGTACTATGATGACTATATTGAAATAACTAATAAATTAAATGAAGAAGTTCCTAAAGAGTAACTTCTTTTTATTTTGTCATTTAAAAGTCATTTTTATATCATATAATGATATTTAGAAAGGCTGATTATTATATGTCGATTTTAAATAAACTAACTATTAGAAATATAAAACTTAATAAAAAAAGATCAATTGTTACCGTAATAGGTATAATACTTTCTGTCGCCTTAATTACAGCTCTTGCTAATATGTTTTTTAGTGCTAGAGCATCAATTATTAATTATACTATTGAACAATATGGTAATTATCATTATGTTTTTACTGATGTACCAGCTACTGATTTTAAATATTTTAAAGAAAATCGTGCTTTAGAAGATTTCTATTTAACATCTTACATAGGTTATGCGCCTCTAAAAGAAAGTAATAATGAATATAAACCATATATTTTACTTCGAGCATTCTCAAAAAAAGCCTTTACTAACTTAGGAATTACCCTAATAGATGGCCGACTACCAGAAAATGATACCGAAATTGTAATCCCTGAACATTTAAAAAGTAATGGCCTAGTCGATTATAAGATAGGGGATGAATTAACTTTAGATATCGGTGATCGTCTATTTAATGAAGATAATATTAAATTACCTATCGATGCATTTTATACTCCTGAAGAAGAACACCTTGGAAAAAATTTTACTAAGAAATATAAAGTAGTAGGTATAATTGAAAGACCTTCTTATGCCGTTGAAGAATACTCATCTCCTGGTTATTCATTTTTCACTTATTTAAACGAAGATAATTTATCATCCAACGTTGATGTTTATACAAGATTAACCTCTGATTCTTTAGCCAACAAAGATCAAGTTGTTGCTAATATTTTAGGTGTCGATTTAGAATTATATTTAAAATGTGAAAACATAGATTACATAATTGATTTAGAACATGAAGAGAGAATAGAACTTGAAGATACTTACAATAAATTAAGAAAATATGAATTTAATTCTAATAACGAACTTATTACTCTTGAAAGTAATTATTTTGCTGAACCAACTACACAAGCTCTAGCTATAGCTAGTGTAATTGTCTGTATAATAATTATCGTTGCTTCAGTCTTTTGTATTAAAAATAGTTTTGATATATCACTTACAGAGAAAATAAGACAATATGGAATGCTTTCAAGTATCGGAGCTACTAAAAAACAAATCAAAAAAAGTGTTTATTCTGAAGGTTTAATTCTTGGTCTAATCGCTATTCCATTAGGTATTATCTGTGGTTTAATCGCTTCTTCAATATTAATCGTCCTTGTTAATATCTTTTTAAAAGATTTATATCCAATAAAATTTATCTATGTCATATCTTGGTATGCCATCTTACTATCTATTATTCTTGGTCTAATAACTATTTTCTTATCATCATGGCGTAGTGCTCATAAAGCAGCTAAAATAAGTCCAATTGAAGCTATTCGTAATAGTTCTGAACTTAAAATAAAAGCCAAAAAACTTAAAATTCCTAAATTAGTTAATAAAATATTTGGTATTGGTGGCGTTATATCTTATAAAAACTTAAAACGTAATAAGAGAAATTATCGTCCAACAGTTGTATCTATCGTTGTTTGTTTATCTATTTTCATATCTCTATATTACTTTATGAATTTAGCTTTTAAAACTATTAATGAACAACTAAATATTGCTGATTATAATATTACTTTCCATTTTAATTCTAATCATAATCGCAACGAGGAATCATATTTAGATAGTATTATAAAACTTGATAATATTGATCAATATGTTCGTACTTATGAAATGTCTATAAATATTAAAGATTATAAATATAGTCAAGAATTTAATAAGATAAATAAGAATTTTAAAGGAAGCCAATATTGTTATATGGGAAACGAACCAGCTGATGAAATTGAAGAAAACAAAGTATATAGCGAAAGTATAAGCTTAATTAAAGTAAATGATGAAGAATACAAAAATTATCTTAAAAAATTAAATCTTGATTATGATAAAGTTAAAGATGAAGCAATTCTTTTAAATAATGTTACTGATTCATACTATGATGAAGGAAAGAAAACTGTTATTAATAGTATTATTCCTTATTTAGATTACCACGAAGGCGATACGATAAAGCTATATTTTGGTGCCGGATCATTTTATTGTAATCCCGAAGCTGAAAAAGAAATATACGAATTTAAAATTGCTAAGTTAACTGATGAAGTACCTTTTGGTATTGCCAAAAGAAATATGAAACCTCGTCTTATCATTAGTGAAGAACAATACAATAAAATAAATGGTGAAAATAGTGGTGTATATGATTACTTATACATTAATTCTTCTAATCCTGATAAACTACAAAGCGATATTGAAAATATGTTACAAGGTAATTTTTCAGAAGATGATTATATGTTAATAAATAGTAATGAAGGAATTCGTGAACGTATGTCTTTATATACTTTACTAGCTATTTTCTTATATGGCTTCATCACCGTTATTGCCTTAATCGGTATTACTAATATCTTTAATACTATCACTACAAGTATGGAACTACGTAAAAGAGAATTTGCTATGTTAAAAAGTATTGGTATGACTGATAAGGAATTTAAGCGAATGATTCGCTTAGAAAGTTTATTCTATGGTTTTAAATCTTTAATAATCGGTCTTCCACTCGGATGTCTATTATCATATGTCATATATTATTACTATTCTAAATATACTAACGATTTAACAATTACCTTTAATTTGCCTTACTTTGCTATTATTACAGGAACTATCGTTGTCTTATTATTAATAATATCTATTATGAAATATTCAATAAATAAAATAAATAAACAAAATATCATCGAAACAATTCGTAATGAAAATATCTAACTTTTAAGAAAGGAGAATATATATATGGAAATTTTAAAAGTAGAAAATTTAACGAAAATTTATGGTAAAGGCGATACTAAAGTAACAGCTTTAGATAATGTATCTTTTACTGTCGAAAAAGGTGAATTTATTGCTATCGTCGGCGCATCTGGTAGTGGTAAATCAACGCTATTACATTTAATTGGTGGGGTAGATCGTCCAACTCGTGGTAAAGTATTTATCGATGGTGAAGATATCTACGCCATGAATGATGATGCTCTAGCTATTTTTAGAAGAAGACAAGTTGGTTTAATTTATCAGTTTTACAACTTAATTCCTATTTTAAATGTCGAAGAAAATATTACTTTACCTTTAGAATTAGATGGTCGTAAAGTTGATACTAAAGAATTAGATAGTTTACTTAAAACTTTAGGCTTAGAAGATCGTCGTAAGCATCTTCCTAATGAGTTATCTGGTGGTCAACAACAAAGAACATCTATTGGTCGTGCCATGATTACTAATCCTGCTATTGTCTTAGCTGACGAACCAACCGGTAACCTAGATTCTAAAGCCTCAGAAGAAATTCTTGAGTTACTTAAACTATCTAATAAAAAATATAATCAAACAATTATTATGATTACTCATAACTTAGAATTAGCATCTGCTGCCGATCGTATTATTAAACTTGAAGATGGTCATATAGTAAAAACTGATTAGTAGGTGATAATATGTCTTTATTAAATAAACTTACGATAAAAAATTTAAAATTAAATAAAAAACGTACTAGAGTAACAATTATTGGTATTATTTTATCCGTTGCTTTAATTACCTCTGTTGCTAATATCTTTTATAGTTTTAAAGAAACAATTACCAATCGAATTATTGAAAAGTATGGCAATTACCATTATTACTTCGAAAATGTTCCTAGTACTGACATTAAATACTTTAAAGAAAATCGTTATATTGAAAATACATATCTTACGCAAACTATCGGTTATTCAACTTTAAATGGTAAAGAAGATCGTTACTTATATTTTGCTGAAGTTAAAGGTTTAACCGACTCATCTTTAAATAATCTAGCTATTAAGCTAACGAGTGGCAATTTACCACAAAATAATAACGAAATAATCATTCCTTCTAATGGAACGAATTATAATGGTCAAAAATATAAAGTAGGGGATACAATCACCTTTGATTTAGGTACTTTAGAAGATCCTCATTTTTACGATATCTATAATATTGAGCGTGGTTTTGATCGTATTGGTGGTGGTTTTAGTTTAGATAGCTACTATGAAAATAAACCTAATGTTATTAATACTAAACCATATACATACAAAATCGTTGGTATTTATGAAGAATCTGATAATGATTTATTTGATTGGTTTGGTCGTACTTATATAACTAAAATAGATGAAAATAATTTAACTGGTAATTACAACTTATTTGTAAAATATAATAAACAAGGTTTAAATAAAAAAGATGAAGTAACATCAACATTAATCAATGCCAATCTTAGCGAATATAAAAGTATTGTTGCTAAATCCAATTCTCCTGAAATTTCTTATACTCAAGCATATAAAGATGATTGTGCTAATTTTCTAAGCAAAATAAAATATTTATTTAGTTATAATAATGAACTAATATCCATCGAAAGTAATTGGTTAAATAATAGTGATTTAAAACCCATTACTATTATTAGTTTAATTGTACTAATTATTATTATCATAACTTCTATTATTTGTATAAAAAATAGTTTTGATATATCAGTTACAGAAAAAATTAAACAATATGGTATGTTATCTAGTATCGGTGCTACTAAAAAACAAATAAGATATACTATCTATTTTGAATCTTTTATCTTAAGTATTATATCTATTCCTTTAGGTATTTTAACTGGCTGCATCTTTTCTTTTCTCTTACTTACTATTGCTAATAATTTATTTAAGGAGATATATGATTTTAAAATAATTTTTAGTTTATCAACAATTATGATAATTATTTCTATTATTATAAGTCTTATAACTATTTTCTTATCATCTTTAAAAAGTGCTTTTAAAGCATCTTTCTTAAAACCAATTGAAGCAATCAGTAATAGTGAAGAAATAAAAATAAAAAAACAAAGTTTAAAAGTACCATCATTTATTACCAAAATATTTAATGTTACTGGTGAAATATCCTATAAAAATTTAAAAAGGAATAATAAGAAATATCGTCCTATAATTATTTCCTTAGTTATCTGTCTAGTCTTATTTATTTCTTTATCATATTTTATTAATCTCATTTATGTTGCTAATTTAAGTGATTATGAGTATGACCATAATATTAGACTTAGTCTTGATAATCCAAATCAAGCAAATCTAGATGAAGTATATAACTTAAAATCAATCTCTTCATATTCAAGTATTGCCATAGTGTACCAAAACGTAATTAATTTTCCTCTTGATAATGAATATAGCAAGTTCTTAAAAGAATCTGGTTATACTTTACCTTCATGTAATAACCATATTTCCAATTGGAATGGTCTTGATATTATTAAGTTAGGTGACAAAGAATATAAACGATATCTTAAAGAATTAGGTTTAAAATATGATGATCTTAAAGATAAAGGTATTTTTTTAGACAAAATAACTTATAGTAAATATGATAACTCTAATAATCTTAATTATTCAGTTTTTCGTAAGTTTGCTTATCAAGTTGGTGACAAAATAACTATTACTAGCGAAGATATATTATGTAATGAACCAGATTTTAATATTACTAATACTTATAGTATTGAAGTAGGTGCTATTCCTAATATCTTAATTAAAAATCCCATTCATCCATTAGGATATGATATTGATGAAAATGTATCTACGTTAATTTTAAGTGATGAACTATTTAATAAATTATATACAGAATATGACGAATATGAAGTTTATATAAATTCTACTAATCCATCACAAACCGAGCAAGAAATAAAGAAAATTCTTAATCAAAACGAACCATATAGTATATATAACTATGAACAAGAAGTTAAAAACTTAAAAAGTATTATTATTTTTATTAATATTTTCTTATATAGTTTTCTTGTTATTGTCTTATTAATTAGTATTACTAATATTTTTACGACGATAACAACAAGTATGCAAATAAGACAAAAGGAATTTGCCATGTTAAAAAGTATTGGTATGACTGAAAAAGAATTTAATAAAATGACTAGTTTAGAAAGTATTTTTATCGGTCTAAAATCACTTTTATTTGGTCTTCCAATAGGTTGCTATCTAAGTTACGTAATATATGATTTCTTTATGGCTAATAATGATACTTATTCTAGAGTAGAAATACCATTTGCTTTACCATATCAATCTATCATCATTTCTATTATCGTAATCATTCTTTTAGTTTATTTCATTACGAAATATTCGTTAAATAAAAATAAAAATTTAAATATTATCGAAACCATTCGTAAGGAAAATATCTAAATTTTAAGAAAGGAAGACTATATATGGAAATTTTAAAAGTAGAAAATTTAATAAAAACATATGGTAAAGAGAATACTAAAATAGTAGCTTTAGATAATTATTTTTTTAATATTGAAACAGGTGAGTTTGTTGATATTATTGGTGCTTGTGGTAGTAGCAAATCAACTATCTTACATTTAATTGGTAGAGTAAATTGTTCTATACATAGTAAAGTATTTATCGATGATGAAGATATTTATAATATGAATGCAACCGACCATGTTATTAAACTTGAATATAGTCATATAGTAAAAAGGTTGTTAGTAGGTGAGTGATATGTCTTTATTAAATAAACTTACTCTAAAAAATTTAAAATTAAATAAAAAACGTACTAGAGTAACTATTTTAGGTATTATTTTATCAGTTGCCTTAATTACATCGGTTGCCAATATCTTTAGTAGTCTTAAAGCGACTATGACTGAAGATACTATTGAAAACTATGGCGATTTTCATTATTACTTTGAAAATGTACCAAGTACGGATTTAAAGTACTTTCAAGAAAACCGTAATATTGAAAAGATTTATTTAACTAAGCATCTTGGTTATACTGATAATCTAGATGAACGTAAGTATATTTATTTTATTGAAGTAAAAGCTTTAACCGAAGATGCCTTTAATAACTTAGGGATTGAATTAGTAAGTGGTCGTTTACCGCAAAATAGTCATGAAATTATTTTAGATTCACGAGCAACAATATATAAAGATCATAAATATAAAATTGGCGATGAAATAACTTATGATTTAGGTACTTTAGAAGATGAGCATTTTTATGATGATTATAAACTGGCTAATGATTTAAATGCTTCTGGTGCTAGGGTAATTCCTGATTCAGAAGAAGAAACAATTATAGATTATAATATTATTAATCGTAAACCTACAACATATAAAATTGTTGGGATTTATAATAGGTCTTCGAATAAACTTGATGATATATGTGGTTATGTAAATCTAACTAAACTTGAAGAAGATAATTTAAATGGTAATTATAATTTATTTGTTAGATATACCAAAAAGGGGTTAAAAAAACAAAATGAAGTAACAGCTAATCTTATTAATTATGATTTAAATATATATGAAGATATTTTAAATAAAAGTGAAGATATTTTATTTAAGTTTAGGGATTCTTTTAAAAAAGAGTATCAAGATTTCTTTAATGAAGTTAAGTATGTTCCGTATTATAATGGGAATTTAATTACGATTGAAACTAATTGGCTTAAAAATACGGATTTAAAACCAATAGCGGCAATCTGTGCGGTAATTGCTCTAATCATTATCATAACTTCTATTCTATGTATTAAAAATAGTTTTGATATTTCCGTAACCGAAAAAGTCCGTCAATATGGAATGTTATCAAGTATTGGAGCGACTAAAAAACAAATTAGACATTCTATTTATTATGAAGCTTTATTACTATGTCTAGCAAGTATCCCTTTAGGTTTATTAGCTGGTTATGGTATTTCTTATCTATTACTGACAATTAATAATAATGTTTTAAAAGATGTATATGAGTCAAATATTATCTTTCAAGTATCAATTGAATTTGTTATTTTATCTATATTTCTTAGTATTATAACTGTCTTCTTATCATCTTTAAAAAGTGCGTTTAAAGCTTCTAAATTAGATCCAATCGAAGCTATTCGTAATAATGAAAAGATAAAGGTGAAAAAGGGTAGTCTAAAAGTTCCATCTATAATAACTAAACTATTTGGTGTTGGAGGTAACATATCGTATAAAAATTTAAGAAGAAATAGAAAAAAATATCGTCCCACAATTATTTCTTTAGTTATCTGTCTTATTTTATTTATTTCTGTATCGTATTTTGTAAATTTATTATATGATGCTTATTTAAGTGAATATGATATTAATTATAATATGTTGTTAAGTATCGAGCAATCAGAAATGGAAAATATTGATGAGGTATATGCTTTAGATTCGATTAAAGAATATTCAAATATTACGACATATTCGGTATATGTAATTAATTATCCGGTTAGTAAAGACTATGAAAATTATCATCATCAAGATTATATGTTTTCGGATTATAAATGCAACAATAGTATTAATAATAGTAAAAGTATAATGGCTTTTAAAGTCGGTGAAGATGAATATAAACGATATATTAAAAAACTAGGTTTAAAATACGAAGATATGAAAGATAAAGCGATACTTATTGATTCAATTGTTTTTAGATCATATAATCCTCAAACAAAAAAAGAAGTAAGAGATTATTATCATGAGTTAGATTATGGCGTCGGAGATAAGTTGACTATTTATCCGGATGAATTTGACTGTGAAACAGAAACGACAGATTTAACTATTTCTTATCCCATAGAAATAGGTCATATTCTAAATATGACTCTAAAAAATAAAGTATTACCTTTAGGATTAAATTCTTATTTTGACAAACAAAATAATTCAGCTTTGATATTAAGTGATGAATTATTTGATAAATTATATCCAACTGTTAAGGACTATAGAATTTTTATAAATTCAAAAGATCCTAGTACAACTGAAAAAGAAATAAAAAGTATCTTAGGCCCTAGTGCTATATATGATTTAAATAATTACGAGCAGCAGTTAAAAGATGTAAAAGGAACAATTATAGTTATAAATATCTTTTTATATAGCTTTATAATTATTGTTTTATTAATTAGTATGACTAATATTTTTAATACCATAACAACTTCAATTGAAATGCGTCAAAAAGAATTTGCTATGTTAAAAAGCGTTGGAATGAGTAATAAAGAATTTAATAAAATGATTAGTTTAGAAAGCATCTTTATTGGTATTAAATCTTTAGTAATTGGTTTAATTATAGGTTGGTTATTATCTTATGTAATATATAATAAATTTATGGATTATAATTTTTATTCTAAAGCTGAAATTCCATATCAATTACCATATTTTTCAATGATTATAGCGATAATTGCCATAATAGTTATTTTAATTATTATTATAAAATATTCATTAGATAAAGCCAAAAAACAAAATATTATCGAAACAATTCGTAAAGAAAATATTTAAAATAATTTATCTTTATGATATAATTAATTTAGTGAAGGAAAGTCATAAAAAATGACACATTTGTTTTCTCCAAATGTCCTTCCAGTGTAAGGACATCTGTTATTAGCTAAGCTAATAAACAGACGCCTTTTTTTATTTAAATAATATAATAATTATTACAAATAAAAGTAGAAATATGATATTAATAAGTTTATTTATTAATTCAATCATAAAACCGCATCCTTTAGAAGTTAATCCAAAACCCCATAAAGGAAAGGCATCTGCCAAATGTGTCAAGCTCTAATTTAGTACAAATTTTCCCTAAAGTAAAGCAAAAATGACCATTTAAATAAAAAAAGTTTTTTAGCTAAAAATGCCAATTTAAAATAATATTTTAATCATAAATATTAATGTAAAAAATTAAGTAGAGGAGGGTTAAAATGAAAGTATTAATCATCGAAGATGATTATGATATATCAAGTAATCTTTCTTTATTTTTAAAAGAAAATAATTATGAAGTTGATATTGCTTCTTGTCTTAAAAAAATAAATCTATCTAATAATTATGACGCTCTTATTTTAGATATAACTTTACCTGATGGAAATGGTTTAAATTACTACGAAAAAGAAATAAGTAGAGTAGGTATTCCAACAATTTTCTTAACAGCTAAGGATGATGAAGAGACGATTGTTAAATCTTTAGAACTAGGTGCTGATGACTATATTACAAAACCATTTCACGCCAAAGAATTATTACTAAGATTAAATAAAATTATACTTCGTAAAGAGAAAAATAATTTTATTAAAGTAAAAGACATTACTTTTAATCTAGATAAAATGACTATCTATAAAAATAATACTGAAATTAAATTAACTAATTTAGAATTAAAAATCCTTTTATTACTTTTTACTAATTTAAATAAAGTTGTAACTCGTGAATCGATTATTGATAATATCTGGCAATGGACTGGTAATGATGTTAATGATAATACTGTTACTGTTTATTTAAAAAGAATTAGAGAAAAACTGCAAAGTGATATAATAATTACTCTTAAAGGAATTGGTTATAGGATTGATAGTGATGAAAGATAAAACATTTAAAATAACAATCTTAATTATTGGATTAGTCTCCCTTATAACTTTAGTTATAAACTCTTTAGTAACGATTAATTTATTAAATAAATATAATACTAATGAAAACATAATTATTTCTAATATCATTAATAATATAAAAGAGGAATATCCTAATCTTCAAGAAGAAGATATCATAAAAACTCTTAATGAAGAAGATTTAGATAATTCTTCTATTGTTTCTAAGTATGGTATTGAATTATCTAATGAATCAATAAGTCTTGCTAATCAAAAAATAACCAAAAAAATAATTATTTATAATATCAGTATTTTACTAACCTTTATTTTAATTATAGTTTTAATTATCAAAGCATATCAGTTAAAAAAAGCTAAAAACATCCAAGAAATTCTTAATTATCTAAAGGAAATAAATAACAAAAATTATCTTTTAAATATCACTACTAATAGTGAAGATGAATTATCTTTATTAAAAAATGAACTTTATAAAACAGCTATTACTCTAAATGAAAAAGAAAGATTATCTAAAAAAGATAAAGAACTATTAAAAGATTCATTAAGTGATATCTCTCATCAAATTAAAACACCATTAACATCTATTAATTTAATGATTGATAATTTAATTGAAAATAAAAACTTATCAGCCAAAGAAAAAGATACTTTATTACTTAATATTCGTCATAAAATAAGTAACATTAACTTTTTAATTCAATCCTTACTTACTTTATCTAGGTTTGATGCTAATGCCATTACATTTAAAAATGAAAATATTAAAATAAGGAATCTCTTAGCCGAAGCTGTACGGAATGTTGATGCTATTTGCGATTTAAAGAGTATTAAAATTAATATTGAAGGATCTAATTCCATATCTCTTTATTGTGATGGTAAATGGCAAGTCGAAGCCCTAACTAATATATTAAAAAATTGTCTTGAACATTCCAAAGAAAATTCTAAGATTGATATATCTTATACAACCAATGATTTATTTACTAAAATAGTAATTACAGATTATGGAACAGGTATGAGTGAAAAAGATTTAAAAAATATTTTTAAAAGATTCTATAAAGGCGAAAATTCTCATAAAGATAGTATAGGTATTGGTTTATCTTTAGCTAAGACAATCATCGAAAAAAATAATGGTTACATAACTGTTCAATCAGAATTAAATAAAGGAACAACTTTTACTATTAAATATTTAAAATAGTTATTTAAAAAAAATACTAAATGTGTTATACTTAATCTAGTGAAGGAAAGTCATAAAAAAATGACACATTTGTTTTTAGCCAAATGTCCTTCCATGTTGTTGGGACATCTGTCTATTAGCTAAGCTAATAACAGATGCCTTTTTTTATTTAAATAATATAATAATTATTACAAATAAAAGTAGAAATATGATATTAATAAGATTGTTTATTAATTTAATCATAAAACCGCCTCCCTTAGAAGTTAATCCAAAACCCCTTAAAGGAAAGGCACCTGCCAAATGTGTCAAGTTCTAATTTAGTACAAATTATCCCTAAAGTAAAGCAAAATTTGCCTTTTTAATTAAAATAGTTTTTTCGCTAAAAATAAGCTTTTAAAATCATATTTTAGTTGTCAAAAAAAATGTAAAAAAGTTCACTTCAAAAAGATTATATTAACTTAAATATTCTAAATAAATAAGTTATATGTTATACTTAATCTAGTGAAGGAAAGTCATAAAAAATGACACATTTGTTTTTTACCAAATGTCCTTCCAGTATGGTTAGGACATCTGCTCTTAGCTAATGCATAAGAGAGATGCCTTTTTTATTTAAATAATAAAACTATTATTACAAATAAAAGTAGAAATATGATATTAATAAGATTGTTTATTAATTTAATCATAAAACCGCCTCCTTTAGAAGTTAATCCAAAACCCCTTAAAGGAAAGGCATCTGCCAAATGTGTCATGCTTTAATTTAGTACAAAATTTTTCCTAAAGTAAAGCAAAAATGACCATTTAAATTAAAAAAGTTTTTTAGCTAAAAATGCCAGTTTAAAATAATATTTTAAGTATAAATATTAATGTAAAAAATTAAGTAGAGGAGGGTTAAAATGAAAGTATTAATTGTTGAAGATGATTATGATATCTCAAGTAATCTTTCTTTATTTTTAAAAGAAAATAATTATCAAGTTGATACTGCTTCTTGTCTTAAAGAAATAAATCTATCTAATAATTATGATGCTCTTATTTTAGATATTACTTTACCAGATGGTAATGGCCTAGATTATTATGAAAAAGAAATAAGTAAAATAAATCTTCCTACTATTTTTCTTACTGCTAAAGATGATGAAGAAACGATTGTTAAATCTTTAGAACTAGGTGCTGATGACTATGTAACCAAACCTTTTCATGCTAAAGAATTATTACTTAGATTAAATAAAATAATCTTACATCAAGAAAAAAATACTATTATAAAAGTAAAAGATATTACTTTAAATCTTGATAAAATGACTGTATATAAAAATAATACCGAAATTAAATTAACTAACTTAGAACTTAAAATTTTACTCTTACTTTTTACTAATTTAAATAAAGTTGTTACTCGTGAAATGATTATTGATAATATATGGCAATGGACTGGTAATGACGTTAATGATAATACTGTTACTGTTTATTTAAAAAGAATAAGAGAGAAATTACAAACTGATATAATAGTTACTCTTAAAGGAATAGGTTATAGGATTGATTCAGATGAAAGATAAAGCATTTAAAAAAATTTATATTATTATAATTATCTTTTCTTTTATAACATTAGTTATAAATTCTTTAATCACGATTAAATATTTACAAGAATATAATACAAACGAAAATATTATTATTTCGCACATTATTAATAATGTAAAAAAAGAATATCCAGACCTTAATGAAGAAGAAATTATTAAAATCATTAATAAACAAGACTTAAGTAATCAAAACGTTTTATCTAATTATGGTATAGAGCTACAAAACGATGCAATAAGTATTGCTAATCAAAAAATTATCCAAAAAATAATTATTACTAATTTTCTTATCCTATTTACTTTTATTATAATTACAATTAGTTTAATAAAACTATATCAATATCATAAAAATAAAAATATCAAAGCCATAGCTGATTATTTAAAAGAAATAAACAATAAGAATTATACATTAAATATTACCAGTAATATCGAAGATGAATTATCAATTCTAAAAAATGAATTATATAAAACCGCTGTTACATTAAATGAACAAGAACGTTTATCTAAAAAAGATAAAGAATTGCTAAAAGAATCTTTAAGTGATATTTCTCACCAAATAAAGACACCACTAACTTCAATAAATCTAATGCTTGATAACTTAATCAGTAATAAAAATTTAACTCCTAAAGAAAGAAATAATCTTTTAATAAGTATTCGTCATAAAATAAGTAATATTACATTTTTAATTCAATCTCTTCTTACTTTATCTAGATTTGATGCAAACGCTATAACTTATAAAAATGAAAACGTAAAAATAAGTAAGATATTAGCTGAAGTTGTAAATAATGTTGATGCTATTTGTGATTTAAAAAACATTAAAATAAATATTGAAGGTTCTAAATCATCTATAATTTGTTGTGACTATAAATGGCAAGTTGAAGCTTTAACTAACATTATTAAAAACTGTCTTGAACATTCCTATGAAAATTCAAAAATTGATATATCTTATACAACAAATGATTTATTTATTAAAATAATTATTACTGACTATGGAACTGGTATAAGTAAAAAAGATTTAAAAAATATTTTTAAAAGATTTTATAAAGGCGAAAATTCTCATAAAGATAGTATAGGAATTGGTTTGTCTTTAGCTAAAACTATTATTGAGAAAAATAATGGTTACATAACTGTTCAATCAGAATTAAATAAAGGAACAACTTTTACTATTAAATATTTAAAATAGTTATTTAAAAAAATTACAAAATATGTTATACTTAATCTAGTGAAGGAAAGTCATAAAAAATGACACATTTGTGTTTGCCAAATGTCCTTCCAAGTGGTTAGGACATCTGCTCTTAGCTAATGCATAAGAGAGATGCCTTTTTTATTTAAATAATAAAACTATTATTACAAATAAAAGTAGAAATATGATATTAATAAGATTGTTTATTAATTTAATCATAAAACCGCCTCCTTTAGAAGTTAATCCAAAACCCCTTAAAGGAAAGGCATCTGCCAAATGTGTCAAGCTCTAATTTAGTACAATTTTTAGCTAAAGTAAAGGAAAAATGACCTTTTTAATTAAAATAGTTTTTTAGCTAAAAATAAAGCTTTAAAACTATTTTTTTGTCCCAAAATAAAACACAAAAAAACCTAAAATTTTATGATATAATTAACAATATATGGAGGAATATTTATGGAAACAAAAATCTTAAGAAATATTAGTTATGGTGTATATCTTGTAAGTAGTAACGATAATGATATAGACGCTGGTTGTGTTATAAATACTTTAACTCAAATAACTAGTGAAGGACCATTAGTATCAATTAGTTTAAATAAAGAAAATTATACTAGTGAAATAATAAAAAAATCTCGTAAATTTATTGTGGCAATAATAAACGAAAAAATAAATCCTAATATTATCTCAACTTTCGGTTTTACTTCATCTAAAGATACTGATAAATTTAAAGATTATAATTATGAAGTAGTAGATAATATTAAAGTAATTAATGAAGGAACATGTGGTTATCTAGTTTGTGAAGTAGAAAATATTGTTGATGCTAAAACCCATGACATTATTATTGCTCGTGTTATTGATACCAAAAAATATAATGATGAAGTAGAAATGACTTATCGCTACTATCATGAAGTAATAAAAGGTAGAGCTCCTAAAAAAGCTCCAACATATGAAGAAGTTGAAGAAAGTAAAACAACTGGTAAATACAAATATGTCTGTGACTTATGTGGTTATATTATCGAAACTGATGAAGAATTACCAGCTGATTTTGTTTGCCCTTTATGCGGTGCTGATCGTACCCATTTTACTAAAGTCGACTAATTAATATATTTTAAAATATTTAGAAAGTAGTGATATCATGCCTGATGATTCTAAATTAATAAGCTATTTATTAACTTACGGCTATAATGAAGAGCAGAGTAGGATTATAAAGAAAACACTAATTGAACAAGGTAGTAAAGAAGATACTATTTTAAAACATGCTAAAGAAAATAATCTATTTTTAGAAAGCTTTAATATTCCTAAAGAGACAATAATTAAAATGATTTGTTTCGCCCCAAATATCTATGGCTTAGCTCTTACTAATCTTGAACAAAAAATAAAAGATTTAAAAGCTCTTGGTTTCAAAGATTCAGATATTTTACGCTTAATAACTTCTTTTTCTGAAGTCTTTTGTCTATCTAAAAATAATATCACTGATAAAATATTTAATTTAAAAGAACTTGGTTATTCTAAAAGCGATGCTCTAAAAATGATCGTCGCTAATGGTAATCTCTTAAGTTATAGTAAAGAGACGATTGCTACTCGTCAAAAAGAAATAATCTCTTTAGGTTTTACTCGTAAAGAAATGCTTAAAATGACTAAAAACATCGCCAAACTATTTGCTTATGGTTATGATAATATGAACCAAACCCTTATCGACTTAGAAAGCCTTGGTTATAATACCAAAGCTGCGCATAAAATAGCTAAATTAAATCCTTCTGTTTTAGGTCATACCAAATCTACTTTAGAAGCCAAAATAAGCGATACTCAAAAACTAGGATATACTCGCGCACAAGCTCTAAAATTATTTTATAAAAGTCCTGCTTTATTTGGTTATAGCAATCTCACCTTAAAAGATAAATTAGATGAACTAGTTAATTTAGGTTTTTCATCTAACAATCTTATTCGAATGACTCTTATGCATCCCGCTCTTTATACCTATAAAAAGACTCGTATGCAAAAACGTATAAAAGACTTAATAGCTTTTGATTTAACAGAAGAACAAGTTATAAATATCTTAACAATTTTTCCTGGCTTGTTTGGTTTTAGTTTACAAAACATCGAAGATAAAATAAAATATTTAATTAGTGTTAATTTAAAAGACGTTATTATTAACGATCCTAAACAATTAATGCAAAGTGTAAGTGTTACCTATGCTCGATATGAATTTTTAAAAAGTCAAAATCTAACCCCAACTCCTGATGATTATTACTTACTATTTAGTGATGAACCATATTTTAAAAAACGTTTTCATATTACCAAAGGTGAACTTATCAAAAAATACGACTATAACAAATATAAGGAGCAAAAATATGGAAAAGTTAGTTGAATTAGGTATTACCGAAGAAGAAATAAAAAGTATGTTAGAATTAAACCAAAATATTCTAGAAGAACCAGAATTAAATATTCTTATAGATATTTTATATTTAATTAATTGTGATGAACGAATGATTAAAAATATCTTAATAAGTAACCCTAACTATCTATCTCGTACTAAAGAAGATGTTGTGGGCTTAATAAATAAATTATTAGAACTTGGTTTAAACGATTTAAATATTTTATTTGATTCTAATCCATATCTTTTAGATTTAGATGATTTTGACATTGAAGATTATAAGTTAGAACATCATTATTCTAATGAAGAATTAGCTAATCAATTAGAAGGAAATCCTTTTATTTTTAGTGAAGTATAGGATTTCTTTTTTTTAATAAAATAAAATATGGTATAATACAAAAGAGATGATTGTATGCTTAATAAAGAATTACAAGAATATTTAGAAAAGAATATCAGTAAAGAGAATAATAAAAATGATGAGGGCCATAATATGGACCATATAAATTATGTTCTTCGTCGTAGTTTAACATTCGCTAAAGAAGTAGAAAATATTAATATAAATATGGTTTATACTATTGCTTATTATCACGATATCGCTCATCATCAAGATCATGAACATCATGAACTATTATCTGCTGAATACTTAAAACAAGATAAAAAACTTCTTAAATGGTTTACTAACGAAGAAATAGCTATCATGGCTGAAGCTATTGAAGATCATCGAGCTTCAAATAAAAATGAACCACGTTCAATCTATGGTAAAATTATTTCATCAGCTGATCGTAATACTAATGTTATTGATCCCCTTAAAAGAACTTATGCTTATCGTTCCTATCGTAATCCCGAACTTTCTTTTACTGAAATACTCAAAGAATCTCAACAACATCTTCAAAAGAAATTCGGTCAAAATGGTTATGCCATAAATAAAATGTACTTTAATGATATTGAATACGAACAATATCTTAAAGACTTAAACAAAATAATATACGATGATAAATTATTTAAAAAAAAATATCTAAAAGTAAATAAAATTAATGAAAAAGAATATGAATTAAATAGAGCTCGTTTACTATGTCAAGAAGTAAATAAACTTGCTAATAAATTTAATTTAGAATACTTTTTTATAACCGAAGGTGCAAGTTCTTGTCATATAAAAAATAATGACGCTATAAGAACTGCCCGTCAAAACCATGAAAAATGGGAAAAAGAACACGGATTTAATCCTCAAGAAGATTGGAGTAAAGAAAATGAAAAATAATATTTATATTAATACCCAAAGTAGTATTAAAATTGTAACAGACAAAATAATCTATTTTGATCCTTTTAAAATTACTGAAGAAAGTCATGACGCTGACCTTATCTTCATTACCCACGACCATTATGATCATTTAGATTATGATTCTATAAATAAAGTCAAAAAAGATAATACCTTAATTATTATTCCTGATAGTATCGCCCCTCAAGTATTAGGTCATAAAATAGTTAATTCTAATCAAATAATAGGTGTTAATCCCAATGAGACCTATAATATAAGTGACTTAGATATTGAAACTATTCCTAGTTATAACTTAAATAAACCATTTCATCCTAAAAATAATAAATATGTTGGCTATATTATAACTTTAGACGAAACACGTCTTTATATTTCTGGTGATACGGATGTTACACCAGAAGCTCAAGCTGTAAAATGTGATATCGCTCTTATTCCTATTGGTGGTAAATTTACTTGTGACTATCAAGAAGCTGCTGCTTTAATAAATACGATTAAACCTCAAACAGTCATTCCTACTCATTATGGCAGTATAGTAGGTAGTATAGATGACGGAGAAAAATTTAAATCTTTATTAAATCCTGATATTGAATGTCTTTTAAAAATAAAGTAGGGGATAATTATGCAATATAAAGATATTAATAATCCCAAAGAATTACTTACTTTTATGGATGAAATTGAGTATGGCTTTGTTACTCCTGATAATAAAAGAATTATTGGTAGTGGTAATGATTTTGATGAAAACATTCTTTCTTGGACTTTATCATCACCTAAACATTTATTAGAAACTAAATTAGGACATTGCTTTGATCAAGTTGAACTAGAAAGAGAATGGTTTACTAATCATAATTATCCTTTTAAAACATACTTCTTAATATTTAATCTTCCATATTCTAATCAAGGACCAACTCATACCTTTTTAGTTTATGAAGAAAATAATAAATATTATCATTTTGAACATGCTGATGGTCTAAACAGAGGCATTCATGAGTTTAATACTTTAAAAGAACTATTAACTACTGCTTATCAAAATCAAATTAATTATGCCAAAGCCTTTTTAAATGAAGAAGAACTAAAAACTTTATCCATCTATGAATACTCCAAACCACCATATAATATAGATTTCATTTCCTATATTGATTATCTAACCACTAATGGAAAGAAAATAAGATAAGAAAGAAGGTTACTTATGCCATTTAATAATGGTAATTTACCAAGCATCAAAGATCTTTTAAAATATTTTATCGATGAATTAAATCGTCTTTTACTATTTATTTGGTTAATAACTTTTATAATTAGTTTATTTACGCATACTTTTATCTTAGATTTAATTCCTATCATATTTTTTATTATAATATTATTTCGTTTACTTTCTAAAAATAAAAGTGCTCGTTATAAAGAAAATAAAATATATTTAAAGTTTCTTAAAACAATTAGAAAACCATTCAATAACATAATTCGTAATTATCGTGATCGAAAAATCTATGTTTATAAAAAATGTCCTAAATGCAAGACAACTCTTAAATTACCATTACCAAATAAAAGAGGAATTAATCATGCTAAGTGTCCAAGTTGTGGTAATAGGGTAACTTTATTTACTCTTCGTAAATATAAAATTGAAGTAATTAAAAAAAGCAGATGATTATTTAAATTAATCATCTTTTTTTGACATATTAAATCGCATATCTTATAATAAATTTCTGTCAAAAGGGGGCATCTTTATGACTAGTTATGCCGAACAAATTAAACATCGTGGATATAGTGAATTACCGGTTATCAAACGTCCATCAAAAGAACTACTAAGTCTATCATCTTTAATTACGCCATTACTAAAAGAAAACACAGAAATTAAAAAAATGTCTAAAAAAGAAGTCTTATATTATAGTCGTTCATTTCTATTAAAATATTTTAATTTACATAATGTTCCCTATGAAAAGAAAATAGGTCATATTCCATTTTCTATCGAACTATCTAGTAGTATTCATCCTTTTAAGCTTCCTGTTAAAACAATATCTGATACTGATTTATTTTATGGTTGTTCTCATGAAGTTCTAATCTTTAACACCAAAGCTAAGGCTTGTTCGTCTTTAAAATATCGCTGGATAGAATTATCAAAAGACTTAACTGAATTAGCATCTCTTGCTTATACTCACGAAATAACTCATACTCAATTAAATCATCTACCAGATTCTATTCATGATTATAATAATATTGAGTTTTTAAGTATTTTTCTTGAACTAGTTGAAGCCTCTGAAAGTCTAAATAAAGATTTAATGAGAATTCACGATTATTATCGTTTACGCGAATTAAAAGAAATAATTACCGAGTTAGATCAATATCACGATACTACAAATCCTGAAATTCATGATATTCTACTTGAAGGTACTTCATACTTACATAGTACTTTAAAAGCTTATCACTTATTTTATAAATACATTGAAGGTGATATAAATTTACGTCGAACTATTATGGTTGGTATTCAAAGAGTATTTAACCATCTTATGAGTGTTGAAGACTTATTAGCATATTTTAATATAACTTATGAAAATAGCATTGATAAAGAACTATTTAAAAGTCATTTAAGGGGGATTTAATATAATGGCAGAAATATCAATCAATGAACAAATAAAGAGAAGAGGTTATATAAGTGAAATAAAACCTTATATACCAACAATTGATTTAATTATTACCGCTTCTAATATTGGTAAGTTAGAAGTAAACCAAATAGTTAGTAAAATTCATCGTATGCAAATAGAAGATGCTTTAAGAGATACTAGACAATTCTTTGCATCATTTTATAAACTTCATGATGTTCCATCTTTAAGATATCTTCTAAATACTCGTTTTTTAAAATTTGTAAAACGTCAAAAGGTAAGTCCATTTGCTTTACCTGTTATACCTAAAACAGTTACTGATGAAGCCTTTTATGGTGGTTTAATAACTGAACTTTCTAAAGATACTTATCCGCCCATTTCCTTTATTGGTATCGAATTATCAAGTCTTGTAACTGAATTAACATCTTGTTCATATACCCATGAAATAACTCATGCTGAAGTTGATTCCGTAAATGGTGCTATTGGTTCATACTATAACTCAGAAGTACTAAGTGTCTTTATTGAACTTCAAATCGCCGAACTTTTAGCTAAAGGTGAAAAAATATTAAGAACTGAAGATAAAAGACGTATTTACGAAATAGAAACTTTAGCTCGTGAATTAAAAGAATATCATCAAAAAAGATTATTAAAAAGTGAAGATGATGCTCTTATCGATTCTAAATATGTTATCTCTGATGTTCGTGCATACAATTTATTTTCAGAATACTACTATGGTAGTGCTAGTACTAAAGAATATATAATATCTCGTATTCAATCTATCTTTGATGGAAATTATACTGTTGAAGAATTACTTAATGAATTTATGGATATAGATAGAATTAACGATTTAAATCCAACTTTATCTTTCTCTAAAAAAGCAATTAAGTATTTTAATCGTTAAAAATTGACAAATAAAAACTAATATAGTACGATTTAATTAGCAAAGGAGTGTGATTATATGAAAAACATAAATATTATTAAAAATCTTTATAGTAAGTTAATCACACTGGATAATAACTAATTTATCTTATCTTTTATGTGAAACTTACTATAAAGTAAGTTCTTTTAATTTTAAAAAATAGAAAGGTGATTAAAATAACCCATCATAAAAGATATGAAAATATAAAAAAAGCAAGAAAAGAAAAAAATATTAAAATTAATTTTATTAATGAAACAAAAGATTTTGCTCTAGTAATTGAAACTAACTATCATAATGCTTATGTCTATAAAGATAATGAAATCTTAGAAGTAACTTTATCTAAAAAATTCCCCTATGTTATAAATAAATTAATCTTCCCAGGTGATAAAGTAATTCTAAATAATAACGAAATAACTGATATTATTAAAAGAAAAAATATTTTAAGTCGTGATAAGTATGATGGTTCTAAATTAAATAGTATAGGTGATAATAAAATAACAGCTGTTAATATCGATTTAGCAGTTATCGTCGTAGCTGTAAATAATCCTCCCATCCATCCTAACTTTATTGATCGTTATATTATTCTTCTAGAAAATAGTCATATTCCATTTCTTATCTGTTTTAACAAATGTGACTTATCAACCCCAAAAGAAGATAAAATAATAAGTTTTTACGAAAAGTTAGGTTATGAAACGATTAAAACATCTACTAAAACTAAAGAAGGATTAAATATCTTACAAGAAAAACTTCTAAATAAAACTTGTATCTTTGTTGGTAATAGTGGCGTTGGTAAATCATCTCTTACCAATTATCTATTAGCAGATGATATAATAAAAACTAATAATATCGGTGATAAAACCAAAAGAGGTTGCCATACAACGACCTCATCTAAATACTACATATGGTCTTCTAATTCTGGTATTATTGATACTCCTGGTATTAGAAGTTTAAGCTTAAAAGATTTTAATATATCTGATATTAAAAACTATTATAAAGAATTTATTCCCTACAATAATTTATGTAAGTACCATAACTGTCTTCATTATGATGAACCAGTATCAAGTTGTGCTATTAAACAAGAACTAAATAAATCTATAAATCTTAAGCGTTATGAAAGTTATTATAAAATAATTAGTGAAATAAAAAGGAAGTAATTCAATTACTAATCATCAAAAGTAAACGAATATGTTTACTTTTTTTCTATCTTTAACTTTGTTTTAACATTGAAATTTTATTGACTACGTCTAATCGGGGGGGGTATACTTAAAAGTAGAAAGGAAAAAAAGTTTGTAAAAAACAAGCTCAAAAAGAAAGGTGATATAAGTGAAAAAAATATTAATATTTCTAATTTCATTGATTCTTGTACCAACAATGACTTATGCATTAACTGAAGAAGAAGCTATTCAGGCAGTTAATACATTTAAAGAAAAATATTTATCAGTCGATAAAGATGGCTCATACTATTTAAAAGTTAACTACATAGATCCAGATATAATGATAGAACATTTTGATGATTTCTGTCCTATTATTTCCGAAGACTATGAAGATTATGTTGCTAACTTCAATTTAAATATTGAATATCACCAAGAACACGGTGAAACATTGCAATCAAAAGAAGAATGGCAAAATGAACAAATTGGATATTGTAAAGATAATTACTACCATAGTATGTTTGATGCCTATCTAAATAAGAAAGGTCTTTATAATGACGATATCTCTTTTTATTTAAAAGAAAAAAATACAGCATCTTTAAGTGGTGATATTACTGAAACTGAAGGAAAATACCAAACAGATTCAATTGATGTAAAAATCATTTATAATACTGATTATGATGAAAAGGAAATAGATAAAGCATTTTCCAAAATTAATCTTTTTAAAAACGATTATAAAATAGATAGTTTATCATATTTTAATTTAATTTATCATACAGATTATGAATGCCCAAAAGATTTATTGTATTATAATCAAGAGATAAAAAAGGTCCTAGAGACTTTTGATTTAGATGAAATTCAAATCGTTGATGCTGGTTACGGATCAGCATTAGGTGTTGAAGGTGCAATGTACTTTATTACATATTCTAAAAATGGAATTGTTTACGCTGCCAAACATATATCAATTGATGCAATTAAACTACTATATGTTGATAAAGATGAACCTGGAAATATTAAGGAAAAAGTCAAAAAAAGATTAAAAGAATATTTTAATAACAAAGTTCAAATTAGTAATATAGTCGTAGAAAAAGATCCAGATTATAATGAATATTTTGTTACGATGAATTTTAATGGTAAAAATATAGAGATTGGTGTTCTTGAAGTTTCAAAAGAAGAACTAGACGATGTAATAATTGAATCAGTTGATAAAAATAGCGGTGTTAATGTTAAAACTTCAAGTTATGATGTACCATTAGATGCTAAAGTAACTGGTCAAGATGTAAAAAATAAAAAGTATGTTAAAGATGCTTTCAATAAAAATAATTTAAAAGTAGATATAGCTTTTAACATAACATTAAGTGCATACTCAAATGATACAATAATAAATAAAATAGATCGTGGTATTGAAGTATACGTTCCTGTAAGTGACGATTATATTGTTGGTTCTAAACATAAAGTATATTACATTAAAGACGATGCAAGTATTGGTGAAACATTAGAAGGTGAAATTGTTTATTTAAACAATAAAAAATATCTTAAGTTTTTTACATATCATTTTAGTACTTATGCCTTAGCGCAAACAGTAAATTCAACAAATGATAATACTAATGGAAACCTTGTATCAAATAATAATCAAAATGAAAAAAATCCTAATACAATAGATAACATTGAAACTTACATCATTTTAAGTTTTATATCATTAATTAGTTCATTATTATTAGTAAAAGTAATTTTAGGCAAACAAACTAAATATAATTATTAAAAGAGGTAAACAATTATTGTTTACTTTTTTTTCTTCAATTAGATTAATATAAATATTAGTATAAAATGTAAAAAATAAAATTTTATAAACTAAACATATCCGTTTGCTTTTTTAAGTGCTATAATCATTATGTAATGATTAATAAAGTAATATAAAGATAGAAAGATTGGTGATAATAGAGTTGATGATTTATCTTATCTAACAAAAAAGAAAAGTATGAGGAGTAGGAATGAAAAAATTAGTTGAAAAAGATAATTTAAGATTAATGGTATTTAAAAGTGCTGAAGATTTAGGTA
>CANRNY010000002.1 GCA_947632085.1 uncultured Bacilli bacterium | reverse complement strand
TAACATATCACCAACTTTAACGGTATATAAATTACTGATAATTCTAATTATTTGTCCATTCATCTTGCCACCTATTCTAACTCTTCACAATTTTCTTCTAATGGATTACATACATCTTCTTCAGGAGCTACTGCAACAGTAATAGTTAATGTTGTTCCAGATGAAACAGAATAACCTTTACTTCTACTTTGCTTAATAATTGTTCCCTCATCATAACTTGAATCTTCTTCTTGATTTATTTTCAATGTAACTCCATATTTATCACAGAATTTTTGAACATCTTCAACAGTATAAGAACCATCGGTAAAATCAGGATACTGCGTAACAATATCAGGAACATATAATGTAATACTATCTTTAGAACCTAACTTATTACCAGCTTCAACATCTTGACCAATAATAGTTTCATCATCTTCATATTTATCAGGATCTTTTACTTCCTTTTTCTCGATATAAACCATAATACCATAAGCTTCTAACTCGCCTTTAACTTCACGATAATTCTTACCAGTATAATCCTCTATTTCATGTTTAGAATCACCTGTTGAAATATATATTGTAACAACTGTTCCATTTGTTCTTTTTGAACCTGATGCTGGATTAGTTTTAACAACTAAACCTTTTTCAATACTATCATCACTTATTTCTACTTGTTCATCAGCAACTACAAATCCGGCATCTTGTAAATCTGTAATTACTTCACTAACTGTCTTTCCTGCTACTTCAGGAACAATAATTACTTTCGGATTAAGCATTCCCTTTATAAAGAACATTAAAACTGTTACAATTAAAATCAAACAAACAAATATTGATGTTAAAATAATTAATAGTTTATTCTCCTTTTTTATTTCTTCATCCGTAATTTGTTTAACAGCTACTTCTTCTTTATCCTCTTTATTATCCTTTTTCTTAGTATCACTTTCTTCAACCGTTATCGCTTGTTCTACTTGTTTAGTAAACTTTTTATTATCACTATCAAGTTCTGGATATTGATACTCATATCTTGGTTCATTTACTCTTGATTCATCTAAACAAGTAGATAAATCTTCATACATTTCACGAGCATCATTATATCTGTTTTTAGGATTCTTAGCTGCACTTTTTAAAATAACATTTTCAACACTTTGAGGAATATCAGGTAATATTTCTCTAATACTTGGAAGTGGTTCTTTTAAGTGCTTTAAAGCTATTTCTACAGCATTATCACCACGATATGGTAAAGTACCTGTTAAAAGCTCATACATTAAAATACCCATTGAATAAATATCACTTTTTAATGTACTACCTTTACCACTTGCTTGTTCTGGTGGTAAATAATGAACCGAACCCATAACTGAATTTGTCTGTGTAAGTTGTGTCGCATTCATTGCCATCGCAATTCCAAAATCAGTTATCTTAACTAAACCATTTTCTAAAATCATTATATTTTGTGGCTTAATATCACGATGAATAATATATGAATCATGAGCAACTGATAAACCATCAGCAATTTGACTCATTATATCAACAACTTCTGATACTGTAAGTTTTCCACGTTTCTTAATTAAATCTTTTAAATTCTTACCTTCAATATACTCCATAACAATGTAGTATTGACCATTATCGTCTCCAACATCATAAACCTCTACAATATTAGGATGACTTAAACTACTAGCATTTAATGCTTCTCTTTGAAATCTTCGAACAAACTTCTCATCATTTGATAAATCCCCACGTAATACCTTAACAGCTACATCTCTATCTAAAATAGTATCATAAGCTAAATAAACATTAGCCATACCACCTTCACCGATAGATTTTATTATTTGATAGCGATCATTAATCTTTTGACCTTTCATTATCATTCTTCATCACCGCTTTCAAGACTTAAATAAGCTACTGATATATTATCAGTTCCCCCTCTAGCATTACTTTTTCTAATTAATTTAACAACTTGTTCTTCAATTTCTAACTCATCATCATTTAACACTTTTTCAATTTGTTCTTTCGTTAGCATTGATGTTAATCCATCACTACATAACAAAATACCATCTACATTAGTATCTACATCAAAAACATCTAATTCCGCCTTATCACTACTACCTAATGCTCTCATTAAAACATTTCTCTTTGGATGATATTTAGCTTCTTCTTCTGTTAAATCACCAGCTGAAACAAGTAGATTAACTAATGTATGATCTTTAGTTACTTTAGTTAATTTACCATTCTTTAAAACAAAACCAGAAGAATCTCCTATATTACCAAATATTAAGTAAGAATCAGTAAGTAAAGCCATTACTGTTGTTGTTCCCATCCCTAAACTATCAGGATGTTCTTGTGTATGTTCGATTATTTCTTGATTAATTTGATTAATATTATCTTTCATCCAATTAATCGCATCTATCTTACTACCTAAAGAATCAACCTCGGAAAAGCTTTTACCTAAATGAGTTAAAACCATTGAACTAGCTACTTCACCAGCTCTATGTCCACCCATTCCATCAGCAACTATTAATAAATATTCATTATTAGCATTTTTTAAAATTGTTACTGAATCTTCATTATGATCTCTTACTTTACCTGAATCTGTTAAATAAAATGATTTCATAATTCCACCTCTTTACTTCTAAGTTGTCCACAAGCAGCATCTATCTTACTGCCAAATTCTTTTCTTATTGTTACATTTATTCCATTCTTTTTTAAAATATCATAAAACTTCATTATTTGATCTTTACTAGATCTTTTAAATTCTAAATGATTAGTTTCATTATAAGGAATTAAATTAACATATACATTCATTCCCTTTAATAAACTCGCTAACTCTTTTGCATATTCTTCTTTATCATTTACTTCACCAAGCATAACATATTCTATTGTCACTCGTCTATTAGTTTTTAAAATATATTCATTTATAGTATCAATTAATTCATTAAGTTTATACGACCTATTAATTGGCATTATTCTGCTTCTTAATTCATCATTTGGTGCATGTAAAGATAATGCCAAATTAATTTGTAATGTCTCATTTGCTAATTCTTTAATCTTCGGAATAATTCCACAAGTTGATAAAGTAATATGTCTAGCTCCTATAGCTATTCCTTTCGCATCATTAATAATCTTAATAAAATCTAATACATTATCATAATTATCTAATGGTTCTCCAATTCCCATAATTACAACACTAGATATTCTTTTATTTATATCTTTTTCTATAAGTAATATCTGTTCAACCATTTCATAAGCCCCTAAATTACGTACTTTTTTAAGTCTTCCTGACTCACAAAAAGCACAACTCATATTACAACCAACTTCACTACTTACACAAACAGATAAACCATAATCATGTTGCATTAATACTGCTTCAACAAAATTACCATCAAACAATTTAAATAAATACTTCTTAACCAACTTATCTTCTTGCTTCTTAGCAATCTTAATCATATCAAATGAGAAATCCTTATCTAACCTTTCTTGTAATTCCTTTTTGATATTGGTCATTTTATAAAATGAATCTACTCGATGAGTATAAAGCCATTCAAAGACTTGTAAAGCTTTAAATTTCTTTTCATTTATATCTATAAAATATTGTTCTAAGTCGCTTCTTTTAATTCCATATATATTCATTCTATAAACACCTATTATAATTATATCATAAAAGCCAACTTTTAAAACACTAAAAAACCAACTTTAAAAGGTTGGTTTACTCTGTAAAATAATCTTCTAAAACAAATTTATTCTTTTTATGAATAATACTTATCCCATTAAAAGAATTTAAAACCCCAAATATTGTAATAACGACAACTATTACATACTTAAATATATTAATAACATCCTTATTTACTTCTTCAATAAAATTACCATTTTCAATAATTATATTTATTTGATCAACTAAGTAAAAGAAAAAGAAAGCAATTAAAATATATAAAACTATATTTACTATAACAATAAAAGCATCATAAATATATATATTAATCTTCTTTAAATATCTTTTTCTAAAACGTCCCCTAATAGCATTATTAATAATAAATTTAACAATAAAACATATAACTATTAAAGAACCTGATAATAACGCAAAACTTCTTCTTATCTCATTATTATAATCTTTTAACGTATATTCTTCTAATTTTGTAAATAAAGCAAACTGAAAATTAGATACATTAGATCCAATTAATAATAAAGCAATAATAACTAATAAGATTACTCCTATTTCAATAACTGTTTTCAAACAAACTTCAGTAATCTTAGCTTCACTTTTAATTGTATTACCATTCATTCCTACACTATCATAATCATTATATAAATTATTAGAAACATTCATATAATTATTACTAGCTTGATTATTATAGTTCTTTTTATCACCCTTAGTAATGTTTAAAAACCCCATTATAACCAACTCCTATTATTACATAGAGTATATCATATTTAAAACTTTTTTTATAGCTATAATTAATCTTCTAAATGAACTTTTAACTTTTTAATTACTTTCTTTTCTATTCGTGAAATATAAGACTGACTAATACCTAAAATCTCTGCTACTTCCTTCTGGGTATATTCCATACTGTTATCTAATCCATACCTCATAATCATAATCTTCTTATCTCTTTCATTTAATTTATCTAAATAATTTTTTAATAACTCAATATCTAATTTCTTTTCATATTCCTTATATGTTACATCTTCTGGTGTTCCTACTATATCTTCAAGATGTAACTCGTTCCCTTCAGCATCATAAGTTAATGCTTCTTCAAAACTAATATCATTAACTCTTTTTTTATTCTTCCTTAAATACATTAATATTTCATTTGATATACATCTTGAAGCATAAGTAGCAAGTCTTATATTCTTATCTATCTTATAAGTATTAATCCCCTTTATTAAACCAATTGAACCTATACTAACTAAATCTTCTAAAGTATCTAACGAACTTTCATACTTCTTAGCAATAAAAACTACTAATCTCAAATTATGTTCTATTAACTTATTTCTTGCTTCAATATCTCCTTGTTGTGCTTTAATCAAATAATTTAACTCTTCTTCTTGCTTTAATGGTGGTGGTAATATATCACTACTACCAACAAAGAAAAACTGATTGTATTTACTTCTTATAAAACTAATAATCTTCTTAATAATATCTATCATCTTAATCCCTCCAATACATTACAATTTATAATACAATCTATTCCATCCATAAAAAAATTCTTTTCACTAACACCTACTAAAAACTTATCAAAAAATTGTCCATCAATTTCTAACTTTTTTGCTTTAAAACACGTTAATAATCCATGATTATTTAATGAATTATAAGGTACATAAATTGGATTTGTTACATCAATATCTTCTAATTTACGTTTATCTATTAAAATAATACTTTTATTACTATAAGGATCACATAACTTATTACCGGTATCTAAAAAAGCATTAACATCTATATAATTATTCTTATCAAAATAAATCTTACATTCATAATAATTACTATAATTACTCTTTAAATCTTTAAAAGACAACATATACCTAATAAATATTATAATAGCTATTCCCAGTAACAAACCATAATTAATCTTTAATCCACTATTATTAAATATTAATCCCCTATTAGTATAACTAAATTGACTATTTAAAAAGTATATACCTCCACCCATAACCATACTAACTAAATAAAAATAAAGTATATTCTTCTTTAAATAATTAAAATCTTTATACCCAAAACTCACTAAAAGCATCATTACTGCTACGATTAACTTATATCCAAATAAACTTAACATTCCTAACTTAATAAATAAACCAAATAAAGTTAAACTTCCCACTAACGCTCCAGCTATAATTCTTTTTAATGTCGCTCTTCTCCGTAAAATATAGTTAACACTTAACAATAAAATTAAATCAAAAAGAAAATTAATTAATATAACAATATCTAAATATACTTTCATCATATCACCAGCTTTAAATTATCACTTTTTAAATATGAAAAAAGTCAAAAAAAAACGATTATAAATCGTTTTTAAGCATTTGTATTTGTTCCTGAAGGTGAACCATCTATAGTCGCTGCTTTAAGTATTAATTCTATCTTCGAATAAACTTGTTCATTAGTTAAATTACCAGAATTTAAAATTAATATTTCTAAAGTACTACTATTAAAGAATTCTCTATAAACAATACTAAAAGGTTTACCATTATAAACTGATGAAAGAACTAACCAATTTGTATTTTCTACTTGTTTCTCCCCATATTCATTTACAACATAACCTCTATCTACCCATTGTTGTTTAACTTCATCTTTTCTTTGAACATAAATATTATATGGATTTGAATGATAAATTGATAATACGAATTCAAATTGCTCAGCTTTATTTTCAAAAATTAATGATTCTTGTTCTTGATGAACTGTATAACCATTATCTATTTGAAAATTATATCCTTCAAAAGATTTGGTAGATACATCTGGTGTTGTTGGTAAATCTGGACTTTCTGACTCCTTTTCACCACCATCACCTAATATAATATCATCATCACTTTCTACTGCTTTAGGTTCTGGAGATAACACTTTAACTAATAATACTCCACACCCAATAAGTAAAACTACGGCTACTACAGCAGCAATTAAATATTTAGTTTTATTATTATTATTTTTATTATTATCACTTATATCAGCATTATTAAAGAAAGTAAAGGTATCATTATTTGTTGAAGGCAAAGGATTATTGTCATAGTTATTATAGTTATTATAATTATCATAATTGTTATTATTATCTTGATTACCATAAGTATCATATGGGTCATTTACATAATCATGATAATCAATAATTACGCCACATACATGGCAAACTGTATCACCAGGTCTTATTTCAGAACCACATATTTTACATTTCATATCCTCTCCTCCTTTCTCTTCATAACTACCCTACTATAAAAAGTATAACACATTTACTTTTTTTTAAACAAAAAAAAAGCAGGACTTAACACCTGCCTTACTTATTAATAATCATCTCTATTTCTTAAAAATGGTGGAATATCAACATTATCTAATTCATCTTCATCTCTCATATAAGATGTATTTTGTGGTAAATCATTATCTAAACCACCACCAATTTGTTCTCTAGCATCATCAAAACCAGTAGCTATTACAGTAACAATAACTTCATCATTTAAGTTTTCATTAATAACAGCACCAAAGATTGTATTAATATCTGTATTAGCAGCATTTCTTACAACTTCAGCAGCATCTTCAGCTTCAAATAAAGTAAGTGAATTACCACCAGTTATATTAATAATAGCATCAGTCGCCCCATCAATTGTTGTCTCAAGTAATGGTGATGCAACTGCTTGTTTAGCTGCTTCAATAGCTCTATCTTCTCCAACACCAATACCGATACCTATTATTGCATTACCTCTATTTTGCATTACAGCTTTAACATCCGCAAAATCTAGGTTAACTAAACCAGATACGGCAATTAAATCAGAAATAGATTGAACACCTCTTCTTAAAACATTATCAACTTCTTTAAAAGCTTCTAATATAGGTGTTGTTCTATCAATCATATCTCTTAATCTATCATTAGGAATAACGATAATTGTATCAACATGTTTTTTAAGTTCTTCAAGTCCAACTTCAGCTTGTTCCATTCGTTTACGACCTTCAAACTTGAAAGGTTTAGTAACAATAGCAACAGTTAAAGCTCCTTGTTCTTGAGCAATTTCCGCTACGATAGGTGCAGCACCAGTACCAGTACCTCCACCTAAACCACAAGTAACAAATATCATATCAGCACCAGCTAAAGCTTCTTCTATCTCCTTCTTGCTTTCCATAGCTGCTTCACGACCAATTTCTGGATTAGCTCCAGCTCCTAGACCTTCTGTAATACTTTTACCTATTTGTAACTTAGTTTCGGCATTACTAACATTTAAAACTTGTAAATCTGTATTAGCTACAATAAATTCTACGCCACCAACACCAGACTCTATCATACGATTAACAGCGTTACAACCGCCGCCACCGACACCTATAACTTTAATCTTAGCTATTTGATCTCTTTCTAATTCTTGCATCCTAATCCTCCTCATTAACCATTAAATATGTATCCGAACAACTTACCCATAATACTATCATTTTCTTCAGTTAAAATAGTTCCACTTAATTCCTGTTGCTCTTCTATTGAAAACATTGAATAATCTTTATCTTTTAATCTTGCATTATAAGAATAATACTTAAGCAAGCCTAAACAAGAGCTATATTTATTATTGCGAACTCCAATTTCCATAATCTTACCAATAACAACATCATTGCCATAAACTTCTTGCAAAGTAAGATTAAAATCTTTGAATTCTGTCAATCCTCCTGTAAATATTATATAACTTATTTCTTTTTTTGTTAAGCTATTTATTTCCTTCTTCGTTATATTTAAGATTTCTAAAAGTCTACTCATAACAACTTCACTTATTTCAAATTGATTAATATTAATCACTTTAGAAGACTTATTCATCGTTTCAATAACATCACTTGCTTGAGCCATATTTTTATGAGCTAAAGCAAAATTTTCTTTAATCTCCTTAGCCGTATTTAAAGGAACTTTATAGATAAAAGAAATATCATTATCAATATTCTTTCCACCTAAATTTAAGACTTTTGAATTAGTTAAAACCCCCTTATTAAAGACAGCCATTGTCGTTGTTTCTTCACCTAAGTTAATCACAACTCCAACATCTTTATCATATTCCTTGGTTTTATATTCAAAATAATCTCCTATTGCTGATAAAGCAATATCTACAACATCAACACCTAATTTTTCTAAACAAGCTAATATAGGATATATATTCTTTTTTGGTGCTGACACCATTACCCCTCTAACTGATAAGGTCTTTGAAGTAAGTCCCTTTGGATCTTTAACAACCCTATTATCATCTAAAGCAAAACTTGTAGGAATCATCGAAATATATTCCAAATTATCATTCTTTGCTGATTTAACAGCTTTTTGAATAACATGAATAATATCTTTTCCATCAATTAAAAAACCTTCATTATTAATCTTAATATTTCCCATTACTACTGAATAAGAAGCATTTGTTGCTGGAACAGACACTATCATTTGATGAATCGGAAGGCCAATAACTTCTTCCCCCTTTTGTATAACACTTTTTAATGGTTCAATCAAGGCATTAGCATCTTCTACTATTCCTTCTTTTACCCCATTTGATGGTGCTTCAGCAACGGCTAAGATATTTAATTTCTTTTTAACTATTTCGCCAACAACTAGTTTAACAGTATCAGTACCAACATCTAAACAAGCCATTATCTTACGCATCTTCATCACTCCATATTATACTAACCTTAATTATACCTTAATCTTTTATAGTTTTCAACAAAATGAAACAAAATTATCGGATTATAAGCCAAAAAAAAGTAATCAATAATGATTACTTAACAGCTTCTAGTAATTCAGCTTTTTTCATTGAAGTATAGTTTGCTACTCCTTGAGCTTTAGCAACTTCTTTTAATTCTGCAACAGTCATTTTTGCATAATCTTTAGTTTCTTCTTTAACTTCAGCTTTTTTAGTTTCTTTAACTTCCTTTTTAGGTGCTACAACTTTTCCTTCTAGTGCAGCTTTAGAAATTTTAACTAATTCTGCAAAAGCTACAGGATCATCAATAGCAATAGTACTTAACATTTTTCTATTAACTTCAATACCAGCTTTATTTAAACCATTGATAAATTTAGAATAACTAATATCGTTTTCACGACATGCTGCATTAATTCTTTGAATCCATAACTTTCTAAAGTTTCTCTTATTTTGTTTTCTATCTCTAAAAGCATATACTCCACTATGGAATGTTTGTTCTTGAGCAGTTTTAAATAATCTGTGTTTAGAACCAAAATAACCCTTAGCTGCTTTTAATACTTTTCTTCTTCTATTTTTGGCTACATTTCCGCCTTTAACTCTTGTCATTTCAAACTTCCCCTCTCTCTACTAGATAAAGTCTTTAAGACGTCTAGTATCTCCTTTACTTAATACACCTTTAATTCTTCTTTGTCTAACAGCTTTAGCAGAATCTTTACCAGTTATATGGTTGCCATTAGATTTTTTATAAACTAATTCTCCATTTTTTTTAGCTTTTAATACTTTACTAGATGCTTTATGTGTTTTTTGTTTACATTTTCCCATAATCTACTTCCTCTTTCTAAAATATTATTTTTTTGGTGCTAATAACATAATCATTGTACGTCCTTCTAACTTAGGTTGAGCTTCAATAACAGCTACATCACTTAATTCTTCAGCAAAACGTATCATAACTTCTTTACCTAATTCAGGACGATCAATTCTTCTACCTTTAAATCTTATAGTAACTTTAATCTTATGTCCTTTAACTAAATAATCATAAGCATTCTTCTTACGTGTATTAAAGTCATGAATATCAATATTAGGACTTAATTGATACTCTTTAACATCTTTATTACTTTCTCTTTGCTTCTTTTGTGATTCCTTAAGTTTCTTTTGTTTTTCATAACGATACTTATTATAATCCATAATCTTACCAACAGCTGGTACAGAATTACCATTCATTAATACTAAATCTAACCCAGCATAATTAGCTAAAGTTAATGCATCACTTATCTTTTTAACGCCCATTTGTTCTCCATTAGGACCTATTACCATAAGTTCTGCCACCTTAATTTGATCATTGATTAACATATCATTCTTATCTTTTGCCAAAAATTAGCACCTCCACACAATTAAAAAGGGCGAACACCTAGTATCCACCCATTAAAAACGAAATAAAAATAAATTTTATTTAGCTCTTTACCTATCGTAACTCACTACAATCAGGTGGATGTGGATACATCGCTTTCTTTTCAATAACAAGTAAGATTATAAACTAATTCCTTAAACTTGTCAACCTTTTTATAAACTATATGTCATTAACAACCTAAAAATATCTTACTTTCTTACTTTAAAGTTAACTTTTGGTAAGCTATTTCTGTAGTTGCCACTATTTTATCAGCCATATTAAGTGGTTTAAAAATCATATATTTTATATTACTTAATTCATCAAAATATATCTTTAAATGCCATGCTCCATTATTAAAACGATCATGCCATAAAGATGGTACCGTACAAATAGAATCTAAAGAATCTAAACCACTACGATGAAAATGTCCTAAAACATCTAAATACGAATCATCCCTTCTTCGTCCATTATTACTATAATAAGCATCTAATGATTGAATTAAAGATTCATTATCAAACTTATCTTCTAAAACTGGATCCATAAACTTAGAAGAAGGATGATGTAACATAAAACTATGTAATAAATTCATTTGACCATTAAAAGTAATAGTTGCATGATCATACCCTAAGGAAATAAAGTCTTCTCTAGCATCTGTTAACATCTTTATAGCATCAAAACCATATTCCAAAGAATCTTTATCATGATTACCACCTAATACCGCATGATAAATTCCTCTTCCCATCGGTAACTTACTAATAGCTTTGTCTACTATCTTTTTACTTCCTGTTAATCCCGTTAACATATCTGTTCTAAAAGGATACTTAAAACAGAAAAAATCGCCAGCATTTAATATCAATTTTATATTATTAGAAGCACAATAATTTAATAATTTATTATAATCACTTATTACTTCATTAGTAATCGTCGATATATGCATATCTGAAACTAATAAAATATCATAACTCTTACAATCACTTGATAAACTAAGATTAAAGACCTCCCCACTATATACACTAGGAGGAACTATAACATAACGTGGTGATGGTGATGAACTTAAAGAATTACTTAAAATATTTATTTCCTTTTTAAATTCATTAAAATATACAAATAACTCTTCCATTCTAATATCAAAGCCCTGTTCTATTAATTCTTCTAATAACTCATCTAAAACAACGCCACCTGTAGTTAATCTAGCTAAAATTATCTCTTTTATCTTTTCTTTTCTTTCTTCATTTAAAGCTAATTTAATTTCTTCCAAAGACTCCATTCGTTCTTTATCAACATAAACTTTTAATAAAATTTCTTTACCTTCTAAAATTCTTTCTAATTCCAAAATTCTTTCTTTTAAAGTATTAACTTCTAATTCTAAACCACTACTTAACAAATTAAGTCGATTATTATCTTCACCTAAAACTAAATTATCTGCTTGTAAACTCTTAATATTACTCATCAACTCATTAACTTTAGCTTTTAATGCTTTAATTTCATGAGCACCCTTTTCTTTCTCATCTATAGCTACTCTTACTTCATCACACTTTTTAGCCACCGTTTTATCACGTTCTTTTAACTTCTTATTTAAACCACTACAAATAGCTATCTGTTGATCTAATTCTCTTTTTAACGCCTTAATTTGCTCTTGTAAGTCATTTATTTCTTTAACATAAGTAATTATTTCTTCTTCATTATTTACCGGATACTTCTTCTTTAAATGACTATGTAAATTCTTAACTTGTTCATCTAACCCATCTATCTTCTGAACCTTATTACGTTCTAAATAACTATTATAAGTATCTCCAATAAGTCTTACTTCACCTAACAAAATATCATCAATATTCTCTACCCAACCAATTAAAGTATTCACACAAGAAACACATTTTGCCAAAATATTCTTTGCAACATTATCTTTATTTAAATTATCTATAATATATCTTGCAAAAAACTCTATTAATTCCTCATAACTAGCTTTTCTTTCCTTTACTAATACACTACATATATCTCGATAATAAATACTTCCCATTTCAGTTTCTTTAATATACTTTATAACCTTTAACTTTTCAAATGGTGACAAAGCCATTTAATACTCCCCCATTCATAAAAATTAGTTTATAAATTATCATAGTATTTGTCAACAAATAAAAAATTAGTTTTACCAAAAAACTAACTTTTTTTATTTGTTGAATACACAATTAATTCATGTTGTGCTCTTGTACAAGCTACATACAATAAATTCTTTTCATCTTTTAAGTATTTACTATCATTATCACTATAAACAATGACACTATCAAACTCTAATCCTTTAGCTAAATAAGCTGGTAATACAACTAACTCTTTATTAAATTCTTCTGTCTTACTATTTAATAATGATATTGGTAAACGTTCTTGTAAATTCTCATATACTTTTAAAGCAGTCTTATTATCTCTTGTAATAACAGCTACTGATTTATATTTACCTTTTAAATAATTAATATCACTTTCTAAAGTATCAGCACTAGTACGATGTATTAATGGTACTTTTTCCGTCTTTCTTATCGCACAAACATGATTAAGTCCTAATATTTTATTAGTAAATTCAATTATCTCTGGACTAGAACGATAAGTCTTTGTTAAACTTATACATTTACTTTGTTTAAATAAATTAGCAATAACTTCTAACGATTTATATTTATAATATGGATTTATCGTCTGATTAACATCCCCTAATATTGTAAAATTACTATTTCTAAATATTTTACTAATAATTAAGTATTGTAAATAACTATAATCTTGTGCTTCATCTATTACAACTTGTCTTATATTACCTTCATAAGGAAAACCTTCAAGTAACCCTTTCATGTAAACAAACAATAAAGCATCTTCATAACCAATCATTTTTGTTTTATTAAAGTTTTTAATTTCTTCATCATTCATTCTTATTTTACAAAAATCACTCGCAAAGAAACCTAAATAAATATCTTTATAATCTTTAATAAAACTACTATTTTCCATAATTAATTTTTTATAAGTTGGTTTCTTTTTCGTACTTCCTTTGTAATTAGCTTCACTAAGTTTCTCGGCTATTAAATCTACTCTTTCAAAAAAAGGTAACGTACTATATCTATTATGCAATAAATCATTTAATTCATCTTTATAAACTGTATAAACTTTATTTTCCGTAAAATCTCTAATAACACGTGCTTTCCTAATATAATCTTCTATATAAAGATTAATATCGTTTATTATTCCATCACTTTGTTTATATTTTATTAAAGGTATATTACTTACTTTCTCTGAATAATACTTACCAATAAAGTCCATAAATGGTTCTACTTCACTAAACTCTGAAATAGTATGACTTAAATATTCATTAAATGTTGTTTGTAAAGTATTATCTTCCCCTAATTCCGGCAAGACATTGGAAATATATTCGGTAAATATTTGATTCGGTGAAAATATTAAAACGTCATTACTTGTTAAATTCTTAATTTTATATAATAAGAAAGCTATACGATGCAACGCCACACTTGTTTTACCACTACCAGCAATTCCTGAAACTATTAAAGTTTTATCACGAACATTACGTATAACATTATTTTGTTCTTGTTGAATTGTATTAACAATATTTTTCATTTTATCATTACTATCACTAGCTAATACTTCTTGTAATAAATCATCATCGATATTCATTGAATTATCGAATGCACTTAATAACTTTCTATCTTCAATCTTATATTGTCTTTTTCTAAGTAAATTACCAGATACAGGTCCTCCAGGTGCTGCATAAACTGCTTTACCAACTTCAAAATCGTAAAATAAACTACATATTGGACTACGCCAATCATAAATAATATTTCCATAATCATCATCTTTTAAATACGTAAGACCTAAATAAACACTAAATTTTTCACCGTCATCATCTTCAAAGACAATTGATGCAAAGTAAGGATTATCTTTAATTCTATAAAGCTTTTTAAAATAATCTTGCTTCATTAATATTTTATTAGCTTCAAATTCCGAATCAGCTTTTGCTTGATTAAGTTCCTGAACATCCATTGCTCTCATATTTTCCCAAGTATATTTTCTAAATTCTTTATACTTATCTTCATCTTCAAAGATGTCCTCACCCATTTGTGAAAGTTTATCATCAAGTAATTTTAAAACCTCTTCTAATCTCCTTTCTTCTAATTTAAAATCTTTACCAGTTATTGCCATCATCCCACCTCATCTTTCCAAAACAAAACTCCACTATACCTTTTTTTGCGTAAAAATCTCCTATAGTGGTTAAACTCCAAAAACTAATTGTCAAAGTAAAAAGTCTATTTAAGTATACAATCTTTTTTTAATAATTTCAATAACTAAAAAGAAAAAAATCTACATTTTCTGTAGATTTTCTATTTAGTAGTAATCGCTTCTAACTTATCTAAAAAGTCTAAAGCTTCATCATTTTTAAAACCAACATGACATACTTCCTCAATTTGATTTATATCAAATAAAGCTACACCATTTGATTCTAAAATACCTTCAGGATAAGGGCAACCTCTATAATCAAAAGTTTTATCTTTCATCTCATCAGTTACAGCACAATATCCATTAATCATTATTTTATGTGTTCCACCTTTTAATAAGACAACACTACCTATTGGTAAATACTTTTCTTTCATCATAAGATTCATCCCTTCTCTTATTAATTTCTTGTATTCATTTTAGCAGTAAACTTAGAACGCATCTCAGATGCTGACATTGGATTATTTGGTGCCTTCTTAGGTCTAGTAACTCTTCCTTGACCTTCAGAGCTTCTAAATGTTCCAATATTGCCACCAATAGCTCTTCCTTGACCTTTTATACCATTTTCCATATATTCTTCAAATTCTTCATTTTTAAGGCCTTCATAATAAACAGTCTCAATTTGATCATGATTAAATAAACAATATATATTTTCCATAAAACCTTCAGGGAAAATACAACCATTATAATCATAAACCTTATTATCTTCAGCACTTTTAGATGAATAACCACAAATCATTACTTTCTTAGTACCACCCTCAAGCAATACTACCGTACCTATTGGTAAAAGCTCTTTTTTCACATATATCACCAACCATCTATTTTATTTTAATTATCAAAACCAATACCATTTTCTGATACACGAACTCCATTATTATCAGAAGTTCCTGTATCATTACCAATTGAAACTAGTCCATCATTCATAATTGTATTAGGACCCATACCACTATCATCAATTGCCATAACAGTAGGATCAAGACCAATACCTATACCACTATCATCAACAACAACATTATCATCAGGAACAACAATTTCATCATCTGTAGATCCACTATTGTCTGAATTATCGTTTGAAGAACCAGAATTATCATCTTTTATACTCTTATAGAATTCTTCTTTAGCTGTATTAAATTTTGTTAAAGATTCAGTATAAGCTGTTTTTGCTTCTTCTAACTTAGTTAATTGTTCAGTAATCTTTTCGGTACTTTCATTATAAGTTTTAACAGTATCATTATATTCACTAACAGCTTCATCAGACCATTTAGCAACATCTTCACCATATTTTTCTTCATATTGTTCTTTAAGTTCTTGAACTTTAGCTTTACTATCATTAGCTTCTTTAATCATTGCATTTGTTTCATCAGAAATAGTCTTATAATTTTCTTTAGCTGTATCTAAGTCAGTCTTAAGCTGACGAATATTATCATCAGTACTTGATAATGTTAATAAATCACTTGGTCCATCAGATGATAAGTCATCATAATTAGGACGATCACTCCAATGAGATTCGTAATTTTCAACTCCATCAGCAGTAGCTAAAGCTGCAGCTTTTTCTGCAAGAATAGATCTTTCATCACCTTCAAGTAAAGCTTTAAAACATTTAAATCTATCATTTAAGATTGATTCAACTTCAGCATCAGAGAATCCATATTTCTTAAGTGCTATTTCTAATGACGTTAAGTCACCACTTTCATAAGCTTCTTGGTACTTAGCAATAAGTTCATTACGATGATCAACAATATCATCAACAGAAGTACCAAATTCATATTCATCTCTTGCTAATTGATCATAATCAGTTTCACCATAATCAGGTTTAATTTCTTCTGCTGGTATTTCAGTTTCAACTAATTCTTCTAATTTTTTCTTTTCATCTTCAGGTTTCTTTTCATCATCATTATCATCATCATTACTTCCACCAGAAGTACCGCCACCTGATGAACCTCCACCGGAATAACCTCCTCCGGAATATCCACCAGAGTAACCGCCACCTGATGAACCACTGCTACCACTACTACCACTAGGAGTACCAGCATCAATAAGCGTACCACCATCAGATGGTGTAGAACCATTACCAACAGCACCCAAGAATGCTGCACCTAATAAACCACCATATAGGGCTAAATCACCACCAATATCTTGGTTATTAGCTAGCATTGATTTAAGTTCATCTAAGCTTAACTTAGTAGCTGCTGTAGTAGAATCATATGCTTTATCCAAATCTGGAAGTTGCATATTAGCAGGTAAAACCCCAAGAATAAATTCATGAGAATATAAATCACTTTCTATTGTATCTGTCATAAATGCATTAGCATTTTTAACTATATCACTATAATTAACTTCATAACCATATTTACTTTTTAAATAATCAGCTTCTAGTTCAGCATTCATTACTGTATTTGAATATGTATATAATGCATTCATAGCTTCACTAGTCGTTACTTCATATTCTTTACCATCAACAGTAATTGTTGTATTAACACCCATTAATATACCATCATCTGATATATTTAATGATAAATCACTATTCATTTCATTTGCCGTAGCTTGTAAATCAGCATAAGCAGATTGGAATTCTGCTACTTTAAATAATACTAATTGTAAAGCTAAAGACATATTATTTAATTTTGTATTAAATTCCTCTAAAGAAGTATAACAAGAATGAGACATACTAGAACATTCAGTAATTAAAGTTTTCAAAGCCTCACTAGCCGAAGTTTCATAGCTAATACTACCAGTAGCAGCTAGTGTCACACCAACTTCATTAAAAGCTTCAGTTACAGCTCCTGTAGCATAAGTAGGTATAGTTACTTTTGTTTTAGCAACATCCAATGGAGCACTAGTACTAACTGAAGCACTACCAGTATTACTACAACCTACAATAGAAGATGAAATATAACCTTCGATTAACTCTTTTGCATCTTTATAAGTATTATCTATAAATTCATTATCAATAAAATTTGCTTGAACATTTGCAAAATTTTGATTCCAAGCATCAAGTAATTCTTCCATCTTTGTTTTTGCATTTTCAACATGTGATTGTATCTCTGCAAAATTACCATTATTCAATTTAACTATCGCCATAAAATCATCTCCTATATTTATCTATACTTTTCATAATCTTAACTAGTAGGCTGAGATTGTGGAATTTCTTCCTTTGTTTCTGTTACTGTGATAGTACATTCACTAGCCCAATTAAAATCATTTTCAACTTCCGTAATAACATTATTAATATCAGTTTCAAAAGTGCTATATAACGTATCTAAATCAGACTTTAATGTAGTAACCAATTGATTTAATTCATCTCTTGCCTTAGATAAATCTTTTACAGAATCAAACACAAAAGCATCAATCGCAAGAGTATCGTCAATTTCTTTCATTACTTCATCTAATTTTGTTTGTAACTCTTCTTTTAAAAACTCAAAATTACTATTAATATCAACAACTATATTTTTAGGTGATATTGGATTAGCTGTAACAGAAACAGATGTTTTATAATTATAAGTAGAATCATACTCAAAAGCTTCTTTTTTTGAATTTGCCATAAATTACCTTCCTTTCAGATTTAAATTTATTATTATTGAACATCAGGTGTAGAAGTATTAATGCCAGGATATAATGGGTAATCTTTAGAATCATCTTCTCCAGTTGATGGAGAATCACTACCAGAATCATCTGTTGAAGCAGAATTTCCACTATCAGTACCAGCATCTCCACTAGTATCTGTTGAACTAGAGTCCCCAGTATCTGTACCAGCTTCACCACTATCATTTGCTACAGTTGAATCTCCACTATCATCTCCTGAAGTAGCACCATCATCTGTTGAAGTCGTACTTCCATCATCAGAAGAAGTTGCACCTGACGTAGCTGTCGTAGCTGGAGTAGCACCAGTATCATCAGTACTACTATCCTCACTAGGTGGTACGCCTGGTATAATAACTGAAGTATTTAGCGCTCCAGTACCACCATTATTTACATAATCATCATAATTATCTGAATAATAATTATTATAAAATGATGCAGCTACTGCAGATTTTTGACCAGAGCCATCGGCTGCAACCGCAGAACCATCAGGATTAAATCCTTTCATTTGTTCTTCAAATTCAGCATAATTACCTGAACTTTGTGCAATTAATGTTGCCCAGTTTCCAAATCTATTTATGAAAGTTGGGAAACAAGAAGCTGAATTTTCCCAATCAGTCTTCAATTGTGACCCCAAATCTCCGAATATAGCTTCATTTTCTACTTGAACATACTGATCAACAGCTTTATTAGCTTTATCCAATACACTAGCTATTGATTGCGTAGTACTTTGCATATCAGTATAAGTTTGTTTAGCTACATCATAATCAAACGTTCTTTCTGCCATATTTTCACCTCACTGAATCTTTTTATTTCCAATGTCCACAAGTTGTATTGAATCCATCTAATGTATAATCTTTTTGATCAATAACATTTCCATACTCATCTACTCTATGCCATGCTCCTTGACCATTAGCAGCTGATGAATCCCATTTAAAGAACACAGAACCATCAGAAGCATTAAAGTTAACACCATTTCCTGGAGCAGAACTTGGATCCCATTGTACATCTGTACCTTGTGTTATCTCAATAACAACATCATCTCTAGTATTATTTGTAAATGTATTCATTCCAGTTGCTCGCTTAACCTCAAATCCATTTACAACACTACCTTCATTACCTGTATAGAATGAATCTAATATCGTTCCATCTGTTGTAGCACTACTACCAGTAGGTAATGCAGCAGCACCACTAACACCAGTATTTGCTGGTAAACCTTCAACGCCTTCATATGTAATTGAAGTTGCAATATCAGTATTAGAGAATTTACTAACTTTTATTCCATCAAAATCAACCGTTACAGGCGAATCATAATTATAACCATGAGTGTTTAAAGAAATAGAACCATTTAAATCCTCAGTTGTTGCATCTCTAGTTATCGTAGTGCCATTTCCAGAAGTATATGAAGCTTGAGCACGAGTTAATGTTCCACCAGGAGTAAGATAATATAAATCAGTCTTACCAGTTTCAGGATTAACTTTTGTAAATATATTTACATATTCATTATTTGCTTTTCTAACAGAACCATAAAATCCGTAATTAGATTTATCAATAGTAACAATATCCCCAGAAGTATATGAAGTTTTTACAGGTTCTGCCTTTTCTTCAGCAGTAGCATCTAAATCAGCTTCAGTACCATCAGAACCAGTAGCTCCATCACTATCACCATCTGAACCAGTACCATCATCACCTGTAGTTCCATCAGAGTCACTACCTGAGTCATCACCTGATGCGTCAGTTAATTCACCTTCTACAACCAATACTAATTCACCATCTTCATTAACTTTGTAATGGGCAGTAGGATTTCCATCTGAATCATATTCAAATGTTTCTTCAATCTCACCATTATTATAATATTCCAGTTTAGAAGTACCATCGCTATTTTGATACTTACATTTACGTTTAGAACCATCTTTATCATATACAGTTTCAACTGTTCCATCAGCATCTTTAGAATCGATTCGATACATACCATTAGGTCCCAAAGTATATGAAGCCCCAGCAGCTAAAGCTGCAGCTATTTCAGAAGCATTTTCTGTTTTATTTTCAAATTGTAGTTCATTATTTTCGTCATAAACTCTAATACCTACTGTTTCGTCATTTGAAATATCTTCTTCAAAGCGAGTACCATCAGCATTAGTAGTAGTTTTTAAATTATTATTTCCATCAGCATCGTATCCATATTCAATTGACTTAATTAATTTATCATCAGCATCTCTTTCTTCATGAGATAATATATTATCGCCATCAAATTTTTCAACGACATAAGAACCATCGGTCTGATCAACTTGCATAGAATAATTTTTGGTTTTACCGTCCTCATCATAAGTCTCTTGTCCAATTAAATTACCATCTTTATCCCAAGTATCTTTTTGTCTTATATTACCATCTTTATCTCTATAGACATAAGAATAAGAGCCATCTGGATTTTCTACTCTATCAGGTCTTCCTCCACCATATGGATTAACTGAACCATCACTCTTTGTTTGACCTCTTGCAGCATCTTGATCAGCGCTATCACCAGAACCACCAGTTCCTCCTGAACCACTAGATCCTCCAGCTTCACCGCCTTCTAAAGCATTTTCAATTATCGTTGCAAGACTGACAGCCAACTCCTCTGTTCCCGCAGAAAGTCTTTCAAAATGTTTAGCAAAAAGATCTATACTTTCTTTTAAATCAGCTAATGCTTTTTCATAACCATGAGCTCCCTCATTAAAAGCTGTATAGTCCTCACCTTTCCATGATGAAGCTAAACCATCAATTTCGCTATACAATTGACTTACTTGTGTTTCAAACTCACTAGCTTGTGCAGTTAATTCACCAGATAAAGTAGTTTGAATATCACTATCAGCGGTAAAATCATATGCCATAATCACACCATCTTTCTGTATAAATAATACATTGTAAATCGCTAAACCAAAAAGATTAGCGACTTACAATGTACTACTTTCGTAGTACATATATTCATTATTAAGCTTGTGTAGTATTGCTAAAACCACTATAAGCACTTTCTGTACTTTCTGTTTTTTGAACAGCAGCAGCAGCAGCTCTCATAAGTTCTTGAAGTCTTGTGAATTTAGCGTTAATATCGCCATAAATTCTATTCCAATCTTCAATATCAGTATTAGCCCATTTACCTGAAGCATCACTTGTTGCTTCATTTAATTTACTATTAGCAGCATTTAATTCTTGTTCAATGTTACTAATGCAAGAATTAATAGCAGTTTGTTCTTGAGTAAATTGTTCATAATTTAATTTATCTAAAGCCATATTAATTCACTTTCCTCTCTTATATTTTATTAGATTCCAGACATGCTAGATTTATTAGCAGCTACAGTTTCATCCATAGCATTTGCAGTACTAACTAAATGAGTACCAACTTCTTGTACAGTAATTGAAGCTTCATTAAGTAAAGTAGCAACTTCATTTGCAACATTTCCAAATTCAGTAGCATCTTCTCCATTCCAGATACCTAAAATAGCCTCTTTATGATTTTTGAATTTTTCTACTTCTTCTTGGAAAGTAGTTCCGTTAGTATTGATACCACTTCCTGAAGTGTTAACTAATTCTGTATCAATTGCTAAACCATTTGACATATTTTCACCTCCATAAAATTTTATAAGAATATAGTCAAGTAACATAAAGAATACAATGCTTGACTTATATACCAAACACCCCTAGCTTACTCATCATATCCTTATATTTCTAATTATATAAAAATTATCCTAATTAATCAATAAAAAGATTTTTATAAAATGTAAAAAAAGACTAATGTATAGTCTTTTTTTAATTTTCCTCAACAGCTGGAGCAAAAGGAGTTATTTGTTCAGTACTAGCTGCACTACCTTCTGTACCATCTGCATTAACACTTGTATTGCCATTGTTATTTTCAATTAAAGAAACAATTTTATTTAATTTATCTTTGAAGACTTTTTCTTCATCATCTTCGAAGCCAAGGAAGAAAATCTTTTCAATTTGATCATGATCGAATAAACAAACTTGATTAGAGCTTAAATAACCTTCTGGATATACACATCCACTGTAATCATATATTTTTTCTTGATTTTCTTGAGCTACAGAACAAAATCCAGTAATCATCGCTCTTTTCTTTCCACCTTTTAATAAAACTACCGTTCCAATTGGTAAATACTTTTCTCTCATATTCTTTCCTCCTTACCTCTATTATACACCAATACCATTATTGCTAACATTTACTTGTCCTTCAGATTCATGGTATATGTATTCTTCATTATTTTCATTTGTAAAATTATCATTTTCTGTATCAGTATTTCTAATACCCATACCTGTTCCATTTTCATCTACTGAAACATAACCATCTTGTGAGTTATCAACTGACTCAGCTGGAACACCAATACCATCGTCTTTAACTTCAGTTCCCGCTGGTTCTTTAGGAAGACCAATACCATCATCTTTAACTTCAACATCTGGTGTTCCACCACCATTTTGTGGTGTATCAGATACTTCTGGTGTTTCTCCTACATTATCAGTAGTTCCTTTATTAGCTTGTAAGTCTTCTTTTACACGTTCATAGTAAGCTTCTCTACTATTTTCATATGCTTCTTTAGTATTTTCATATGTTTCTTTAGCTTCTTGGGCTGTAGCAACATCTTCATTAGCTTCTCTTACTGAATCATTGTAATCCTTAACAGCATCATTATATTTCTCAATTTCTGCTTCAGACCATTTACTACTATCATTTCCAGATTTTTTAACTATGCTCTTTCTAATGCTATCTAATTTGTCTTTATTATCATTTGCATTTTCTATTGACTTATTAGCATTATCAACAGCTTTATCATATTGAGCTTTAGCATTATTCATATTTTGTCTAGCATTAGCTACATTTGGATCGTTATTTGGATTTGATAATGAAGCACTTGTTTCACCAGAAACTAAATCTTTATAAGATGGAACATCATCATATCTAGTATCAAAATGTGACATATCCACATTTGCCCCTTGAGCAATTGATTTAGAAATATCTGCCATATCAGCACTTTGTTTAGCAGCTAAGAATGCCGCAAGACTAAGTTCTTTATCTTCAGCAATTACTTGAGCATCACTTAATTCATATCCTGAATCAGTTAAGAATTCAATTAATTCACTCTTATCTTCTTGAACATACATTTCTTCTAATTCATTCATTTGTTCATTTCTATAATCAGCTAATTCTTCTGGAGTATATCTATTATAGTATTCTTCTTCTGCTAATCTATCAATAGTAGCATTATCATATTTAGTTTCAACCTCAGGACTCTTAGGAATTGGATCATCTATTAACTCTGTTGTTCTATTATCTGGAATAATTTTATCAACTACTGGTTCTGGTGTTGTATCTGGTTTTGGTTCAGGACTTGGTTCTGGAGTTGAGCTTGAGCTAGAGCTTGAGCTGCTTCCACCTCCGCCACCACCGGATGAACCTCCATCATCAGAGTAGCCACCGCCACCGGTACCTCCGCCGGAACCACCAGTAGCTCCACTAGCATCTTCACTAGTACCTTCACTCACAGTTTCAGTGTCTTCATCACCAATTTCAATTTCTTTATCTAATGCAATTTCTTCCGTTTCATCATCTTTAGTTTTTGGACCTTCACCAGGTTCAGGTTTAATTAATTTTTTCTTATCTACATTACCATCTTCGTCCAAATTTTTACCTTCAGCAACATTATCACGACCTCTTTTTAAATAACCAAGGCCATCTTTTTCTAAGTCTTCACTTTTAGCAGGGCCATTACTCTTCGCAAAATTATAAACCCCAACTCCTGTTACCATACCAGCTGCAGTTTGTCCAAGACCAAAATCATTCTTTTTATCAACACCAGCTTTTTCTCTAAAGTAATCAGCTTCTTTAGCAACACGTTTTTTATTATATTTTACGCCAGTATCTTGTTCATATCTATCAGCAATTTCATCAGCATCAGTAACAGAATATAATCCTCTTTTTCTATAACTTTCAGTTTGATCATCTACTGCATCCTCTGCCTCTTGAATTACCTTTGTAACAACTGCACGTTGTTGTTCTGGAGTCATATTTTGGAACTCTTCATCATCTACCAAATCAAATACTTTAACATATGGTAAAATCATTTTAGCTCCTTCACTAGTAATAAATTCTACTGCAGTTTCATCTAAGTTTGCATAAGCACCTGAAACTTCAACAGCTAAAGTTTGAATTTCATTTCCTTTTTTATCAACTTCGTATTCAAAACTGTAATTATAATCTTCATAATCAAGATCATGTCTATCAAAACTAGCTTTAAAGTATTCTTCTAATGAACCAACTGTATTGCCTTCAAATTCATTTAAATAATTTTGTACATTATTAAAAGCTGTATATACATCAAGCATCAACGTATAATTTTCATGTATTACTTTAGTCATATCAGTTGTATAGCCTTTATATTCTTCCATTTTATTTTTTACAATCTGTCTTGCAGCAGCCTCTACTGCAGCATTATATCGATCTTTATCTAATTCAGAACCATCTGCAGTAGTTATCATATAAGAGCTTTCACTAATTCCAGCTTGATCTTTAAATTTTTGCCAATAGCTATTTTCCCAATTACTACAATGTGTTTTCGCTGAACTAACAAAATTAGTTAAAGCTGTTTCAGCACTATTTAAACTCTCTTTTGTTTCTTCAGACTTAGCAACGGTATCAGTAAGATTAGCTTTATTTATTTTTAAATATGGCATTATGACCAACCTCCCGTCACTTCATCATCAATCGTTTTCATCTTTTCAGCTTTTTCAATTAAATCTTCCTTATTTTGCTCTACATCTTCTTTCAATTTTTTTACTTTTTCATTAATTGTATCAAGATGTGCAGCATCCGAATCCAAAGTATCTACAGTAAGAAGTGCTAAAAGAGCATCAGCAGCTGATAATGCCTTATCAATCTCTTCAGTTGCTCCACCAACTGTACTATATTTCATAATATTTCACCTCTTATTCAATATTAATTGTCATGTTATTTAACTGCAGGAGTAGTATTAGTAGTAGTAACTTTTTTACCACTAGGACTACGATTTTCAGAAGCTTTCTTATAAGGTAGTTTACCGCCACTACCAACACTTTTATACTCACCTATTGATTTTTCATTAAATGAGCCATACATTGAGTCTTCAACAGCAACCATATCATTCCATTCATCATAATGCTCAAGAAAGCCAGTAAAATTACCAACTAAACTTTCATATGTATCAAGTAATTTATTGGCATAATCACCTTTAAAGCCATCAGCACCTATCGTTTCCGATACTGAATCATCTATTTTACCTGTCTCTTCTTCATATGCTTGAAGTAAACCAGCAAAACTAGATATATGTCCTGCCATTCCTTCAATATCATAAACTTCTTTAAAGTTTGATAAAACTGTTTTTGATATTGTTGAAGAAACACGACTATTAGAAAAATTTTCATTCAACCCTGCCATAATTTACCTCCTTAAAATATATCAAGTGAAGATTTTACATTAGTTATTAAATCATTTCCTTTTTCTTTGGCATCAAGTAAAGCTTCTCTAAAAGCCCAAAGAATTGAAGGAACACCTCTGACGGAACCTTCATATGATTTAATACCAGATACATAATTTTCATACGTATCCCCTGACCAAGAATCTTCCATATTTCCTAGTTCATTATATAAATTATCACAATTATCCCAAAGATTCTCATATGATTCAAAAATCGTCTCAACTACTTCTGTTACTTTTTCATCGTCAAATTCAAAATCATAAGCCATATCATAACCTCCTTATACTCCAAGTATGTTATAAATAAAAAATTATAATTTTTTATTTATAACATACTGCATAAAAACTATGCAGTATATAAATTATTGACCACTATTACCATAAGTTTGACTTGCTGATTCAGAAAATGATTCCATTTCATTAATGATTTCATTAACTTTATAAGCAAGGAAATTTTCAGTTTGAGTTCTAACTTTATGTTCGAAGCTTTCTCCAGAGCCTTCTACCCATAAGTTACCAGCAATAGTACCTAAATTACCACCTAATGCTCCACCAGCAGAAGTAAAAGCTTCTTCTACTTTTTTATTTGCATCAGCAAATTTAGCAATTAATTCATCATTACTTGCTAAAGCTGTTTTTAAAGCTTCAGTTGCAGCTTGGACATCGAATGTCTCTTTCACCTATAATCACCCTTTCATCAATTATTTTACAACAGAACTAGCAATTCTATTTGTTGCTGAACTTGTTTCTTGAGCAGCATTATAAACTGTTTCATTTTTAGCTATATATTCATTTAATTCTTCGTTAAAATTACGAATAGAAGTTAATACGTCTTGATCATACATTTCAGTTAAAGTGTTTGCAGTATCACCACTTAACCCACTTGTAAGTAATACGTTTTTAACAGTTTCTTTCATCTCGTCAGCTACATCGTTCATTGCTTCAGCAGCACTTTTTAACATAGAAATAGTTTGACCCATTTCTTCTCCTGAAATTCTAAATGTTTCCACTAATCTTACACCTCCTTATATCAAAATTATTTTTGCACCATTTAAAATGTTGTTCTCTAAAAAAGTTTTATCAACATCATAAACAGCCCCGTTATCAGCATTAATTAATGACAACTTATCAGACATTGGAAAACTACCATCTGTCATATCACTAATCGCCTTATTTAATAAGAATATAATTTCAATAGTCTTCTTATTAACAGGAATAAAAACATTGTATCTTTCTTCGATACTAGGCACAATCAAATCTACACAGACCTTATTATTATTCATAATAAAACCTCCTATTAAACAGTAGACTTAAGAATATATGATAGCTTACCATTTCTGACCAATTCCCCACAACCATCGATTATATACTCTTATATATTCATAATACACTTAAAAAAATTTAAAGTCAACGAATAAACAAGAGGTTAACACTCGTTAACCCCTTATAAAGTCTCGTAAACTTCTTCATCTCCCATTTCAGAAATAAGCTTAACTAAAACAGTTGTATTTCCATCTACGTAATAACCAAAATTCTTTTCCAATTTAGCAGATAATACTCTAGAAGATAATGTCGATTTAATCGTATATTGTGTACCCATACCATTGCCTACCCAAACGCCTCTTGTACCTGATACTGTATCTTTGTACCATGGTTCAAACTCACGTTTCTTAATATTATCACTTGAATCAATTATTACGAATCTAACTTTAGGCATTCCTTTTATCATTGAAACTAATCCACTATAAGCCCCATCAAATTCAGTCGCTAACATATTTTTAAATTTATCAATTCCAACGATAAAACAAATATATTCTCCGTATTCTTTTAATGATTCGACATCAAATCCTGAATCTTTATATTTTGTATACATATCAAAGACTTGTTTACCAAAAGTTTTAAAGTTATCTAAAATTGTATTGTCATAATAAGTTGTATAATTCTCTAAATCTTTATAAGCTTTTTCTAAGTCATATACATAACAATTTTTACCAATACAACTAGCAACTTCTCTAATAAATAGTTCCCCAAAGTTTTTAATTTCATTAAATTCCATACCTGTTATGATATTAACTGTACTTCTTGTTAAATCGAAAGTTCTAACTTGTAATGATTCTTTTTCAATCCCAACTGGAATAGAATTAACACCTTTTCTTTGATCAGAACAATAAGCGACAGTTACTACATCTGGAAGTACTGGAACCTTTGGTGCACTATCAGGATATAATTTACATAATTCATTAATCTTATCTAAAACAAAAGTATTTAAATTTTCTTTTTCTGTTGGTACAGCAGCTTGGAATTCAAATACTGAATCTAGTTTTACTAAACCACGACCACTTACATTAGCTGGTTCAATTTTTGTTCTTGCAAGTAATGAAGAATAATCATACTTATCATTCATTTGGAATACTAAATGATTTGGTAAGTATTGTGAAAGTCTAGTTCTAATACCATTAGAAGTAGTTGATGTCATAATAAAGTAAACACCATACTTTTGACAATCACGAGTTAATGTTGCTAATAAATCAAATGTATCATCCCCAAAATTTTCATTATATAATTCAAAACCATTAATAATAATTACTATATTTGGAATAACCTTACCAGTAGCTTTAGAATAAGAAATATAATCACCACCAAAATCAGCGAATAATTTCTTTCTCTTAGCAACCGTATCACTAATTACTTTCCATAAATTAATAACTTTATCAACATCGTTTTGTAATATTACATCACCAACTTGTGGTGCTTTACGATAAACTTTTAAAGTTTCTGCTCCAAAATCAAGTAAATATAAATTTATTTCAGCTGGTGAATAAGTCGTAATACAAGAATAAACTAATGAATTAATCATTTCTTCTTTACCACTATCAGCCATACCATAAACTATCCAGTTACCTTGCGTAGTAATTGGCATAGTAAGTAAACCTTGTTTTTGTAAGTTAGGCGCATCATATTCACCAATTACTGGATTAATATCACAAGCAATTTTCTTATAGCTATATTTTTCTTTTAAAGCATCAATATAAATAACTGGTGCTAAAGCATTAAGCCATAATTGTTTAACTTTAATATTTTCTTTTTTTGAAACATCTACTAAGTATTTCATAATATTTGGTAATTCTTCACCTTTTAATACTCCAGAGAAACTATTACGGCCATCTTCAACAACTTTAATAGGCATTCCTAAGTTATCAACAAAGGTAATTGAATTATCAATCTTTTTCTTTCTTACATCAGATTCATAATAAGGAGCTCCAGTCCAAGCTGATTGACCTAAAGCAAAATATTCATCATAACCAACTTGTAAGAAGAAACGACCAGTTTCTTTTAAAGAAGCAGCATCAGGTCTTTTAATCATTTCTTGACTATCTGATCTATCTTGAACTTTTAAACAAACTTTAAACTTCGCATTTGACCAAATTTGGTCATTAACAACACCACTAGGCTTTTGTGTAGCCAAAATTAAGTGAACACCTAATGAACGTCCAATACGAGCTGTTGAAATAAGTTCGTTCATAAAATCTGGTTGTTGCGCTTTTAACTCTGCAAACTCATCAGAAATAATAAACAAATGTGATACAGGTTCATCAACTTGTCCATTACGATATAATCTTTGATACTTATAAATATCAATAGTTGATTCACCAACTTTATCTCTTGCTTTATTAAATACTGCTTGACGTCTTTTAAGTTCACTTTGTAATGATGCTAAACTACGATTTATTTCACTAACATCTAAGTTGGTAATTGTTCCAGCTAGATGTGGTAATCTTAAACCTGTCTCTCTATTTTCGAAAGCTCCAGCTAAACCTCCACCTTTATAATCGATTAAAACAAACTGTACTTCATATGGATGGAAATTAATTGCTGTACTTAAGATAAATGTAATAATAAATTCTGATTTACCTGAACCAGTCATACCAGCAATCAAGCCATGTGGTCCATGCGCTTTTTCATGTAAATCTAACTTAAATAATTCACCATACTCATTAACACCAATTGGTACAGCTAATGAATTAATTGGATCACTTTCTTTCCACCTTGCTAAAGCATTTAATTGATTAACATTAGATACATTATACATTTCTAAGAAAGAATATGAAGAAGGTAACTGGAATTTACCACCATTTAAAGCAATTGGAATATTAGATAAAACATAAGTATATTTTTCAAGTGAACCATACATAAAATCTGGTACAAAATTAATTCTACGGCTATCTGATAATACTCTTTCAAATACGCCACCAGTACGTTCATCAACACTTATAAAGTGTTCAACTTCATTAGGTAAAGAATTTAATTTTTCTGTAAATATTAACAAACTAATACCAACATATTCAACTGACTCAATTAAAGAACGAATAACACTTACATTTCTAACTAAATCAATATCATCCGTAATAATTAAATATCTAGTTGATAATTTAGCTGTTCCTTTTTGACCACCTACTGCATCTTTTTCTTCATTAGCTTCTTTTATACTATTAAGTAATTCTTCAAAATAAGAACTTATTTGATTTATTTCATCAGTATTCGTTCCGAAAAATCTTAATGTTCTATTATCATCCCAAAAATATGGACAATCTTTAATATCTTCCCAGAACTTTTCATTCTCTTTATTTGTAAATACACATACTTTTAATGAATCATAACCATGATAAGCAATTATTTGTAATAAAAGTCCTCTTAAAAATGGATTAGTAACATTTTTCTGTCCAATAACAGCTGTTATATATTTTTCTACAAATGAATAAGTAACTGGAACATTTTCAAGTAAATTAGTTTCTTTTTCTAACTCTCTTAAATAGCCCATTAAATTATCTTCATCTTCCATTGAGAAATGTTCGTCAGGATAATTAACTTTAAAGAATGGTGGAATTGAACCAATACCTAATCTTAAAGATAAAAAGTCATAATCATCAGCATTCTTTTCCCATAAATTTCTCTTTTTATACAAGATAATATCACCAACATCTTTTAATGGAATATATTTTTCAATTAAAAGTTGTTGTTCTCTTTTTATTTCAATTAAAAATTCTTCTCTTTTCTTATTAACATAATTACTATACGTTGCTTGTCTTTTTCTTTCATATACTACTTTTTTATGTTTATTATACATTTTACTAACAGCTGGTAAGATAAGCATACATGAAAGCATTGCTGCTGCCGTTAGTAATGATGGTAAAGCTGCTGATAACTGTGTTGTTCCATTAATAACATTCGTTAAAGTCATAACTCCTGTCATCATTGAACTCATACCCATCATCATCATTGAACCCATCGTTAAAATAGCTGGCATTTCTTCTTGCTTTTGGGCAGCTGGTGGTGGATCAATAACTAAAGTTTTCTCTTCGATTCTCTCATCAAATCTTGGTGGTTTTAAGAAATAATCTTCTTTTTTATACATCTCAATAACTGGATCAGGTTCTGTTGGAATCTTTGAAAAATCAAGTTCCTGAGTCATTCTCATATTAAACATTTGTGAATCGAATTTAACTAATTTATTTGGATTATTAATATAGAATATATCTTTAATAATTGATAATTTTAATCCTAAAATAAATATTGTATCTCCATATCTTAAATCTGCATTTACAGCTGGAGCTCCATTAATATACATTGGTATTTGTGGATTTATATTTGTAACTGAATAAATACCATTATTATAATCTAATTTTAATTGATTTTTTGCTACTCCAGGTTGTTCATATGAAATAATATTAGGATAACTAGAACTACCATCTCCATTTTGTGCTCCATTATTACCTATATACCACGTATTATTACCATTTAAACCATTTATCGAAATATTTAATTGTAAAGCATTTTCATCATAAACTGGACAAGTATAAATAACATAACTATCTCCTAATAAAACATTTTTAAGAGTATAAAATTTTTCATATTCAAGTAAAGTATCATCTACAGCAGTACCATTTCTAAATACTTTAACATCACTATTACTTTTTAACACCCAATTACCTTCGGAAGCTTGGACACTAACTAAATTTTCTCTGTTAGCATTAACAATCCAATAGTTACCAAAAACATCATTAGGAAGAACTAAATTTACTAATTTTGTAGCATCCATCAACATAATTTTCATACTTGCCACACTCCCTATTCTCTAGTAATTATAACTTAAATAATAGAGAATTACAATATAAAAGGAATTCTTTTATTTTAGAATTCCTCTACTATTTTAAAACTTTAATGTTTCCTCTTTTGGTAACGAATTAATATATTTTAATAAAGCTTGTTGCATCAAAAAATAACCATTTTGTCGCATATTTTTTATGACAAAATTATCATAAGGAAATCTATGTCTAGCTATACTAATATGATTATTTCCAAAATCAAAAATACTATATTCTTTTTCAAATTCAATAAAGTCTTTACCTTTAGCATGAACTAAAAAATCAAGTGCTGCTGCCTTAAACGAACCACCATATTGTAAAATCCAATTTTCAATGCCAATTCCGCCAAGACCCGCTTGACTTTTATCACTACGACTAGGTTTATAAACCCCTGCTTCTTTTAAAACTTTCTTAGCCATTACTATATTCGCTTGAACTAATAAATATTTCATTTCATCTTGCTTCTTTATTTGTTCAAGACGATCACTTAAAGCTTCTTCTGTCGCATAGTAATCCTTATCACTTCTTACAAATGATACATCTATATCTATTGGTTTATCTAACCCCTCTAATTGAACACCAAACAATCTAATTCGATGACGACTTATTAACTTATTTGGACATTGTCTACCTAATTTATTTATTAAAAAATCTTTAATTCTTTCTATATCTCCACCTGGAGCTCTAAGTAGAAAATCAAAATCTCCTCCAACTTCTCCATTAGGTGATGGAACACTAGTTCCACGTGATGTTGAACCAGTATCAAGTAATTTTACAATCCCCTCATGATGATCAAAACTTAAATCTATTCCAATCTGTTTAAATAAACTTCTAATATCGTCTTCGACAACCGTCTTTAAACTATCTACTTTTTTATTATTTTGTTCTATTTCCACCATTAATTCATCTATTCCCGGAAAAGATAAATCATCAGCAAATATAAAGTCTCCACAATTATACTTCTTTAAGCCACTCATCTTTTTTCTAAGCGCCCAAAACTCATCTTCCGTAAATAATAAATTTTTAGTTTCTTTACTAAATATAGGTATATATCTATTATGAATTGCCATTAATAATTTAACATTAGCTAAAAAACTAACACTTGATATTTCTGGCGCTTTTTTAAAATATGGTACCGACTCATCATACAAAAAATATCCATTATTACTTTTAATAAAGAATAATGGTATTTTTTCTTCCGTTTTACCACTATATTTACCTTGTAAAAAATTATCTAGTTCTTCTAAGTTACTTATATAATAAATTTCTTCATCATTCATAATAACTATCACCATATTCTATCAATAAAAATATACAAAAAATAAATTATAGTGTCAATTAATCCCAAAATAAATAGACAATCTCTTGTCTATTTATCATATCTCTTTTTAGAAGTTATATCTTCATTAATTAATTTAATAAATTCATCTAATGAAACAGTAACTGTTTCTTCACTACCAGCTCTTCGATAAGATACTGTTTTACTATCAACTTCTTTTTGACCTAATATTAACATATAAGGTATCTTTCTAATTACTGATTCTCTTAATTTATAACCAAGTTTTTCATTACGAGCATCTAATTCTACTCTAAATCCAGCTCCTTTTAAAGCTTCATAAACTTCCTTACTATAAGCTTCATGATATTGAATATTAACTGGTACTACTTGTACTTGGACAGGTGCAAGCCATACTGGTAAATAGCCTTTAGTTTCCTCTAAATAATAAGCAATAAATCTATCTATACTACCAAATATTGCTCTATGAAGTACAACTGGTGTTTTCTTACTGCCATCACTATCTATATATCCTAAATCAAAACGCATAGGTAGACAGAAATCTAATTGACAAGTAGATAAAGTATATTCAGGTCCCACAGCTGGTTTAACTTGAACATCTAATTTAGGTCCATAGAAAGCTGCTTCACCAATCTTTTCAACATAGTCATAACCCAAATCATTTAAAACGTTACGTAAAGTAGTTTCTGCATTATTCCACATCTCATCATCTGGATAGTATTTAACTTTATCTTCAGGGTCTCTTAAAGATAATTCGAATCTAAAATCTTTAATTCCTAATTCTTTATATACATCTAAGATTAAGTTAACAACACAAGAGAATTCAGATTCGATTTGTTCTGGAGTTACAAATAAATGGGCATCATTTTGACAGAAAGTTCTAACTCTTTCAATACCTTTTAATGAACCACTAGTTTCAAATCTTGCATCACGCGCAATCTCCCCAATTCTAATTGGTAAATCACGATATGAATGAACATTATTACTATAAATCATCATATGATGAGGGCAATTCATTGGTCTTAGAACAAATTCTTCACCTTCAACTTCCATCTTAGGAAACATATTATCTTTATAGTGATCCCAGTGTCCAGAAGTTTTATAAAGTTCAACATTACCTATTGGTGGTGTTAAAACATGTAAATAACCTAATTCTCTTTCTTTACCTTTAATATAATTTTCTAATAATTCCCATACAATATATCCATTAGGTAAATACATTGGTAAACCTTTACCAACTAAATCACTTACCATAAATATCTCTAAGTCTTTACCTATCTTACGATGATCACGTAACTTCATTTCTTCTAAATATTTTAAATGTTCATTTAACTCTTCTTCTGTTGGAAAACATACCCCATATATTCTTTGAAGCATTTTATTATTAGCGTCTCCCTTGTAGTAAGCTCCACTAAATTTAGTTAACTTAAAGTATTTAATTTCTTTAGTATTAGACATATGTGGTCCACGACAAAGATCAGTAAAATCACCTTGTGTATAGCAAGAAATAGTTGTTCCGTCTTCCATTCTTTCAATTAAATCAATCTTATACTCATCATCTTTAAACATCTCTAAAGCTTCTTCTTTAGAAATTTCTCTTCTGATAATATTTTTAGCTGACTTAGAACATTTTTTCATTTCTTTTTCAATTTTTTCTAAATCTTCATCGGTAATCTTATCGTCCCCTAAATCAATATCATAATAAAATCCTTCTTCTACAACAGGACCAACCCAAAATTTAGCATGAGGGTATAAATGTTTTACTGCTTGAGCAAGTAAATGCGCACAACTATGATTTAAAACATTTAACTTTTCATCTTCTTTAAAATTTACCATATTCCTTCATTCCTTTCTTCTTAAATAAAAAAACCACATTATTTGCAAGGAGCAAATAATGCGGTACCATCCTTTATTTAACTTAATTATCGATAACGGCCTTAACCGGGTTTTATTAAACCTCTCAGAAGATAGTAACTATTAAGTCTTTTTATTCATTTCCACCAACCATGAACTCTCTATAAAGAAGTTTCTTAATAATCGTGTTCTTCCTCATTGAATTAACTAAATACTACTACCAATAATTTAATTTGTCAAATTATTTTGCTTAATATTCAGGTCCATTTAAATCTAAATCAGTTATCTTTGTAGGTTCATAAACTGTACCCGTAAACCATATTTCACCTGTTGCTTTATCTCTTATTAAGAACATAAATGGTTTATCAAAAGTTAAATTAATTTCTTCAACTGGTACTTTATATAAGTAATCAAAACCACAATCAGCTGCTCCATAACCACCAACAGCTGTTGCAGCAGTTGCTCTAATACCTGTATTAGAGAATTCTATATTAGCTTTATGTAAAGCAGTATCAATATAAGTTCCTTTATTACTTGTTAACTTAGATAAATCAGCTTTACTACCATCAAAGACATTAGTAATACCTAATTTTTTTAAATCATTAATTAAGTTTAATTCATAATCAAAATTAAATACTGGAATTTGACCTGTTAATTTAGTTATCTTACCATCCGTATAACTTTCTATCTTCTTAGGATCTTTTAATTTACCTATAAGTTCTTCAACTTGTTTAGCACTTACATTATTTATATAACTATCTAATGATGTACTAGTAGGCATTATACCTACATATTGTAAGGTTGTACCATCATATTCTTTTAAATCTTTAGCAAACACTTTAACATCATTATCAACATAGAAATAGAAATCTGTTGAACTTTCAACTTTTCCATAACTAGAATTTATTTCTTTCATATATTTATCAACATAACTTTTAGTTGGTTCATAATTATATTCTACTCCAGGAGTACCACATTCCTCATTTTTAACAAATTTATTATATTCACTAGTTACAGTATTTCTAATACTACTTTCTGTTAAATCTGATACTATATCATATCTATTAGCTGAAGCTGCTATTTTTACCGATTTAACACTATAATTTAAATTATCAAATTTTAATTCTGAATATCCTTCAGAATTCAAAGGATCAACTCCAACATAGTATTCTTCATGTGGATAATCTACTGAGAAGAATTCATTTTCACTTTGAATTTTATTAACCCATTCCATATCTATTGCTAAAGTATTTATTAAAATAAAATCTTTATCCATAACATCATCTAATAGATCAGGAATTAAATTATATGTATTATCACTAACCCATTTATTAATATTATTAGGATTTTTAAATGGATCATAAAATACTGAAGCATTATATTTATCTTTTAAAGTATTAATGTATTCTGTCTTAATATTATTTTGCATACTTTCGTTAATATATAAAGCATTAGCTAAAGACATATTTTTACTATTAACATATTTCTTCCCAACATAATCCCCTATAACTGCACTTATTTGTGCTTTAGTTTCTCCATCAGTTCCTTCGTTTAACATTCCTAAAGCATATTTAATTGATAAAGGACTATAAACTTTATTTTTTGTTTCATTTTCTGATTTCAAAAAGAATAAATCAAACTCTTGAACATTATTACCTGACATTTTATAGTCAGAATCAACTGTAATAGTTTCTTTTTCTTCATCAAGTTTATCCTTTGGATTACGATTATTAAATACTATTAAACCAACAACTAACCCTACAACTACTACTAAACTTATAACAGTTAAAGTAATCTTTAAACCTTTTTTACTTTTCTTTTCTTCCTTTATAGTCTCCGTCTTTTTTTCAACTTTTTCCTCTTCCATATCACACCTCTTTATCTTCCTAAAGTATAACACTCTATCCCATATAATACAATATTCATTCCATAGAAAAAGATGAAAAAAATCATCTCTTTAATTTCAAACTTTGAACATCTTTTTTAAACTCTTTTTTTGCTTTTTCAACATCTATTTTATCTTCTAAATTTAAATGTTTAATCGCTGCTTCAAAGTCATCGGCTAAATCATCACCATAAATACCCATCTCTCGTGGTTGATCAAAGAAGATGTCGTTTGATCCAAAGTGTAAAACCTTTTTTGTAAAGTTTGCACTACAAGTCGAACCATATCCATCTTCCCAAGCTCTTTTAACATCTAAAGTTTCGAGTATTCTAAATAGAATTCTTCTTAAAAACTCAACCCGACATAAAGTTTTATATAATGCCGCCATATTCATTCTTTCACCATGTTTCTTTATTTGAACAACAATATAAACAATTTCATCATATTCCATACTTAATTCAAAAGTATTTAATAAAACATTATAACCTGCTTTCTCTAACGCTTTTAACACATTAGTAATTATTATGGCTCGATTTAAAACTTGTTTTTTAGTTGTCCCCCAATAATATGATAAAGTAACATGAATTCTAACAAACTTTGGACTTCTTACCTTTTCTTCCGTTTCATAGCATAAAGGATTCCCCGCACTATAAGCCGGAATATTTAAATGTCCCCCTGCAACTGTTCTTACTAATTTATATTTATGAACTTCTTTTAATCCCGCATTATCTAAATCTCTTTGTAAAGATAAAAACTCTTCATAACCAGGATCAACTTCACTAACTAAATCTTCTACTGCTTCTTTATAAGGTTTACCAGCAAAATCACTACCTTTAGAAATACTATGTAAAGTTGTAAAAACCCGATTATTGGTCTTAGGATTACTTTTTAAATAATCATAAAGTTCAAATAAATTATTAAAACGTGCTTTATAAATCGTATATTTTTCATCATCTATTTCAACTTCATCTGGAGGAAATATATAATCTTCATATTTTTGATAATTATGGGGATATCTTTCCATTAAAGTTTCCTCCTTTTTAAATCTACTTTAATAAGCAAACTTATCTTCCCTTTTTCTTTTCTGTTCCAGCTAAACTATCATTACAAGCTTTAACAAATGATTTAGCTAAAATCATTGTATCAGCATCACATAACTTACTTGGAACTGCAAAATCACCTAAATTTTCACTTAAATCATAAAATTCTCTAAATTTCTTTCTTAAAAAACTTAAGTAATCTCTTTCTTTAGTCTGTGTAAATTTTTCCCTCATAATTTGATCAATTGATTTACTATTATGATTAATATATTTAACAATTGCTGCTGCATCTCTTGTTGTCCCAATTCCTGGCGCTGTATCTAAACCATTTTGCTTAGCATAAGCATCACAAGCTTCTCTAAATTTAATAAATATTTCATACCAGTCTTTATATTGTCCAAATATTTTTTGCTCAACTAAATTATCATACTTAAATTCTTTTGGTGTCATACGTTCTTGTACAGCTTCATCTATCTTACCACGTGAAGAGAATATTTGGTTTTCTCCGCCACCTCTCGTATTACCAGCACTTATCATTCTAAAGTTAGGATTAATAGGTACTGTCATATCTTCAGCAAAGGTTACATAACGTTTTTTATTTGGATTACCTAAAACATCTAACAAACCAGAATATAATTCATTTAAAACAACTTGCGTATCAGTATTACCATTATCAAATTCATCTAAAGATAACATTTTCCCATATACTAAAGCGACAAAAGCTTGCGTTGCTCTAAAATGTCCATGTGGATCGTTATAAGCCATAATACTATATTTATCCGTTATTTTACCATTTTCTACCAAATCAATTCCTATTAATTCAGCAACTTGTTTAATAACAAATGATTTACCACATCCTGATGGACCCCATAAGTAAACCCAATCACCTTCTAAGATACAACGGATAACTTCTTCTACCATTTCATGAAAGAACTCGCCATTTGCTTCACGACGTTTTTTCTCTTCTAATATTCTATCCATTCGTTTATCAAATGGAATATTTTCATCAAAAGCTGGTAAGATAATTGATTCAGTATGTTCTTTAGGAATAACAACTTGTGGACTAGCAGGTACTACTAAACGATCATTACCAGGTATAACTATTCCACTTACTGGCGCTCCTACTACCGCTTGACTTGCAGCTCCCACTTGTAATTCACTAAATTTCTTTAAAGCTTCCATTATCTTTTCATTATCACTAGCACTCTTTAAAAATTCTTGTAATTGTGGTTCTGTTTCAACATAACTCTTTAACTTAGTTACACTATCTTGTGTCGCTTTTTGAATACGTAATAATTCTGATGTAGTTGTACTAGATAAACCTTGAGCCATTACTTTTATGCCTTTAATTTTTTCTTCTGTATCTAAAAGTAACTGTCTAAATACTTCATCGCTACTCTCTTTTAAAGACTTTTCTAAAGTTAGTAAATATTCATCTAACTTACTAACTAATTCCTCTTTTGCTTCTAAAATAGCTTTCTTCATATCAAATACAGCCGTCGAAGCATAATCACTTATATCTTTCTTACCTAAACTTATTGAATCTTTTATCTCTTTAACTCCCGTTTTAGTTAAAGAATTAACTCGATCTTGATAAGTATCTACTTTCTTTTGCATAACATTTAACTTTGTAATTAATCCTTGAGCTTTCTCTGCTTCCGCTGAAATCATCGCCAACGTTTTTTCATCAACTGGATAAACACCTGTTCTTTTTTTAGCTTCAGTAAGTTTTTTATCACTATAAGTATCTATATCGCCTAATTCATTTTTTAAACCATTAATATAAGATAGTATTTCATTTTTTAAGACCGTTTGATTAATACAATAAGGTGCCACTTCTAAAGCAAAATTAACTATATTACGATATTTACCTACTAAACTTTCATCATCTCTAATTAAATTCATAATATATAAGTAATCTAATCTCGATTCAAATAAACTAAAAAACTTTTGATCAAAAACATCTTTCGCTAAAATACCTTCACTACCACTAAAATTATGAATATACATTCTTTTTATTGCTTCATAATCTGGTGTTTCAATTCCTTCTGGTAAAAAGAACTTAATAGTTTTTAATAACTCATCAAACAAAGTTATAAACTCATCACTATCTTGAAATTGTGAATTAGCTATTTCTAAAATAACTCCCTCTAAAAATTCAAAATCAAAAAAATCATTATTTCTTTTTTTATCTCTAATATCAGTTACATATTTAACTAATTTATCTATTATTTCATAACTTAAATTTGATCCTTTTATTACTTTTAATAATCTTTTATAATCTTTTTCTTCCTGTGTTTCTTCACTAAATATTCCCATCTTACTCACCCTTAACTAGCTTTAATATATTAGCTTTATTTAACATATCACTTGCTTGTAAAATATCATCGTCTTTACAAACTGATTTTAAGTTATCTCTAACTATTCCTTTTATTCCTTCTCTACTTTGACACAAATGATAAAAATAGCGATTTTTTAATTTTTCTTCATAAAATCCAGATTTCCCCAATACTTTATCAGCAAAACCGGTTTCAATCGCATAAACTCCATCATGTTTTGAAACACATACTCCATTAATTGTTTTTCTTACTTCATCCATTACCATTTCTTGTGCCGAAACTGCTACTGTACGATTTCTTATATAAGTCTTAGCATAATATTCTCTTCTAACAAATTGTTCTTCACTAACATCAATAAACATATTATGCGTACTTACTACCTTTTCAGTCTCACTAACTTCTTTTATCTCATTACTTACTCCGTATAAAGCATTCCAAGGTAACTTATACCAAACTAAATCATTATCATAATCTATATCTGCAATATTTTCCCAGTTATTTGCCACTTTTTCTAAATCTTTATCAACAAATACTACTGGTAATCCACCCTTTTTAACTTCATAAGTTACTTTAGGTGCTCCTTTAGTCATATGATAAAGATGACTACTAACTAAGTCATAAGCTACAATCGCCAAATCAACTGTAATGGCATCTTTATAAAATTTAATTTTCATTTTTAATGGTTCATTCTTACTATTAAGTCCACCAATAAATATTTCATACTCATCATTATCTATTTTATTAAACAATAAAGTTATTGTAACTTCTATCCCATCAACTTGACCACTTATACTATAGTTATCTCTATATCCATTAACCCCATCATCAAAATTAATAGTATGATCAGTAAATCCATAAAAACTTTTTATATGATATTTAATCATTGGTAATAATGCTTTTAACTCATCAATTTGAAATAATAAACTACTATCATAACTATCTTTACCATCATAAAAACTATATATTTTATTTAACTGTTCTAATCTACCGCTTTCAAGAATTACTTTAGTTTTTTCATCTATATCTATTCTAGGACGTAATTTAAATGGATCAGTTAATCCATCTTCTAATAAATTATCTTTCTCATTATGATAAACTTCTACAACCTTTTGTACAAAGACTCTAAAATATTTTTCATTTGCACTAATATTTAAATATTTACCACCATCATAAGTAACTAATAACGTTGGAATTACTAATAATTTACCTGTTCCATTTTTTACTAAATCCCATAATTTAATTGATTCTATATTACGTAAATTATATATTTCAATAAGTTCTCTATCCATTCCATAAAGTTGCATACCATCACCCATAGTAAAATTTACTATATAAATATTTCATTTTTTTGTCAAGAAAAAAGGACTTACATTTTTAAGCCCTCTTCTTCACTATCTAAAGTAAATTTATTAGTTTCATTTAAAATAACCATTTTTTCATTATCACGCTCTATTTTATATCTTGTTGGGAAATTAATTGCTTGTAGCCTTTCATTCTCCCTCATTACTTCATTAACTTTTTGTTCTAATTCTTCTCCATTTAAACCATCTACTTTTTCATAGTAATTCCTTATACCTTCTTTAAATGTTTTACCACTAACCATCTTATTTGTTTTTAATAAAATATGTTCACCCATATCTAAAAGAATATCTTGAATTAATTCTTTTGTAAATGTAAAACTATACTTATCTAATCCCTCATATTTACTAATTAATTCTTCATAAAATTCACTATCTATCTTTTTAAATTTATTTAATAAATTTCTTATAATATCTTTTTCACTTTGTCTTTTATTCTTATCTAATAAGAAATTAATTTTTAAATAAAACTCTTCTAAGCTATGAGCAAAAAATAACTCATCAACACTAAAATAATTTAAACTATCATAACGATAAATACCTATATATTCATCTTGCGTCATTAACGCATAATTATAAGTATCAAGTTCCATATTATTATCCCACGTTGGATCAGTTATAAAATAACCATCTATTCCATACTTACTATCAACTAAATTAACCATCAAACGAGCGTGACTTTCTTTTTTTAGTAAGACTTCATGTTCTTGACCATTAACTCTTGAAACTACTTTATCTGGTACTACTAAAGCCTTTGAATCAACATCATCTAATCCTACATCAACCGATACTGAATAATCTATACTAGGAATTCCTAATTTTTCTAATAAATCTCCCAGTAATCTTGCAAAACCTACACATACCATATAATCACTATCTAATAACTGATACAAATTTCGGGCCTTAGATTTATCTTCACTTTCTTTATATTTCTTAAAGTGTTTAACAATATTATAAGCATATAAATATTTTTCAAAAGGACTATAATTAATCGCCGGCATTACCATATCAATAAGTCTTTTTTCATTTTTTATATATGTTAAAATATCACAATCTAAACCAATATAAGTTTGTGATTTAATAAAAATATTATCTAAACCAGTTAATTCCTCTAAATGAGTAAATATATAATTATTAAGTTCATTTTTATTATTAACATACAAACTAATAGGTCCTTCATAGTTAACTTCTTTTAATCTTTTAACCATTTTAAAATAATTAGCATAATCATATGATTGAATTGAAATACTAGCTTTTTTATTAATAAACTTTAAATAATATAATTCATCTTCAGATAAAGATTTACTAAACAAAAATGAATCACTACTTTGTAAGGCATTATAAGTATAACGACCAGCTAATTCTCTTCTATTATATAGAATAATAGGATCAAAATTTTCCTTAAGTTCTTCACATATGCCATAACTTCTTACTTCTTCTATATTCCCTTTTTTTAACGAATTATATCCATTTAATGTCAATGAAACTGGATCATTCATATTTCCAACTCTTAATTTCTTTATATTAGGATTACTTCCTATCGCTTCATAAACATTATCATTAACTAATGGTTTATCAGCCAGAGATAAAAAGTCCCCTTTTATATGCTGACAAATAAAGGCAATTAATTCATCTATTTCTTCTTTATGTTCCATATAATATTTTGAATCTATACTAAGAGTTTTAGTTGATAATATCGCATCTACTAAAACTATCGGATGTTCATAATCTGAATATATAAATTTATTTTCATTAATTAAAGTACAACCATCTAAAGTTATCTCTTTTATATCTAGTTCATCTATATGTTCCTTTATATAAGGAATAGTTAATATTTTAGGATTACACATTTCAAATTTATATCCTAATACTGTATTTGCCATCTAACCACCTACCATACTATACCTATTATAACAAAAAAAAGATGATTATTCATCATCTTCATCTTTACTACCTCTATTTTTAAATTGTAAAACAATTGGTGTTCCCGTAAAATCAAAATTATTTCTAATTGTGTTTTCTAAATATCTTTCATAACTAAAATGAACTAATCCTTTATCATTACATCTAAAAGTAAATTTAGGAGGACATATACCTGTTTGACTACTGAAATAAATTTTTAATTTACGACCTTTATAACCAGGTGCTTCATGTAATTTAGTTGCATCATTTATTACATTATTTAAAAGTGATGTTTTAACTTCACGATGATTATTTTCATAAGCACTTAATATTTCTGGCATTAAAGTATGTAATCTTTTTTTCGTTAATGCTGATAAGAAAACAACTTTAGCATATGTCATAAATTGAAATTCATTTTTTAAAAGAACTTTCCATTCTTTTATCGCTTGATCTTTATTTTCAATCGTATCCCATTTATTAACAACTAAAACTAATCCTTTACCAGCTTCAATCGCATAACTAGCTATATGTTTATCATGTTCAATAATTCCTTCTTGGGCATCTATTACTAATACACAAACATCAGCACGATCAATTGCTTTTAAACTTCTAAGTAAACTATATTTTTCAACTGATTCATATATCTTTCCTTGTTTACGCATTCCTGCTGTATCTATGACGATATAATCTTCATTATTATATTTAAATCTTGTATCAACAGAATCTCTAGTTGTACCTGCAACATCAGAAACAATAGCTCTTTCTTCATTTAATATGGCATTAACCAAACTACTTTTGCCAACATTAGGTCTGCCAATAATACAAAATTTTAAGATATTTTCTGGTTCATCACTATTTTCTTTAAAATCCTTAGTTATTTCATCTAATAATTCGCCAAAACCTAAATTATGAGAAGCAGATATTGGTATTACATATTGAAAACCTAATTCATAATAGTAATATATTCTTTCTTCTTGTAATTTAAAATTATCTAATTTATTTAAAGCTACAATAACTTTTTTATTAGTTTTCATTAACATATCACGAATAAATAAATCATTACTTGTTAAATCTTCTCGACCATCAACAACAAATACTATTACATCAGATTCTTCTATAGCTATCTCAGCTTGTAATCTAATATCTTTATTAAAGTCCCCTTCGCCTAAATCTATACCACCTGTATCAACTAATAAAAATGTTTTTTCATCATACGTAACATCACCATAAATACGATCTCTAGTTACTCCAGGTGTATCCAAAATAATAGCTTTGTTTTCTTTAATTAAACGATTAAAGATTGTACTTTTACCTACATTAGGTCTACCAATTAAACAAACAGTCTTTTTCATATGCCACCCCTCATTTCTCGTGGTATTTTATCATAATTAACTTAATATGTAAAATTCTCTTTTTATTATAAAATATCTCATTTCATAAGAAAAGGTACTATTTAGTACCAAGACATTCATTAATAATTGAATATATTTCTTCACGACCTTTTTTCGTAACTGAAGAATATAATACAATATTATCATTCCCTTTCAATTCAAATGAACTTCTTAAAACATTTTCCGTTTTAACACGATCTTTTTGACCTACTTTATCATACTTAGTTGCGACAATTGTTACATCTAAATTATAATACTTCATAAAATTATACATTAATAAGTCATCTTCTGTTGGTTTATGTCTAAAATCAACTAGTAAGAACACTCTTTTTAAATTTTTACGATTAATTAAGTATTCTTCGATCATTAAACCAAATTTCTTTTGATTATCTTGTGAAACTGCTGCATACCCATATCCTGGCACATCTACTAAATAAAATTCATCATTTATTAAGTAAAAATTTAAAGTTTTCGTTTTACCAGGTGTTGCACTAGTATGTGCAAAATTCTTACGTCCGATAATTGAGTTAATAAATGAACTTTTACCTACATTACTTCTACCTACTAATAAAAACTCTTTTTTCTGATCTTCTGGATATTGACTTGTTCTTACTGCAATACTTTTTAGTTCTACAGTATCAATTTTCATAGTTATCACCACTAGCCATATTATAAAGGAAAAAAGAAGACAATGTCAAATTGCCTTCTTTTTCTCTTTATCTTTAGCTTCTTTCTCTTCTTCTAAAGCTTTTTTTGGCTGATCCATTTTTACTAATAAATCTTTTATTTCATTTAATGATTCTTTATAATAATTATTTTCTGGATCAACATTATTAATTAATTCACTTAATTTATTTAAATCTTCTTTTCTTGACTCAAATTCGTTACCCATTCTGGAACTTCCTCCCCTATCTTAGAATAATAAGTTGATAAAACATTATTAATATATAATGTAAACTCTGTACGTAAATTATTTTTTCTTGCTAAAAGTGATTCATATAATTCATTTTTAACCGCTGCTATGGCATCTTTATCTGAATATCCTGCATTTTTATAACTATTAACTATACTAGAAACAACTGAGCTTTTAGCAAAATCATCAACATAGTTTTTAAAAATTTGTTTATATTCTTCATCAGACATAGCTTCAACTCGATTTATCGCTGCCATCGCCTTATTAACATTTTCTTCTGTTATTTTTTGTTTTCCTTCTTTAACAGCATCAAAAATCTTAATATAAATTATACCACAACCATTAAAATCGGCTTTTGAAGAAGTAGAATCGGCAAAAGAAGTATTAAATGTTAAATTGTTATCATTATCTCTTTGGGCAAATAATGGATGAAGAATAAATTTTAGTGCTTGTTCTTTATCAATACCAAATGTATTTCCATTTTTATCCTTTAGGAAATTCTCTGGCTTAGTATCATAACTAAATAACAAATAATCACTAATAAATTCTTGCATAAATGATGACATTTCTTTTTCTGATAATTCAGAATACTCAACTCTACTAGTCGCCCAACCATCATAACTCGTCGTATCTTGTTTAACTTCAATTACTGAACACAATATATCTTCTTGTGTACTACTATATCCAAGACTTTCTGAAGAAACCATTACTGTATCAACATATACTGCTCCTTCTGGATTAACAATTGATTGAATACGATAACCAGCTTCCATCGCATAAGAACGATATGGATCAATATCTCCTCTTCCTTTACGATAACCAGGTTTTAAATAGAATATTCCATCTTTACCTTTAATATGACATTTAAACATATCATGCGAACCACCAATTTTCATTGGTATTAAATCATATATTTCTTCTTGTTTTATTCCTAAACCTTCAACATGTTCTTTTAATTCTAATACTTTTTCTCGTACTTTCTTAATTTTATCTAGTTTAGCTTCATATTCTCCAAGTTCAATATTTTGTTCTACATAAATATGTTTATCAACATCTTCTTGTGGATCAACAATTGTCATATCTTTGCCTTTTAATTCAGCTACATTACCAATCGCTTGCGTATGAACAAAAGGAATTTCTAATCCTAAATCTCTAAAGGCTTGCTGTGCTGCCTTTTCTTCTTGACTAGGTATATCACCTCTAATAATAATACAACCAGGTAATAAACCATCACGATATAATAAAGTTTCTGGATGTTCTTTAGGTGTTAAAGAACTACTATCTTTAATTTCTAAATGATAAAAGTGATCATTATGAACTTGATAATCATTATTATTAATATAACCATTACTACCCATATTACGATTAGATGAACCAATAAATCCTCCACGAGGAATATTTACAAATCCTAAAATAACTCCTGAATTAGAATATAATTTCTTACCTAAATTACTTATTGGTGAAACACATATTGTTACTTTACCATTAAAACGATATTTAACATAATCAGCAAAATTATCCCCACCCATAACATGTGCATAAATAGTATATTCTGAGTTTTGTAAATCAATAACACCATTTTCATTAGGGGTATAATCACTTAAATCTGTTAAAGTAGCATTAGCATCTAACTCATATATATTTCTTATTCTTTCTTTTAAATCATAATATAAAGGCCTTACTTTATTTACTAATTCTTGATTATTTAAATAATTTCTTAATAATGCTTTTAATGATTCTATATCATTCGTCGCATTAACTGTCTCTTCTAACATTTTTAATAATATCTTTAATATTGAAGCTTCATACATTAATTCTTCTTGATTTTTTAATTTTTCTGCTTTACTAATAATTTTGTCCAAAGTATCAAAATTAATATAATTAGTTAAAATATGCATAAATTCATCATAATCAATATTAAAAACATATTGTAGTATCATATTTTTAATTTCTTTTGGATCTTTACAAAAATCTAAATTATATTTAATAGTCGCAATTAAAGTTTCATCTAATTTTGCCAAATCTTCTAAGCTATTAACTTCACTTATTTTTACCTCACTATTAATAAGTTTAATTAAATTAGCTACTTCAATATCATTTAATTTCCTATCAAGAATATTACCTAATAAATTAGGATATGTTACATATAAACGAGCTATCTTTAAAAATAAATCAACTCCAAAAGCATTATTATTAAGTTCTAAATAATTTTTTATTAAATAAGAATAAATATTAGCAAAATTATCTATTTGACCATCTTTAATTATTTGAATAAGAAAATCCATCTTTGAATTACCAATACCATATTTTAAAACTAGATAATAATCTATTGGCATTTTTTCAAATGCTTTTATATTTTTTGGATTCATATAAGTAATTAATCTTTCATGATTAGTACTACTATTAAATGATTGCCATACTGCAATATAATTAGTTAAATCATCATTATTCCTAATAACTAAATCATATTGATCACTTAACAAATCTCTATATATTCCCTTTATAATTTCTTCATCATTACCTGTATAATATAATAATAAATCAATAAGACCTAATTCTAAAATCTTTTTAAATATTATATTTTTATCATTTAAATTATCAGTAAGTTCAAAATCTTCTTTCTTAGGTATATAACCACCATTTATTGCTAAGTTAAATAATTCTTCCTCATTCCCTTGATAAAATACAATATTATTACAATCATATAAAATAGCTTTTTTCATTAATTCATCATTACCATAGATAAAAGCTAAATCCTTCATCATTTCTCTATCAGGAACAATTTTATTACCATTTTTATCTTCTATATCAAATAAATCAGTAAAATACTCTGCACTACCTTTATAATATTTAATTGCTTTTATATCATCTTGCATCACTCGATGAATAATAGCAGAACTAGCACAGAAATTATCTTTCTTATTTAAAATATCAATCGTTGGTACATAACCATTTGCAATTGCTTTTTTAAATAACTCCTCATCATGACCTTTATAATACATAATATATTTACTTACATCATCAGTATTAATTGCATATTCTAATAAGTATGTATCACAAAGATATGGAAAATCTATAAAATCTTGTTCATTTATCTTATAACCTTTAGCAATTGCTTTTTTATATAATTCACTATTAGAACCGCGATAATATTTAATTGCATTACAATCAGTATCTAAAATTAATGAAGTATAATAATCATTAGTTCTAAAATTATCACATTTTATATATTTTTCTAAAGTTAGTTCAAAACCACATTTAATTGCCAATATATATAATTTATTATTACGTCCAGTATATAACATAATTTTATTAGGGTCCTTCGGAATTAAATAATTAAACAACATGTCATTCTCAGATAAAACAAAATGTCTTCCAATAAGATTTATTTTGCCTTCTTTAATTTCTTCATCACTTAATGGATAATTAATTCTAATTAAGACATCAACTAAATCACCATATCCAGCTGTCTTTAAGAAATATTCATCTAATTTATCTATATCATAATTCTCGTTTAAATTTAATGTATTTAATAAATAACCATATTTTATTGCTAATTTTAAAGTTTCATCTAAACCAAATTTATCAAACATATTTTTATATTTAATTCCATAACCCATTTGACAATATTTTTTAGCTAAATCAAACTTTTTATATTTATATAAATTTTCTATATTCAAAAATCTTTCAATATATTTATCATCTATCTTCATATTATTTTCTAAAGCATAAATAATAAATTCTCCACTATTGAAAAGAATATTTGGTGTTTTTTCATTTATTTCATAATGACTTGCTATTAACTTATCAACTAATTGATTAAATAATTCTTCAGGATAAACTATATTAGGATTTATTTGTAAAACATCAACTAACTCTATATTATTTATAATATTATTTAATATTGTATATGGATTATTATCGATTGTAATACCTTTTTCGTATAATAATTTATAATCTTCTAATAAATAATCAAATCCTGGAATATCTTTTCCTATTAATGGTAACTCTTTACGAGCCATCGCCAATAATTCATAATCATAAAATAACCAAGTTGGCATATTATAATTTATTTTATAACTACTATCTCTTATTTTATCTTTAATTATTTTCATTAATTCATTTTTCTCTACTGTCGTAAAGCAAGCTTCATTAATTACTTCTATTGAAGATGGATTATTCATAACACTAAATTTGACATACTCATAATCATCTTCTAAGAATTTAAATATTCCATAATAATAACATATTTTATTTTTTATTAGTAATTCTCTAATTTCTTGTTTTTCTTGTTCATCAAATTCAATGTTTTTATCAAAATAAACGATTAATTTTGGATCTGTTTTAATTGAATGATATAACAAATCTTTATTTTTTAAGAATACCTTTGGTGTTTTACTATTAACTAAATAATTATTATTTATAGCTTTCTCTATTAAATATTTTACTATTTTACTATCTGCTTCTACTTTATATTTACCAACAACTTCTATAGTTTGTTTTAAATTATTTTCAGCTGAAATAGTCACAAACTCATAGTTTGCTGCTACTGAAGCATCATATTTTTCATCTAGAACAAAATTAGTACTTTTTAAATAATTAAATAACTCTGAATAATTTCTAAAAAATACTATTTTATTTAAAGAATATTTATAGTTCTTTACTGATTCTATCATTATTTCTAAAGGCAAATCCCAATGATATTTATCATAGTATAAATTCATATTATCTTCTGTAATAACAATTTTATCTTCTAATCCCATATACTTCATAATAAATGAATTGTTATAAAAGATATTAGAAGAATAAGGTGAAATATCATAACTATGTACTTTATACAAATTAAATACTTCTTCTTCAAAAGCCAAATCTCGATTAGATAAATCAGGACTATATAAAAAATACTGATAATTATTAATATCCATTTTTAAAGCATCTAATATTATTTGTTTATTAGTAATAATATCATTTTCACCATCATAAAAACTTAAAGGACGTCCAGCTTCTACCCATATATTATATACTTCTGAAGGTGTAAAAATATTATTTTTCGTACAATTAACTAATTCTTTTTTACCTAAACTTTGTCTTAATAATTCTTTATATATTGGTAAATAAAAAGCTTTATTCTTTGGCATATTATTAATAACATCCAATTTTCTATTTAAAGAGTCATATGAAGCAAACTTTTTATATAATTTATCAAGATACTCATTAGGCATCCCTTCATTTAAACAACATATATAATCTACCAAATCATGTTCTAATAAATAATTCATAAATTCGTCATCAATTTTATCTGCTGTACTATGTGTAACAATTATACATTTTTCCAAATCAACATTTAACGTAATTTTATGATTTTTATAAGCGTCAACAATAACATTATGAATTCTATTAAATAATTCTCCTTGAAGCAAAGTATAAGTCTTATAATATTTTTCTCTTAAAAAGATATTAGGATTACTTTTAGCTAAAGTGAATAATTCATCCAAAGAATAATTTCTTTTTCCATCATATAGTTCTAAGTTATTAATAGCATTCGTATATATTTCTTGAATTTCAGGTCTACTAATAAATTCCCTCATTTTAGGATTAAAAGAACGACGCATATTAACAATATTATTTGGTTGAGCTTTTAATATCGCAAGTAATTGTTCTTCACTTAACTTCAAACAATTATCTTCTCCTATTTCATACATATTTGCTCTACCACTAATTAAAGCTTCATAAACATAATTTGTATAATCACGTCCATATCCATAATATTCATCCATTACTCTTCTAAGAATATATCCAATATTAGGTACATTATTTTCCCATGCAAAATCAAAAATAGCCTTTGCCAAATCATCATTTATACTCCTTGAAACAACATAAGTACCATTTTTTAATTGCTCACATACTTCAGTGATAAAATTTTGATTAATATTGTAACTTAAACGAGATGCCCAAGATTCAATTCTCTCTGGATATTGTCTTATCAAATCAGCTAATGCTGGATCATTAATAAATAGTTTTATTAAATTACCAGTAATTTCAACTCCTTCTTTTTGATAATTTTCTTTAAAGAAAGAAGCTAACTCCGTATTTTTTAGGCAATCTACATTACGCATTGGACGATGATGATATAAACATTCATAAGTATTAATATATGGATTATTATCTACCAATGGTGTTGACCCATAAAACTTTTTATTTTCTTCATAATTAGCAAAATATAAATCACTAATTTGTTTTTGGACTTCCAAACTCAAATCAATTTTACTATTATATATTTCACAATTAACAAAATCCTTTTTCAAATCCATCAATATATCATTAACTTGCATCTTCTCTTCATAGTTATAATCTTTTTCATCAAAATAATAAGTATATCCTAGAATATTTTCTATTTCTTCTAAACTATAATGATTTAATATATATTGTTTTAATACTTCACTATATTTATTTGTTTGATTTATAACACTACTACCAATATCATTTAAATCAATATTTTTTTCTTCTAATCCATCTAATACTAATAAAGGATTATTAAATAAGCATTTAGGTGAAGTTAAAGTTAATTTATAATTATGAGCTTTTAATACGTTATATACTTTTAATATTTTTTCTTCTGTCGGCATAACAATATTAAAAGAAGGATTATTCAACAAACTTAAATCTCGATTTATAGCATCTAAAACAAAATCAAAATTATCAAAAGAAGAATAGAAAACAAATGATGGTGACGAAATATTTATTTCATAACCATAATTAATTAATTCACGTAAATCAACACCAGTAATATTCTTTTCCCGATCATCAATTAAATATGGATTAACACTTAAAGCCGCCTTTAATATTTCAGGATAACGACTAATAAAAGGATTATATTTATTAACAACTATCTTCTGTTCTACAATAATCCTTGCTATATTATCAATTTCTTCTTGAGTTAATTCTCTATCACCAAAATAATGTGAATTCAAATTATTAATAGATGATGGGTCATTAATAAATGAATTATAAACAATATCAGCATTATCTGCCAAAAAAGACCACGAACAATCCTTAACTACAATATTATTATCTAATATAGCTTTTATAAGTCTATTTTTTTTATCTACACTAGGATCTCCTGTTACTATTTTACTAATATCTGCTAAATATTTAATATTTTCTTCAAAATTATTAAGTATCAAATCTAAGAAAAAATCAAAACAATCTTGATTGTATCCAAAATAAGGTAAATACTGAATATTTGCTATATCTTTTTTTAAAAGATAAGTATATACTTCTTTTAATTTTATCATTTCTGAATTTTTTAATTGTATTAAATCTAAAGTATGTGCTTCATATGATTCTTTTAACATTTCAATAACTTCAGGATTAGTTCTTATTTTATAAGGTAAATCCCTAGAAAATAAAATCGAAGGATCATTTTTATACCAAACTTTAAATAATCCTAAATTCATATTATTTAAGTTATATGAACTAGAAGTCTTTTTAATAATTTCATAGAATCTATCATAATCTTTAATTCTATCAAGAAGATAAGGATTATTTAAAAAGAAAGGGTTTTGTTCTAAATAATCATATATTAATTCTTCTCTATATAATAGGTCATTCCTTCCATAAAATAATGAATCTAAGTTTTTTCTAAGAACATCAAAAATAATCTTTTTTTGTTCTTCATTATAATCATCGACATTTATAAAGTAAACTAATTCATCAATTAATTCATCATGTTGAATTAATAAAACTATTTCCTCTCCAGTTACTGTTTTTCCATTTTCAAGTAATGTCATATATAATCTAGCTATATCTATATATTTTAATAAGTAAATAGGTGTTTGACTATCAACCTTGTAGCCTCTTTTTACTGCTGTTTTAACATCATCTTCAGTAATAAATCTTTCAGGTATTCCGTTTAATGCTTGAGGATTTATTCTTAATATATTACGAAAAAATGGATTCATTATACATCGCCTACTTTTTTCTATTTTATCTATTAAAATAATAACATATTTTAGCTCTAAAAAAAAGTTACTTGATAGTAACTTTTTATTCTACTGTCACACTTTTAGCTAAATTACGTGGTTTATCAATATCACAATTATTTAACTTAGCTACATAATAAGCAATTAATTGACAATTAACCATTACTAAAATACCACTAAATAATTCATGAACCTTTGGTATTAAGATTAACCTACTATATAAAGTTTTATCTTTTACTTCTTCATTGCTAATAATTATACTTAAAGCCTTTCTAGCACAAACTTCCTTTACATTACTAAGCGTTTTATATCTTATATCATCATCTGTAATAATACTTATCACTGGTGTTTTACTTTCAATCAAACTTATTGTTCCGTGCTTTAATTCTCCTGCTGCATAAGCTTCACTATGTAAATAACTTACTTCCTTTAATTTTAATGAAGCTTCCATACATAACGCATAATCTATTTTTCTTCCTAAATAAAAGATATCTTTATTTTTATAAATTAAATTAGCTATTTCTTCTAATTCATCTTTTCTAACTAATTCTTGTTCAATTAATTTATCTAATTGTTTATATTCATTCAATAATTTTTTATCCAAAGTATTTTTATTAATTCCTAAATATAAAGCAATTAAAGATAATAATACCATCTGACATAAATAAGCTTTAGTAGTAGCTACAGCTATTTCTGGTCCAGCTTTTATATATAATACTTTATCTGCTTCACGAGCAATTGAAGAACCAACTACATTAACAATTGCTAAAGTATCTAATCCCTCTTGTTTTACTTTTCTTAAAACTGCTAAAGTATCAGCTGTTTCTCCTGATTGACTTATTAATATAATTAAATGATGTTTATTATATATATGATCTGTATATCGATACTCTGAAGCAATCTCTACATTTACTGGTATCTTCGCATATTTAGTAATTAACATCTTACCTACTAAACCTACATGATAAGCACTACCACAACCTACTATATCTATTGCTTCACACTTTTCTAAAACATTCATTTTTTCTTTTAAATCATCATAACTACTAATATATTCTTTAATTGTTGCCATTACTACTTTAGGTTGTTCAAATATTTCTTTAAGCATATAATGTTCATAGCCATTTTTCATAGCTGACTCCTTACTACCTTCAAACATTTCTAAAGACTTTGTACTAATATTTCCTTCTTGATCATAAATAGTTACATCATCAAAAGTAAGCACTGCATATTCATTATTTAAAAGTAAATAATACATATTTGTATATTCTAAAATAGCTGGAACATCACTAGCAATAAAGTTTCCCTCTTCACTTATCCCTATAACTAAAGGACTATCTTTTCTTATCGCGTATATCTCATCTTGTCCATCAACTAAAATACCTAAAGCATAACTCCCAACTAAATATTCTTTTAACTTAGCTAAAACTTTTAACATATCTTTTTCTTCTTTGTAAAGTTTATCAATTAATGCCGTTACAACTTCACTATCAGTTTCACTTTTAAATTTATATTCTTTTAAAGAAAGTTTCAATTCTTCATAATTTTCTATAATTCCATTATGAACTAATGTTATTTTACCTACTTTATGAGGATGACTATTAACTTTACAAGGTTTACCATGTGTAGCCCATCTTGTATGTCCAATTCCTATATAAGAATTAATATCTTCATTAACTATTTCTTTTAAAGACTTAATTCTTCCTTTTTCTTTTAAAATATTTATCTGGTCACCTACTTTATAAGCAATCCCTGCACTATCATAACCTCTATATTCTAAAGCTTCTAAGCCCTTTATAATTTTAGGAATACATCTATCTTTCCCAACATAACCTACTATTCCGCACATAAAAATTCCTCCATACTAAAAAATATGGAGAATTATTATTTGTTACAATCTTGATTTTGCTTTTTGAATAATTCTAACGTTTCCAATCTTACGTAGTAATACCCGCCGAATCTTTCGAATCTTACTAACCTCGTCATCCATAAAAGGACCTGGCGCTAACTTAAATTTACTACCTTTCTAATTTAAGTTTTATACTTCATTATATGCGTAACTTATTTAAAAAGTCAAAAAAATAAATTAACTTGACGTTAATTTACTTTTTCTCCCACAATAATTTCTAAAGAATCTAACATTGTATCAACACTATCTAAAACAATATCATAATATTCACTATCAGCTTCATAAAAAGCTATTATTAATTTCGTATCCTTTTTATAAACATTAACTAAAGCTTGCTTCATATTCTTTTCATACAGAAAAGAATAACTTTCATATTTATCAGTTATATTAGCTGAACTAATTAATTCATAATCCTTATTTTGTTTTTCAATACTATCAATTATATCACTAATTAAATCACTTAAAGGTGTATCGATATAATTAGTATCTAATATTTTACATTGAATTCTTACTATACTATGTGATTTTTTATGTTCTAATGTTAACCCATTATCTTCATCTTTTATCTTCCATGTACTATCATAACTTATCTTAAAATTATCATTATCATAAGCTTTTATTTTCATACTATAAGAATGATAAAGTCCTCCTAATGCAGCTACTCCTAAAACAAATAATAATATCAATAACCATTTTTTCTTCATAGCTATTTCTCCATAATTAATATAATTAAATAATCTAAATTATTTTTAATTACTACTTTATATTTATCACCAATATATACTTGTTTATTATTTCTATCATATGTTTTTTCATAGCCGTCATCTTCTAAGACTTTAGTATAATTTGAAACTAAATACATAGCATCTATCATTCCTGTTGCTTCGTTTTTATATCTTAAACTTAAAATATTATCTTTAAATGAAGCTTTAATTAACGGTAGATCAATATTTTTTAAAACATTACCAACTTGTTTATATTCACCAGATTTCTTACCTGTATTATTATATTTTACTTCTTCTTCATTTACATTACGATAATAACTCATTTTAAAATTCTCTAGTGAAGTCGCTGTTATATCATTAAAGTTTTGTAATGTTAAAATACTTTGAATATTCTTTAGATAATCTGTACTATTAGCATAAGAAAAATCAGCATTTAAACTATCAGCAACAGCAAATCCTATAACTTGACCATTAATATTATATAAAGCACTACCAACATCACTATCACTTAAACTTAGTAAATTTTCCATTCTGCCATTTTCTTCGTTAATTAAAGTCCCATAACTAACACTAAAATTCTTATTTGATTTACTATTTATCATTAAAATATCATCATTCGTTTTAAGTTCACTACTATTACCTATTTTAACTTTTGTTAATACTTCTTTTTCTAATTTTAATAAAACAATATCATAATTAGCTTCTGCAGCTACTACACCTTTAATTTGATAAGTATTACCTAAAGCATCCGTAACATATACATAATTACTATCATTTAAGAATTTTAAAAAATTAGACCAAGTAGTAGCAACTATTCCTTCTCTAATAACAAATCCACTACCAGTTAAATTAATTCCATTTTCATTCATTCCCGTTATACTAACATTACTTAGTTTATTATTATTATAAAATTCATTTAACTTATTTTCATCTATTGTTCTAACTTCAGTTTGATCATCTAATGATAACTTATTAAAAGTTCCCCCAATTACTTCGCCTTTTTCTTCTTTTAAAGCTACTTCATTGTAATAATTTTGTAAATCTTTATCATAAGTTAACCAAGGAAAAAATAATTTATATTCGCCTTTACTTTCTTTTAACCAAAAAGCTAAAATTAAATCTTCCGTTTGACCATCTACTTTTGCATCTTCTAAAAAGACAAAAGATAAAGCATCATTTTCTTTAAATGTAATCGTTCTAATTTCTTTAATATAATCAGCTTGAATATCTTTTTCTTTAACCATTTCTAAATACATTTTAATAAATAATGCTCCCGATAAAGTATCAGCCCCATTATCTTCACTAGTATATAAATATTTCTTACTAAATAATTCATATAATTCATCAAAACTTTTATCACTTAAAGTTTCTTTTACTAATTCTTTAGCTAGATTATTTATTTTATCATCATTAATAATTCTTTTATCAAAATCATTAATTTCAATATTATAAGTTTTATTTAAGCCATTAATTAATTCATTACTTTTAGAATTAATATCTATTTTATTAATATCAATGTCAAAGGCATAAGATGTTGTCATAAAGCATAAACTTATAATCAATAAATAAAGTATCTTCTTCATCTTATCCCTCCTATAATTTACTTCTTAAAACTTCAACAATCGTTTTACTTGCTGCTTTAGCATTCTCCCCATTTAAATAATAATCATGGAATGCTTCAGCAATAGTTTCATCATATATATATTTACCATTTTTATCTTTTGCCATTGCATATCCAGAAATACTTTTTCTAAAATCATCAAAAGTTCCAACTGATAAATAATCTTTTTGATATTCTCCATAAGCTTCTTGTAATAATTTATAACTAAAATTGCCTTTATTAAAATCAGCATAAACATCATATAATGTTTTAGCTTCATCTGCTGTTACATAATTTAACTTTCTTGTATTATAATAATTTAACATTGCTACATATGATAGATAATGACCAAATTCATGAGCTACTGTACTACTACTATTAGCATTATGTGGAAAATACCCACTAGCATCTCCACTACTAACTGAATTTTTAAGTTTAGTTGGATTTAAGAAATACTTAGCATTTAAAATAATTTGCGTTTTTATAGCTACTGGATAACCAGAAGTCGTATTACTTGTTGCAAAAGTAAAGACCGGCATAAAAGCAGCAATAAAATTTTCATTATCTCCTACATTAGCAATTGTAACATTAGTTAAATAGTTTCTTGCATTAGGGAATTCATTATATATATAAGCAATAACATTTCTTAATTCTGTAGCTAATTCTTTATCTATTTCACAGAAATTAACAGCAACAATCTCATAATTATTTATGATTTCATTTTCAATTGCTTTAACATCATTTGGACATACATCTTTTTGTTTTACACTATCACTAACAATTAATTCATTAACATCATCAACACTACTAAACACCATTTGTTTAAGATATTGATTATCATATATTACTGAAGTAACTCCAAGACCTGAAACATTACCTTCTTGTTTTGACTTAGAAACTCCATTATATGATTGTAAATTTTGTTCTTCATCCGTACTAAAATAATAATCTTTATTATTGGCAGATATTACAACAAAAACTACAATAATCCATATTGCCATTACTGCCATATAAGATAGAAAATCTCCTAAATGACCTTTCTTTTTTTGTGGTCTTTTAACATTAGTATTAAATTCATATTCTGGTTTAAAGTTTATGTTAGTTTGTTGATAACTTCTTTGGTTATTAACAGGTCTTTGTTCCTCATTTTTTAATTTACTATCATAATTTTTTGCCTTTATCGCATTACCAACTTGATTATAATCACGAATTCTTTTAGATTTAATTGAAGCTTCAGCACTATCTTTCGCAAACTTAATTTTTGCATTATTAGCTCCTGTTTTTGGATTATTATCATCTACTAAACTCTTTTTATAATCGTTTAAATCAACCTTTTTTGGTGTTTTTTCAATTCTTAAAACACTAAAGAAACCTTTACCTTCTTGTGCATCATCTGTAAAGATTTTACTTTTGTACTTTGTTGATTTCGCCAACTGTTGATCTTCTAACTTTTCTTTAGCTTCTTTATAATCTAAATAGTTATAATAATCAGATCTTTTAACTTGTTGTTGAACCTTTTTCTTTTTTAAATTAACAAATGAACTATTATTAGATACAACTCCCCCAACTTCATTTAAACTATTATTCTTTATATACTTATTCTTTAATATTTTAGAAGTCCTCTTTTTTAAAGGTGCACCACACATTGGACATATTGATAAATTGTCTTTAACTTTGCTTTTACATTTACTGCATATCATGTGCTACACCTCCATACTATAAAAATTATACCACATAAAAAAAGTGCATTAAAGCACTTTATTTATTTTTATCTCTTCTAAAAAACAATTTCATATCTTCTTGTATACGTTTATATTCTTCCCAAGCCTCAGGATATAATTCTTTACTTCTTTCTACTTCATAATTTTGTTCAGCTAATTCAGGTGCTACAATCGCTTTATTCATTTCATAAACCATTAATACATCTGCTAAACTACATCTTTCCTGTGTCTGTTCGGCATATAATTTTTGTTGTCTATAATTAAATTCACTTTTTCTAACCATATCCACCACTACTAAATCATATTTTTCTTTAAAATAAGCAGATTTAAATATTCGATTAGTAATTGTGTCAACTAAATATAGTTCATTATTTATTTTTACTTCGACAAATGGTCTTGATTCAGTAAGTCTTACTTCTCTTGTAGGTGATGTATAAATTGCTTCATAAAAAGTAAAATCATCAAAAATAGAACTAAAAGCTGTATTAGGATCATATACACAATACCTCATTATTTTACTAGGTGGTTTAGCTAAAAATAAAGTAACTGGAACTCCTGCTGATATATAAAGACATTTCTTTCTTAATTCTTCTTTAATTGCCATTGGAATTCCACAGACATTAGGCGTCATAGTATAATGATAATCATTAGGATTATTCGTAATCGCTAAATTATCTAAAGATAAAAATTCTTCTTGAGGATTAATATCGTTATGATAAACTAAAGCATCCATAATCGTTGCTTGAATAGCTTCTATATCTAATTTGCTAATATCTTTATGTTTTTCTAAATATTCTAAAATATGCCAACATTTATAGAATGTTTCATTTACTATAATCGGATAATCTACTAAACTTTTCATTATCTCACCTCAAAATCATTTGTATTATAGCAATGAATATCTCTTTTGCCAAATTTAAAACGTAGAATTTATTCTTCTACGTTTTCTGTTTGTTGTTTACCAACTAATACTTCACGAGGTTTAGAACCATTAGCTGGTCCAATAATTCCTCTTTCTTCTAACAAGTCAACTATTCTCGCTGCTCTATTATATCCTAGTCTAAATCTTCTTTGAATTAATGAAGCACTAATTTTACCCGTTTCTAAAGCAAACTCATATATTTCGTTATATAATGGATCGTCAAATGATTCTTTATCTCCCGATACTGGATTATGTTCTTCCATTGCAGCTTTTTCTAATGAATCATCATAAGTTGCTGATTGCTGACCACTAACATATTCTATAACTTTAGTTATTTCTTCATCAGTAATAAAACAACCTTGGATTCTTATCGGATTATTTTCTCCCATAGGTAGATACAGCATATCACCTTTACCTAATAATTTTTCTGCTCCTGCATGATCTAAGATTGTTCTTGAATCAACTTGTGATGCGACAGCAAATGAAATACGTGATGGTATATTAGCTTTAACAACACCTGTAATAACATCTGTACTTGGTCTTTGTGTCGCAACAATTAGGTGAATACCAGCTGCACGAGCCATTTGAGTAATACGCATAATTGAATCTTCAACTTCTTTAGAAGCTACTAACATTAAATCAGCTAACTCATCAATAATAACAACTAAGTAATACATTGGTTCTTTATCAAATGTTGGATCCTTAGCTTTTTCTGCAGCAACCCATTCATTGTATGAACCAATATTTTTAACTCCTGTATCACTAAACATTTCATAACGTTCTTCCATCATAGCTACAACTCTTTGTAAAGCTGTATTAGCTTTCTTTGGATCAGTAACAACTGGCCATAATAAATGTGGAATACCATTATAATTTGAAAGTTCAACTTTCTTTGGATCAACTAAAACTAATTTAACTTCATCAGGTCTTCTAAACATTAATATTGATGCAATAAAACTATTAATACATACTGATTTACCTGAACCAGTAGAACCAGCTACTAATAAGTGTGGCATTTTTGAAATATCCGCAGTTTGAACACGTCCCATTAAGTCTTTACCTAAAGCAACCAATACTTTAGAATTTTCTTGTCCTTTTGGAATATTACCTAATACTTCTCTTATTTTAACTGCACTAATTGATGGATTAGGTATTTCAATACCAATTGTACTTTTACCTGGTATTGGCGCTTCAATACGAATATCTTTAGCTGCTAATGCTAAAGCAATTTCTTTATTAATACTTAATATACGACTAACTTTTGTTCCATTAGGAATAGCTACTTCATATTGTGTAACAGCCGGTCCAACATGTATTTCTACAACTGTACCATTTATTTGGAAATCATTTAAAACTCTTTCTAAGATAATCTTATTACTTTTGGTAAATTCAGAGCTATTAACTTTACTCTTAGGTACTTCATCTAAAAGATTAATACTAGGTAAAGTATAGAAACCTTTAGTTGAAGCTGAAGTCATCTCTGGAATCTTCATCGTCATTGTTAAATCCATATTTTTATTATCAAGTTCTGCAGCCAAGCTAGCCGGATTTACTTCAGGCTTATTCTTAAGCATTGGTATTTCATCATCACTAATTGAAACAGCGACATCTTCTTCATCATTATTTTCTTCGTCTTCATCCTCTTCTTCGTCTTCTTCACTTTCTCTTAAGGCTCGACGTTCATCAAGTTTATGTTTAAAGTTAACTATTGCTTCACCTAAATCAACATCGAATAACATAACTATCGCAAATAAAACTAAAGCAAATAAGACAACTATTGTTCCTATTTTACCAAACAAACTAGTTAATGCATAAGCACAACCTGCACCTATAATTCCTCCTCCAACATTAATACTACTTTGTCCACTCGTAAATACACTAGAACCACTCTTAAACGAATCAATACGTGAATTATAATTAGTTATTGTTTGATTAATAATATCTTTTGGCGCATAATTTTTAATAAAACCAGCATGAGCCATAACTAATACTACTAAAATAAATATATATAAACCTACTAATTTAGAACTGAAAAAACTTGGTAATTTTCTTTTAATAAGCATATAAAAGCCCATAAATAAAAGTAAAGCTAAGATAGCCCACCAAAATTCTCCAACTAAAAACATTGCAAATTGCTTAACCATTGCCCCAACAATACCAAAACCGACCCCAACGATTCCAATGACAATTAAAAGTAAGCCAATTAGTTCTACACTGTAATTAAATTCTTTTTTTTCATCTTTCTTAGATGTTTTTTTCTTCTTAGCCATACTCTATCACCATAACCATTATATCACAAAATAAAAAGAAAAAGAGGTATTTCCTCCTTTATTAACAAAAAATAAAGTTACATAGTATAATACCTACTAGAATATATAGAATAATAATCAGTAACGAACTATTTACAACTTTACTCTTTTTCTTAAAAAAACTAAATATAAGCTCCTACTATAATAATTAATAAAATAAATAATACTAAAATAATTGCAGGACCCAAAGCGTTATTTCCACAATTGTTCATAAACCATCCTCCTTTATTTGTTTTTTCACTAATATTCTATGGTTAATAATGAATTTATGTGAATGTTAATCTTGTTTTTTAGAATATAGGTTGTTATAATATAAGTTGTATTAAGGAGGAAAACATGAAAAAGAAAATTATTGTGCTAGCTCTTTGTCTATTATTAATTTCAGGGTGTGGAAGTAAAATACCTAAGCTTTCTAACGGCGATGAAGCAGTTGTTACAATGAAAGATGGTCAAGACATTAGTGTAAATGATCTTTACGAAAGTATGAAAAGTGATTATGCACTACAATCTTTACTAGATTTGGTTGATTCAAAAATATTAGAAGGAATATATAGTGATCGTATTGATGAAGCTGACTCATCAGCTGAATCTACAATAAATACATTAGAACAATATTATGGTGATGACTTAGAAAGTTATATTCAACAACAAGGATTTAGTTCAATGGATGATGTTAAATCATATCTACGTCTATCTTATTTAAGAAACCTAGCTGTTGAAGACTATAGTAAGAAACAAATCAAAGATAAAGATATTAAAAAATATTATGAAGATGAAATTAAACCAGATATCGTTGTAAGTCATATTTTAATTACGCCAAATGTAACTGATGATATGACAGATGAAGAAAAAGAGAAAGCCCAAAAAGAAGCTGAAGATAAAATTAATTCTATTCTTGCTGAATTAAAGAAAGTTGATAGCAAAGATGTTGCAACAAAATTTGCTGAACTTGCTAAACAATATTCAATGGATGATACAAGTAAAGATAAAGGTGGTTCTTTAGGAACAATCAATACTGATACATTATCTGAAGAATATGATGAATTAGTAAGTGCTGCTTATAAATTAAAAGATGGTGAATATTCTAAATCTTTAATTAAGACTGAAATTGGTTACCATATTGTTTTAAGAACTGAAACTAAAGAAAAAGCTTCTTTAGACGAAGTTAAAGATACAATATTAACTGATTTAGCTAGTGAGTATGCAAGTACACATTCAGTTGTTCAAGTTGAAGCTTTACAAGAGTTAAGAAAAGAATATAAAATGGAAATTATTGATGATGAAATTCAAAGTAAATATGCTACATATATTCAAAATGAATTAACTTATTATCAAAATCAAGATAAAGAAGCAGCTGAAGGAACTACTGACGAAACTGACGAAGAATAATATATCATTAATTAAAACTGCATCGATAAAAATTGATGTAGTTTTTTATTTCAATATAAAATGACCTACATTATTCCTTATGTAGATCTTTTTATTTACTCATTATTTTTTTTACATCATCATAATAAAATCCTTTAGTAACTAAACTTCCTAAAATTTTATTTTCTAGTTCATATCCATCATACTTTTTACTAAACTTACTCTTAGCTTTTTCATATTCTTTCTTTAAGATATCATCAGTCTTTTTAAATTCACTTTCATTAATAATATCTTCTATCATCCATTTATAAAATCCCATCATACTTAAATTATATAGTATTTTTTCTTTTAATTTATTACTACTCAAACTCTTATTATTAGCAATCATTTTTTTAACATTTTTTCTTATCTTTTCTAACCAAACATCTTCATCTATTGTTTCTATTGTATCTTTTATTTCCTCTTCCTTAAATCCTAATTTAATTAAATTATTTTTTATCTTATTAGGTCCATAATTGCCTAAATTAACTTGATCTGCCAAATAACTTTTTAAGTATAATTCTTTATTTAAATAACCATTTTCTTTTAATTTTTTAATCGTTTCATCAATCGTCTTTTTAGTAAAATCCTTTTTTAAATATTCCTCTATCTCTTTTTCTGTACGTAACTTCTTTGTAATATACTTTAAAGATCGATAATAAGCATCTAATTTATCATTATACTTCGTAATTTCGTTAAACAAATCATCATCTATCTCTTTCATTCTTAATAATTCATATTTAATAATTACATCATCATATAATTTTACTTTTATTCCATCTATTAATACTTCATAACGATTATCTCTTAATTTCGTATACTTTTCTATTTTCATTGTATCACCTTGTAAGCTTTATTATACCAAATCTATTTGAGTATAACAAGAACAAATGTTTTACAAAAAAAAGAATGAATTTACATTCCTTTCATAAATTCATCTTTAGCAATAATTACATCATCAATCTCTGATAAAATAGCAAGTGCTAAAACAATAATTCCAATGCCAATAACTTTTAAGAAATTAAATTCTGTTTTCGTATTTGGTGCCTGTTCTTCCACATCTACTTTATCCTTTTCTTTATTAACTTTATTAGAAGTTTTATCTACCTTTGACTTTTCTTCTTTTGATGGTTTACTTGTATCTTTTACCAACTTCATATCGACACTAGTTTTTTCTAATTTACCCAAATTAGAAACCTTTTCATACTTAAACTTTTTAATACTAATTAATTTATCTTTCTTTACTGTTACTGTATATTCTTTACCATACTCTAATCCAAAAAGTATAATCTTAGAGCCATCTTTAATATACTTAACATTCTTATCACTAATAGTAATATCATCTACATTAGTTTTTGTTTTATCATGAAATATATTTATTTCTAATTCATATTTATTTTGAATTCCCACATTAGTATCTCTTTTTAAAACATCTAATAAAGGAACATAATAATGATAAGAAATTCCTAGTTTATCATAAGCATATTTATCTTTTAAAGCTTTTAATGTTTCCATACACTTAGATAATCCATCATTAAAGAAAGTATCATCTTCACCAACACTACCTTTACTTGGATCTTGTAATTCACTAATTGAAACAATTTTAATATTATGCTTCTTAGCTATTTCCACTTCCTCATCAATATTTTCCATTATTGTTTCTTTATAATAATTCATAAAAGCAATATGATCATAATTATAATTCATTAATTCTTCTAATACTTCTATATCTAATTTATTTAACAATACTGGTAATGCCATACTAAACTCTAAACCTAATTTATTAGCATAATCACAAGCTTTCTTACTATTTACTGTATATGTTTTAAATAGCTCTTTTTGCCTTTCAGTCGTACCATTTTTATACTCATCAGTTAAATAAAACTCAATATCTAAACTAATTCCTTTAATTTTATAATCTAATTCTTTATTTAGTTTATTAGCTTTATCAATAAACTCCGTAACAAACTTACTATTTGGCTTTGTTAAAGCATCTCTTGTACTACTAGAACCACCTAAAATAAAAACATCTAATTGATACAACTCAGCAAATTTATCTATTAGTTTAAATCTTTCTACCTGCTCTTTTCCTTCAGGTAAAGAAACATATAAAGTATTAATCTTCAAATATTCTACTTCATCCTTTAACTTAGATAAATTAACATCATCCACATCCCATATGTATAAAGAAACTATTTCATCACTAACTATCTTCTTATCTTTATATTCCTTTTGATAAATCGTATTTTCTTTTACAATAGTTTTAGAAAATATAAAACCTTTTAAAGAAATAATACTTATAAATACCATCATAATTAATAGTATCTTCTTAAAACTTTTTCTAGCCATAATTAACCCCCATATTTTTAAATTTTTTTGTCCACGTTCAATAACTTATCACATTTATTTCTTGAATTCAACTCTTTTAAATCAAAAAAAGCACTTAGTATCTAAGTACCTTTTATTAAACATTATCTTTAAGACTTTCTTTATATTTCCTACAATCCTCATCTAATGCCTTTAATAACTTATCAATATTTTCTTTTTTATTTGTTCTAACTCCAGAAGCATATTTATGTCCTCCACCACCATATAAAGCCGCTGTTTCATTAATAACTGGTCCTTTACTTCTAATATTAACTTTATATATATCATTCTTTTCATCATATGTAACAAAAGTCCATACATAAACATCTTTAATATTACTAAAATCATTAATCATATTAGAAGGAGTTGCTGGATCAACATTATATTTCTTTAATATTGCTGGCGTTATATATAAATGCGCAAAACCATTTTCGGTTATTTCTAAATTTTCAGATATATATCCATGAAATTTAATTTCATCATAAGGTCTTTCATATAAATAAGGATATAACTTCGTAAAATCTATTTGAGTTTTTTTAATTAATTTAGCTACTAAATCAAAAGTCTTATCTGTCGTATAACTTATTAAAAAACGATCACTATCTGAAACAACCCCTAAATACAAATTCTCCGCTATTTTACGATCTAATTTTAATCCTGATTCTAAAATAAATTCTATAATCATTTGACAAGTACTAGAAGATGTTTCATCTACCCAATCACATTCCCCAAAATCTTCTTCTGAAGGATGATGATCTATTTTAAGCATTTCTTTAAATGCCGATTGATCTACCCCATCTATTCTTGATTTATTAGGTACATCTAAAGCAATTAGCAAAGCATCATCTTTAAAAGTAGTTTCATCTATTTTATCTAGATAACCATAATACTTAAATTTTGATACCATTGTTCCAACTGCATAGACATTCTTTTTGGGATAAGTTAATTTAATTGTATCTCTCAATGCAATTTGACTAGCTATTGCATCAGGATCTGGACTAATATGCCTAGCAACAACGATTGTATTATATTGTTTTATTTTTTTTAAGATTCTTTTTATCTCTACTTTCATCATCATTAGTCCATATCCCACTTTCTACTATTTATTTACTATATTATAAGTATCTTTAATAATCATTAATTCTTCATTAGTAGGTATAACATATACATCTACACTAGAATCATCAGTACTAATCTTACCTTCATGTTTATCACAATATGAAGCAATTTCCATATTAGCTTCTTTATCTACTTTAATTCCTAAAGAACCTAGTTTATTTAAAATATTTTCTCTAAATTCACGAGCATTTTCACCTAAACCAGCAGTAAATACTATTGCATCTACTTTACCATCTAATTTAACATAATACTCAGCAATATAATTAACAACTCTTTCAATATATAAGTCATTAGCTAATACAGATAAATGTTCACCATTTTCCATACCTTTTTCAACATCACGATGATCAGCATATTTTTGACTTACACCAAGTAAACCACTCTTCTTATTTAAGATATTAGTTACTTCAGAAACATCCATACCTGATTCTTTACATACATATTCAATAATAGATGGATCAATAGCACCACTTCTTGTACCCATCATTAACCCATCAAGTGGAGTAAGACCCATTGTTGTATCATAAGACTTACCATCTTTAACACAACAAATACTACTACCACTACCTATATGACAAATAATTAAGTTAACGTCTTCTTTACCTAACATTTCTTGCATTTGACCAGTAATATATTTATGACTAGTACCATGGAATCCATATTTACGAACTCCATATTTTTCATACCATTCATAAGGTACTGGATAGATATAACTTAATTCAGGCATTGTTTGATGAAATGCTGTATCAAATACGGCAACCATTGGTGTATCTGGTAATGCTTCTTTCATCGCATTAATACCAGCTAAATTACCAGGAATATGTAAAGGTCCTAACTTAGTTAAAGACTCAATATTCTTAATTACTTCATCAGTAATTAGTACTGAATCATCGTACATTTCTCCACCATGTAATACACGATGACCAATACCTTTTATTTCATCCATACTTTCTACTACTTTATATTTTAATAATTCTTCTACTAAAACTTTAACAGCTTCTGTATGATCTGGAACAAATCTTTCGCCTCTAATTTTTTCTCCATTAACTTTAGTATTCCAAAAACTATCAGGAGAACCAATTTTTTCAATATAACCACTTATAATAACTTTTTCTTCTGGCATTTCCATTAATTGAAATTTTAATGAAGAACTACCAGCATTTACACATAAATACTTCATATTTTTTTCCACCTCAAAGTTATTATACAAAAAAAAAGACAGAATATCTATCTTTTTATAAATATAAATTATCTACTTTCCGAATTTTTATGTCTTTTAATTTTTATTTCTTCATCACATATTCTTTTTTTATTAGAATCCATATTATAACCAAATTCATTTAATAATTCATATCTTTTTTTATCTAATGAACTCATCTTTTCTAAATCACAAGCTTTATAATAGTAATCAAAACTTCTTCTACGCATTTATATCACCTATTACTATTATTAACTACTTATTAAGTTCTATACATTAAATCATTATAATAAATCAGCAAATTCTTCCTTTTCTTCATTAACTGTTACTCTAATTACTTCATGATTCTTAATTGCTTTATATATCATTTCTTCATAAGGTATTAGTTTTTCATACTCTCTAGCTTTATCAAATTCTGGATTAATAACCGGATGATCAGGAACAAATATCGTACAACAATCTTCATATGGTAAAATACTAGTTTCATAAGTATCAATCTGTTTTGCTAAATCAATTATTTCTAATTTATCAAAACAAGCTACTGGTCTTATTACTGGTATTTTAACTACTTCATTTATAACATTCATACTTGTTAATGTTTGACTAGCTACCTGCCCAATACTTTCTCCATTAACTATAACTTTACAACGATTATTTCTTGCTACAATCTCACTTATTCGATACATCATTCTACGCATTATCGTAATTAAATACTCATGAGGACAATTTTGTAATATTGCTTGTTGTATTTCGGTAAAATTAATTATATGTACTTTAATATCATTATTATATATAGCTAATTTACGTGCTAACTCTAAAACTTTATTTTTGGCTTCTAAACTAGTATGAGGTGGACTTTCAAAATATAAAGCTTCTAACTTAACACCCCTTTTAATTGCTAAATAACCTGCTACTGGTGAATCTATTCCTCCACTAAGCATTAATAACCCTTTACCTAAAACACCTACTGGATAACCACCAATTCCTCTTTCACTATTAAAATATATATAAACACCATCAATTCTTATTTCAATATTAACAAGTAACTCTGGATTATGAACATCTACTTTAATATCATCAATATTCTTAAGTAAAACACCACCAATCTTACGACTAAATTCCATACTAGATATTGGATATTTCTTATCACTTCTTTTAGTTAATACTTTAAAAGTTTTAAATTCCTTATCCTTAACTAAATCTAAAATAACCTTAGCTATTGCTTCAAAATCCTTTTCTTTTAACTTATAAGCAACATCATATTCATGAATTCCAAAAACATTTTTTAATTTATCACTAACTTCATCAAAATTATCTTGATTTAAAGTTATAAACATTCTTCCTTTATCAAATTTAATTCCAACATCCAAATCCTTTAAAGCGAATAAAACATTCTTTTTTAATTGATTTAAAAACAAATTAATATTAGCTTTTTTCGTTGATAACTCTCCATATTTAATCATAATTAGTTTTTCCATATAGTATCACCCCTAAAACTAAAATAAAGTATAACATAACTCCTAAAATAATAAAATAATATTTTATATCTAGTATTTTACCACATTTTATGTTATTATCTATCTCATTAAGGGGGTTTTTATATGTCTAATATTCCAATAATGCCAGATATTCCTTGGGATTATGCTTATCATTTTCAAAATATGGAAGACTTAATCGTTCTTAACGATCGTATATTTATCAAAAAGGTTCATATAACTGATGTCAATGTTGAACCATTACTAAAGTTAAAAGATTTTAATTTAGAACATTTTAATACCCATCGTCGTTTATGTGTTGATGAGTTCTATACTTATTATTTCTTAATTTCACCATTTATCAAAAATAGTACTCCATTACATGAAGCTTTATCTAAAATGAATCCTCAAGAAGTATTACAAATGTTTAAAATTTTATTAACTGATTTACAAAAAGCTCATACTCAAGAACTATATCCATTTGATATTAAATTTAGTAATTACTTAATTGATGAAAATGGTAATCCAACTTTCATCGATTTCGATCATTCCTTTTATCAAGGCAAATACACATGTAATGGTGAAGCTAAAACTTTCTTTGATCTTTCATATTTTAATCGTAATCCTAAAGAAGTAAGTGATACTAATCTAATGTTAAATGATAAATATCTTTTATTAGCTATGCTTATTGGTACATTACTAAATAAATATTTTATGTATCCTAATCCTAATATATTAGCTGATGAAGTTATTGAATTACAAATGAAATATCATTTAACCAAAGATATCGTTTCTTACTTAGAAGATATTATAATTAATAGATTTGTACCTGATAAAGATGATTATTTTGTCGATACATTAATTAGTCCATTATTAGATATTTCATCTAGATTAGAAAAAAAATAAAGAATCGCTAGACTAGATTCTTTATTTTAATTTAACTAAAGTATTAAGTTCTTGGTATTTACTTTTAAAGATATTTAAAAATTTACTTATTTCTTCATTTGTAGTTACATAACTTAAACTAATTCTAATCGTTGATGTAGCTCTATTCTTATCATTATATATTGCCATAACTGAAGTACTCAAATCTCCTGATGAACAAGCTGTATTAGTACTAACATATATTTCTTCATCTTCTAAAGCATGAATAAATGTTTCCGGTTTAATATTCGTCAAACTAATATTTAATATATGCGGAATAGAATATTTAGTTTTATTAATTATAACTCCCTCATACTTACCTAAATTTTCACATATACGTTCATTTAACTTAACAATCTTTTCTTCTTTTTTCTCTAAATCTTTTAAAGCTATTCTTATCGCTTTTGATAAAGCTACTACTAAAGGAAGAACAGGTGTTCCCGCTCTTAAATCACTAACTTTACTAGAACCATGAATTAATGGAACAATTCTTACTTTACTATTTTTATATAGTAACCCTATTCCTTTAGGACCAAATATTTTATGACCACTCATTGATGCTAAATCTACATCATGTAAATTAACTGCCACCTTTCCAACCGCTTGTGTTATATCACTATGAAATAATGTCTCCGAATTTTCTTTCTTAATAATCATCCTAATCGTCTTAAGTGGTTGTCTTATTCCTACTTCACTATTAACCGCACATACACTAACTAAAATAGTATCTGGTCTAATTTTCTTTTTTAAATCATCAAAATCAATTAAACCTTCACTATCATTTTCTACATAATCAATTTCAAATCCTTGTGTTTCTAAAAATTCACATATCTTATAAATCGAAGGATGTTCTAATTTTGAAACTATTATATGTTTTCCTCTATTTTGATAAGCTAATGCTACTCCTTTTAATGCCATATTATTACTTTCTGTCGCTCCACTAGTATAAATTAACTCATCTTGGTTTATTTGAAACAAATCACATATTTGTTTAGTTGCACTATTATATAATACTTTTGATTTTACTCCTAAGGCATGAATCGAATTAACATTGCCCATATAATCTTTTGTTGCTTTATTATAACTTTCTAGAACATCTGCTAAAACTGGTGTCGTTGCTGAGTAATCTAAATAAATCATTTCTAATCACCTATCATCATTATAGAGTAATCACTATTTTAAATCAAGAGAAGAAAAAAGATAGACAATCTATCTTTTTATTGATTCTAATAACTTATTTTTTATTCCTGGTTCAATTGCATCAATTGCTCTAATTGTTTTTTCTAAAGCTTTTTTAAATTCCCCTTGATAGAATAAATCTTCAGCTTTAGTCATTTCGACATCTAAATTTTTATTAACCGGACGATATCTATTACCATAAACAATTGCTGTTTCTACCATCGCTGCTGTCTTTACAACTTCTGATGATGTATTATAAAGTTTAAGTACTAAATCACGAGCTGTATCAACTCTTATATTAAGTGTTTTAATTGAAACAGGTTTCATATTAAGTTCTTTAACCATTTCTTTAATTGCAACATTGGCTTCACTTAATTGAACATAATAATCATTAGGTATAATTGGTAATTTATAGCTATTAATTCTTTTCTTAGCTTTCGTTAAAATCTCTTTAATTTCATCTAACTGTTCATGCGCTCTTTGTTCATCCTCTTCTAAATTACCTAAATTCTTCAGCGCTACATCTAATTTCTCTTCAGTCTTTGAAAGACGCATATTAAGATTTTCCATTTCCTTACCTAATCTTGTATAAGAAAATGATTTATTACGATGAGCATCAACAATCTCATTATAATCTTTTTTTACTGCCACTAATTCATTTTTAATAACTTCTATTACTTTAACATCATCATCAGTTAAATCAAAACTATATTTAATAACATCTAATTTTCTATATAAACCATTATTAACTTTTTCTAGTTTATTAGCTTTAACTAATATCTTTCTTACGTATTCTTCAAAGATCTTTCGTGCTTGTTTTTCTTTATCAAAATCATTATAAACATTATCAAAATATTCTAATAATATCTTTAATTCCAAAATAGAATCTTCAACATTTAACACATTTAATTTAGCAAAAATATCTTGTAATTTTTTTTCCGTTTCTTCAATATTATAATTTAAATTTAAATAATCTAAATTATATCCTTCAGCTGTCATTCTTTCAGCAATATTTTTAACATCTTTCATCTTATTAGGTATTAAATTACGTCCCATTATAATAATTGTTGGCGCTTCATCAATAACAATACCTAAATTACCTACTAAGTCATCAATTCCTTTAACTATTTTACCAACTTCTTCATATCGGTTAGCTTCCATTGCTACCTCAAAAGCCGCAAATAACTTATCAACATTTTCAAATTGTAATTCTAAAGGAGCACAAACTTCCTTATAATCATTCTTACTATTATTATATTTAGCAATAATTTCTCGATACTTAGCTTTTAATTTAGTAATTGTATCCCTATTTCTTTCTTCTGACAAAGTAATCTCTTTAATCTCCTCTAATAAGACATTAGCTTTACTTTTTACATAAAAAATCTCTAATTCAGCTTTAGCTATTTTATCATTTAAAGTTTTATAATCTTTCTCATTAAAACACTCTTCAATTTCAATTAAGGCATCAGTTAATTTAGGGACTTCTACATCTTTAATCTCCTTAAATCTTTTCTGCCATTCTTCATAAGCTTCTTGTAATTTATCATTATTTATTAAAGCTTCTACTTTATTAAGTTCACTTAATATTGAAGAAGATATAATTAAATTTTTATCTCTCTCCAAAGAAGTTATTTCATTTTGATACTTTTTCTTTTCTTTATTATTAATTAGATTAAGAACTATAACAATCACAATTATACTAATTATATAATAGGTAACTCCAGCTAATATGTACATTGCTTGACTCATTGCTATACCTCCTATTCTAATACTACACCATTATCATAACACAAACCAAAAGTAAAATATACATTTTATCGCCATTTTACTATATTTGAATTGTTAACTAATTTGTAAATTAACATTTTAATATTAATAATCAGTTAAAATTTGACATTATTAGATTCTTTCAATAGAATATCCATTTAAGAAAAAGAGGAAAAAATTTTTTATGACAAATTTAAAAGATATTCAATTTAAATTGAAATTACAATTATATGGCTACGAAAAAGCTGGAGCTACAATTACTGCGAATCAAGCAATTTACCAAATTGCTGATACCTTAAAAGATATTCCAGAAATTGGTGATTTTTCTGCTTTTTCATGTCCAAGAAAAGAAGTATTCACTATGGCTCAAAGTTTTATGAATCAACGTTTCAAACTTCATAAAGTGATTGCTGGTGATGAACAAGACATCGCTAAAATTGTTAATAAAGGTATTTATTCTATTGAAGATTTTCTTGCTAAAGCTAAAAAGAAAACTTCGACTGTCAGCCCATTCGCCTTACCAGTTTCTTTTGTTGAAGGTCATTCAATGATTGGTGATACTAAAAAAAGTATTTTATTAACAGATAGCGACGAATTTTTAAAAAAAGAACCAATCATTTTTAATAAAATTACTCTTGGTCGAAATATTTCCATTCTTTCAAGTGGAACTTATTGTCACGAAATTGTTCATACTCAAATTGAAAGTCAAAAAGGTATCACTCAAGAATATACTAATAAAGAAGTCTTACCAATTCTAATAGAAAAGATATTTGCTTTAGAAGCAACTTCTAATAAAGATGTTTTAGTAAAATCACAACTAGCTCGTTTTAAATATTTGTTAGATATTATATTTTACATGCAACATCTACCTAATAAAACAATAACACCATCTAATATGGTCGCCTTTGATCAAGCCATATACATTCCAGGTACTTTACAAGCTTTAAGACTATTTGATATTTATAAAAATGAATCTGAAAAAGTTAAAAACGAAATGGTATTCAATATCCAAAGAGTATTTGATAATCAAATAACTGTTGAAGACTTTTTAGCTATATATAATGTCACATATGAAAACAGTCAAGATTCTGAACTAGTGAAGAAGCATTTACACTAGGAATTTATTGACTTTTTACATATTTAATGTATAATTAAATATGCGATGTATTTGGCAGCGTTATAAAATTATATAATGTGTTTATTACCAAATTGGTATATGAGTATCTAAGGCTGCCTTAGAGAAAATATCTAAATAAACTCCCTATCTTAGTTTTATAACAATCCTATATATCAAAAATATATAGAAAGGAGAAAATATAATGGCAAGATATACTGGTCCTGTTTACAAAAAATCTCGTCGTTTAGGTTTCTCAATCCTTGAAAATGGTAAAGAATTAGCTAAACGTCCTTATGCTCCTGGAGCACATGGAAATGATAAAAGAAGAAAATCAAGTGAATATGGTATCCAATTAGCTGAAAAACAAAAAATCAGATTAATGTATGGTTTAAATGAAAAACAATTCCATAAACTATTTGATAAAGCTTCTAAAATGACTGGTAAAGCTGGTTTCAACTTACTTTGCTTACTAGAATCTAGACTAGATAATATGGTTTATCGTTTAGGTTTAGCTAAAACAAGAAGAGCCGCTAGACAAGTTGTTAATCATGGACATATTACTGTAAATGGTATTAAGGTTAATATTCCTTCATATCAAGTTAAAGTTGGCGATGTTATTGCTGTTAAAGAAAACTCTTTAGAACATCCAGCAATTAAAGAAGCTGTTGAAACTTGTACTCATCGTCCTGCTTATGTTGAATTTGATCAAAATAAATTATCTGGTAAATATTTAAGATTACCTGATAGAAGTGAACTTAACCAAGATGTTAACGAAACACTTATCGTTGAATACTATAACAGATAGTCACATAAAAACTCACTATAAAGTGAGTTTTTTATTGCTTAAATGAATTAACTTGATTAAGCTGCTCAGCTAAATATTTTTTATGACATTGACAGTAAAATTCATCTTGCCAAAAAATTTTTTCTTCTGGATCATAATAATAAAAAATAAACGGAAAATATTCTAAAGCCTTTAAAACATTTTCATCACTCCAACCATTATCTAAAATATCTAAAACTTGATTGTACTGTTCATTAGATAAATTAGCAACTTGATTATTCATATAATTTTCTATATCATCAAGAGTTAAATGTCCAAATAACATATCTTGTTTACTAAACTTTGTAAATAAAGCTATTAATCTATCACTTACTTCTTCAACAGTATCTAAAGGACTTACCTTAACATAAACAATTAAATCATATTCTCCATTTTCAGTAAATGATTTAGTTAATCTAGCATTGCCACTTTCAATTAAACTATCAGCAACAACTTTATTATTTTCATCCAATGTATCATAATTAATCATTAAATTAACAACATAATTACTAGATACATCAGAAGGATTATCATAATAACAACCTTCTGTATCATTAGATGTTGTAATAATATTTTTATCAAAACAATCTAAAGCACTTTGTAATAATGGTAATTCACTATAATATATAACATCATTTTTTGATATAACAGGATGCCCCATTCCTGATATTTGTCTAGGCAAAACATCACGAATCCTCATTGTTTTAGCTTTATCATAATCAATATAATAAATAATTGTTAATAATTCATTCACTACTTTTGAATCAATTAAATTATCACTATACTTTATTTTATCTACAACTCCAAGTGATATAACATCAACTAAATAACGATACCTAACTACTCCATTATCATCATAAGGAAATAAAGAAACTAATCTCTTAAATAAATCTATCTTATCTTCTAATATTATAATAATAAAACTATCATAATCTAACTTTCTTATTTCCTCTTCATCATAACTATTATTATTTAAATCATTTTGTATTTTACATATTAGTTCATATTTTTTCTTTACTTGGCTCTCATCTAAACCTAATTCTTTTAAATAAAATTCATAACTATTCTTCATTTAACTACCTCTTAAACTCTAATTTTCTTTAAATGGCACCATAACTATCGTACTAGAATTATTTAAATCAAGTAACTTTATAATATCTAAAGCTTCATCTAATTTCAAATTATTATATATTTCATACATATTATCAGCTACTTCTCCATAAGTAATCAATTGATCAGCTATATCTGAATTAACATACTCTATATCATCATAATCATTAATTAAAGCTGCAATATTACATCTAATTCTTCTTTGTAAATCATCTTCATCTAAAGTTAAATTATGCATTTTCTCTTCTATCTTAGGAATAACTTCACTAGGATACTTAGTTTCCATATTAACTTCTAATGTTACAATATCACCAAATATTTCACGACTAGCACCTATAGCAACCACTAATTCATTTTCTAATAATTCTTCACGTAAATAAGAAGTAGAACCAAAATTATTACGTAAAATAATACTTAAATAAATATTTATTAAACGTTCATCGTATTTCTTAAATAACTTTTTAGGCATTTTATAACAAATTTTAACTTTAGGTACTTCTACATTAGCTTCAATTTCTTGATACTTAACATTAACTGATGTAGGTTCTTTAACTTTCTTTCTTACTGGTTTTAAATATTGTGGGAATTTCTTTCTCGCTTGATTTTCTTTAACAATACCTACTGCTTCACTAGGATTAAAATTGCCCGTAATAACTAAAAACATATTAGCGGGATGATAAAAAGTATTATAAACAGTTTCTAATTCTTTAACTGTTGTTGCTTCCACATCTTCAATATCACCCGTTACATAATTTTTTCTTTTATCATTCTTATATAAAGCTTTATACATTCCATAATATAATTTATGACCCGGATTATTTTTTCCCATTTTTACTTCTTCACAAATAATACCTTTTTCTTTTTGAATTAATTCTTTCGTAAAATAAGGTTTTTGCACATAATCAAGTAAATGATTTAAATTAAGTTCAAAATTATCATAAGCAAATACTTCATATGAAGTAAAATCAAATGTTGTAAAAGCATTAATTGATGAACCTAAATTATTATAAAAATCATGAGCTGTTACACCATCACCTTCATTAAAATTAACGTGTTCTAAAAAATGTGCTACTCCATTATGCACCTTTTTATATTCTTTACTTCCCTTAACTTTAAACTCTGTATCAATAGATCCATACTTAACATTTAATGTTAAATAAAAATTATTTACTTTATCATTAACAACCATATATATAGGAAGACCATTATCACATTTATCATAATAGATTTTTTCATCTATTCCCTTAAGCGTTATCTCTTTCATCTGCTTCTCCTCCTAACAAGTAAATAATATTTAATTTAACTTTCTTGGCTAATTCAACTACTTCTTCTTTCGTTACTTTTTTAAATTCTTCAATACGTTTTTCATATAAAGGTAAATTATCTAAATAATTAAATAAATAATTATTTATAATTCCCCCTAAAGTATCTTCACTCATTTTAATTGAAGAAATAACCATCTTTTTCGAATTTTCAAATTCTTCATCAGTAAAATCGCCATTTTCCATTTCTAAAAGTGCTTTTTCTACTAATTTTATACATTTATTTTTATCTTTCTTATCTATTCCTGCATAAATCATTAATAAACCATCATATTTTTGATACATACTAGAAACTACATAACATAAAGAATTCTCTTCTCTTAAATAACGATACAATTTACTTGTTAAACTACCACTACCTAATATTATATTATATAAATGAATAACTAAATCTCTCTCCCTTTTAGTTAAATTAACTAGATTATATAACATAACAAAAGAATCTTGTTCATACTTACCAGTTTCTAAAACATCTAATGGTTTTTTTCTTACTTTATTATTAACATATAAATCTATTTCTTTTTCTTTTAAAGTTCTAATCGTAAATTTCTTTTTAATAATCTTAACAACTTCATCCATCTCTAAATTACCAATAACAAATATATCACATATATAATTATTTAATACATTATTATAAGTATCATATAAAGTAGATGGTGTAATATTTTCTAAGTCATCTAAATAACCTACCATATAATAACTAGTTGGACTATTACTATCCATATTATCTAATGTTCTTCTAAATGCATATCTAGTAGCATTTTCTTTTAATGATTCAATATCACTTTTAATTCTATTTTTTATTATATTAAAACTTCTTTGGTCAAACTTTTTATCCGTAACATTAGGATTTAATAGCATTTCAAAAGAAAAATTAATTACTTCATCTAAATATCCATCAAAGCAATATTTAGGATTTAAAAAATCAGTAATAAAAGATAACATCGTACTATTACCAAGTCTTGTTGCTACACCTCTAATTTGTGTACTATAAAGATTTTCTAAAGCAATAGAAACATCTCTTCTTTTAGGATATTTTTTACTAGAATGCATTAAGATATCTACTAACATATTATTTTCTGTAATCTCTTCTTTAACTAATTCATTCCTAAACATTATTTCCATTGAACAATTTTTAAATTTATCTGTTTTTATTGTATGTATACGATAAGTTTTACAATCATACATTTTATATTCCATATGCCACCTCTAACTAATATTATGTCTTAATTTAACTATTTTATAATACTATCTTCTATTTCTCCGTCAAATACTTTTGTTGCTTCACCACGCATTAAAATATGTTTATCACTATTCCACTTAATATTTAAAGTTCCACCCCTTAACTTTACTTGTATTTCTTTTACCTCTGGATGTTTAAGCATATAAGAAGTAGCTACTGCGCAAGCACCTGTACCACAAGCCATCGTCTCTCCACTACCTCTTTCCCAAACTCTCATTTCTAAAGTACTATCATCTATTACTTTAACAAATTCTACATTTGTTCTATTCGGATAAAAACTATTATTTTCTATCTTTGGTCCTACTTCTAATACTAAGTAATCTGTTATTTCTGGAACATATATTATTGTATGTGGATTACCCATTGAAATATCCATTACTTGATATTCTTCATCATCTACTTTTAAAGTATGTTCACAATTAAGACTTACTGGACTTCCATTATGTAACATCGGTTCACCCATATCAACAATTACTTCATTTACTTTATTATTATCATCTACTAATAAATCTAAATATTTAATTCCCGCTAAAGTATCAATAGCTAATTTATTTTTATTAGTTAATCCTCTTTCATAAACATATTTACCAACACAACGTATACCATTACCACACATTTCACCCTTAGAGCCATCAGCATTATATATCTGCATAAAGAAATCTGCTTTATCACTTTCTTTGATTAATATTATTCCATCTGCTCCAATTCCAAAATGTCTATCTGATAGTTTAATAGCTATTTTACTATAAAATTCATCATTTCTCTTTTCTTTATTTATATCCTCTTCATATATATAAATATAATCATTTCCTAAACCATGCATTTTTGTAAATTTCACTTTTCATCACCATTTATATTATAACATGAAAAAAGTAAACCTTAAACTAGGTCTACTTTTTCTGACAATTATTATTACAAAAAAAAGGTTCAAAGAGAACCTTATTTTTCTGGGTCATAACCAACATTCATATTAGTATAAATTCCACTAACATTTTCTGTTAATTTAACTGATTTACTTCCATTAGATCTATATAAGTCTCCTCTAGATTTAGAGCTACTATAATCTTTTAATAAATAAATCAAGTTAGGATTTACTACTACATAAGAACGAACATCAGATTCAATTTTTTTACCTTTACCACCAGATGTTACATATAAATCACCAGTAGTTTTAAAGTCTTGTAAGTAATAAACTTTCTTACCATCTTTACCTACATTTAATTTATAACTATAAACATCATCAGCTATTTCTTTAGCTTTTCCACCTTGAGCTATATAAAGTGTTCCGTTTTCATCATCATCAACATCAGCAATAAATACATATCCATTTTTAGTTTCTTCTACTGTTTCAACATCGTCAACTACAGATTTAACATCGCCAACTTTATTTCCGCTAACTTTAGCATATTTAATTTCATTATCACCAGTTAGATAATATATTTCTTTAGATTCAAAGAATAATACTCCTCTAACACTTTCTAATCCATCTTCAACTTTAGCAGCGTCTTTTGTTCCTTTTTGATAATATAAAGTATATTCATCACCATCAGCAACGGTATAAACAGCTTTTTGTTCTTTAGCATCAGTAGCATAAAGAGAAGCAATATCAGATGCAACTTTTGTACCTTCTTTACCATTATAGTAATATAGGTCTTTTTCATCATCAGTAACTATATAATATAAGTTTTTACAAGATTCAGATCCTTCACATGAATATGAAGAAACATCACTAGCAATTTTATTATTTTCTTTTTTACTAATATTATAAACCATTAATGTATAATCATCATCAATATAAGTAATCGTCTTACCATCTTCACTTAATTGTAAAGCACTATTATATTCATCAGTTACTTTATTTCTATCATCTTTTTTAGCATTTATACTTCTTACATAAACACTACCATCTTTTTCATATACAACACGATTATTATCGAAATCATAAATACTTGATACATCAGTATCTAATCTTTCTTTATCTTTCTTAAAGTTATAAGAATATAGATTGTTATCACTATCAGTTGCTATTATATATTTATCATCTTCTGTGAAGTAAGCTTCATCAACGTCAGAAATAATTTTCTTAGTTTCTTCTTTAGCTTTAGAATCATATAAATATAAATCGCTATCTTTAGTAAATAGAACATATCTATCAGTTGTATTAGCATAATGAACATCATTTGAAGAATCTCCTGCTAATTTAATAGCATCATCTTCATCCTTAGCATTAGGTTTCATTAAGTATAAGTTTCCATCATCATCTGAATAAACAATAGGGTACTTAACTCCACTTCCACCACTAACAAGTGTTCCTACTACTAATAATAGAATTAATACAACAACAACGCCACAAGCTATCATTATATGTAATCCTTTAAATTTACCAAAATCCCTCTTTGAGAACTCTGTAGCTTTATCTACTACAGTTTTGCCACCTTCTTTTGCTGAATCTAATACTTTCTTGCCACTATCTTTCACCTTATCAGTTTTCTTTGGAGATGGAGTAGTAGCTTTTGTCTGTTCTTCCATAAATAACTCCTCACTACGCGAACTATCTTTTCGCTACTTAAATTATAATATTTTAATTAATTAAAATCAATTATAATTTATATAATTTTATTAATCTGTAATACTATTATATTCAGAAACTATAAAATCATCAGTCATTCCAGCAATATAATCAATAACTTTTCGCTCATCACTAGTATTATTTAAATAATCATCAGTCATATCATTTAAGAAAATAGTAAATATATGGCCTTCTTTATTATTGGTCTTTATATCATTTAAACAATTAGTAAATACTTTATTAAACATATCCTCATATAAATCTAACATTTCCTTACTATTAGCTTTAGCATAAATATGTTCATAATTAAATTGTTTTAAACTCTTTATCGCTTGAAAAATATTATTACTTAGTTTTAAATAATCTTTATCTAAACTATTACTTACTAAATCATTTATAATTGTATTAATTATTTCACGATTAGTTAATCCTAAAACATCAGATATTTCTTTAGGTATTTCATCAGGATTAATAATCTTCATTCTTATTGCATCTTCAATATCTCTTCCAATATAAGCAATAATATCACTTACTCTTACGACACAACCTTCTAAAGTCATTGGAACTAACTTTTTAATCATATCTTTATCTTTATATGTTTCTTCATATTCTTTTAAAAATGTGTCTTTATCTTTCTTACGTGGACGATACTCTTCTAACTCTAATTCTCCATTATGGCACATTATTGCATCTAATACTTGTAATGTTATATTACTACCCTTACCATTATTCTCTAAAGTCATTAAAGTTCTAACACTTTGAACATTGTGATTAAAATAACCTTCCCCATTATTTAAACTTATTTCATTTAAAATTCTTTCTCCCGCATGTCCAAAAGGTACATGACCTAAATCATGTCCTAAAGCTGCTGCTTCTATTAAATCTTCATTTAACCCTAATGCACGCCCTATCGTTCTTGCTATTTTACTAACCATCTGCACATGGGTCATACGTTTACTTATATTATCATTATCATTAAAACTAAATACCTGTGTCTTATCCATATATCTCGTATATGATAAAGAATAAACAATACGATCTATATCTCTAAAAAAAGGTGTTCTAAAATCATTATCTTTAACTTCCTTAAAGCGAAATGCTTCACTATCTTTAGTTGCCATCTTACATAGATAATTATTTCTAATTGTCATATTTTTTCTTACTTTTTCATAATCCATAATTATCACCTAATAAAATTATACCAAGAAAAAAAGATATATTAAATATCTTTATTTTTCATAAACTAATTTACCTGTCTTCTCATCAACATATAATAAATTATTATAATCTTTAGAATCAATTGGTAAATTTTTATCTTTTAATCTCTTCTTAACTAAACCATTAACAAATGAATATAATATTGAAAATATTGGTACTCCTATTATCATTCCTACCATCCCAAATAATCCACCAAAGATAATTAACGAGAATAAAACCCAAAAACTACTTAATCCTGTTTTACTACCTAATATCTTAGGCCCTAAAATATTACCATCAAATTGTTGTAAAATTAAAATGAAGATTAAAAATACTATTGATTTACCTGGACTTACTAAAAATATTAAAAAAGCACTTGGTACTGCACCAATAAATGGTCCAAAATATGGAATAATATTAGTAACACCAACAATCATCGCAATAACTAAAGCATATGGCATATCTAATATTAACATTGCTATAAAACATAAAATTCCTATTATTAAAGAATCAATTAATTTACCAGTAAAGAAACCACCAAATACACGATCAGTATATCTAACATTTTCTAAAATAATATTTATCGTTTCATTATCAAAAAATGTATATAGTAACTTTTTTATTTGTGCTTTAAATTTCTCTTTATCAAATAAAACATATATAGAAATTATATAACCAATAATTAAATTATATAAAACTTTTAAAACACTAAAAATACTATTACTAATCATTGTTAACATATCTTCAAATACAATATTATCTATCCACGAATTAACAAACTTTCCTAATTTACTAAAGTTTTCATTAATAAAAGTTGTCATTGCTTCACTATTACCTGTTAAATTAATTAACATATCCTTACTATTAGCCAAATAAGTATTAATATTTGTCACTAACATTTCTAAACTTTTCATTATTTCAGGAAATAAAAAACTTAAACAAGTTAATAAACAACCAATAAAAATTGCTGAACTAGTAATCAAAGATAGACATCTTATAACTTTCTTATAATCTTTCTTTTTCTTAATTACTTTATCTATTAATTTACTATAAACCTTCTGATCAAAGAAATTAACCACTGGATTCATAATATAAGCAATTACTAAACCATATATAAAAGGCGTTAAAATAACAAATATCTTTTTACAAAAGCCAATTATATGATGTGAACTAGATATAGCAAAAAACAAAAGTAACAAAGCCGCTAAAACACAAAACGCTGTTAAACCCCAAGCTAAATATTTATTTTGTAATTTTTCTTTCATTAAATTTCATCTCTATTCATAAACCTTTAATTGATACGTATTATAACACTTTATTGAATACTTTTCATTACTAATTAAATAGGCCTTTAACTAATTTTTTTCTATTAATAAACATATAAACTATTTCAATAATCATTAATATTATAAATAATAAAATATAACTGCCTAAAACAAACTTATATTTAACATAAGCTGGTAAGAAAAATGGGGATATTCCTATTACTAAGGAAATAAATGATGGCAATAAAGTAATTAATCGTTGTTTTATTATAACATTATCATTAATTTCACCCTTACATATAAAACGATAATCTAACATAATAGCTGTTAATGACGCAAACATTAAAGCAAAAAATGGAACGATAATATTAAAAATAAATAAACTAAGATCTTTATTTAAACATCCCCATACTATAAATGCATTAATAATTATAAAAATACTACTAAGTAATACATTACATAACCATTTACCAAAAATAATCTTACCCATTCCTATTGGCATCGTCCTAAGCATTTGCATATTATCTTTTTCTAAACTCATCGAAGAAATACCCATTATATTAAACGTTACAAACATAGCTAAAATAGTTGGACAATATAAATTCAAATAAATATCAAAATTCTCAATACTTTTTATTACATCTAAATTAACCACTCGTAAACATATAAATAACATTACTGATAACATTCCTATCATCGCATAAGAACTAAATAAATAATACTTATTAGCTAACAAATTAGTTACTTCTTTTCTAACCATACCTAAAACTTTATGTAAATTAATTGTTCTTTTATACTTAAATGATACTTTTCTTTTTATCCCTTTTAACATTGAACAAATTTTTAAATAATTATTTGATAATAAAAAACTATATACATAAATAACTAATATTGGTATTACAATAAGTAATACAAAGAATAATACGTTTTCATCTCTAACCATAATATAAAAGAAAAAATTCATCGGATATATAATATTAGCTTTATCTATAAATAAATGTACAAATTGATCTATACTATCTATATTAGTTCCTCTAAATACCATAAATAAAACTATAAAGATTAAAATAATAACTATATACTTCAAAATATAATAATATACTTTATTATTAATTAATTTAACTTTTAAATATGAATTAATATATGAAATAATTGTTGCTATAACAATTGGTATAAAAGGAATAAATAATGAACTAATAACATACATCAAAACAAAATCATCATTAACACTTTGACCATAATTAATAAACGATAATATTGTTGAAAACATAATAATCGTTACAAAAAGTAAATTTCTTAAATATATTGTAAATAATTTACTAAATATAATTTGATACTTAGTTAATGGTAAAGAAAATAACATATCATTATCTTCACCCTTAAAAATAATTGGTTCTATTAAACTTAAATCAATTACTAAACAAAAAATACTACTTAAAAGAAAACCTATAACCAAAATATATATATTATTAGTTATATTAGCTTTCATTAATAACTTATATAGTAAATATCCATAGAATAAAGCAACAATTCCCATTATTACCGTCTTACGTTCTAAATTACTTTTAACTCTATTTTCTCTTGCTATTTTAATTTTATTAATATCAAATAAAGCCAGTAAATTTACATATAACAGTTTAAAAAATCTATTCATCAACTACCAACTCCATAAATATCTCTTCTAAACTCTTATCAGCAATAATTCTATCCATATCCCCATCAACAATTACTTTACCATCTTTAATAATTGCAATTCGATTACATAACTTCTCAGCTACATCTAATACATGTGTTGAAAAAAAGATTATTTTTCCTTCTTCTGCTTTACTTCTAATCAATTCCTTTAAAGTAAAAGAAGCTTTTGGATCTAGTCCAACAAATGGTTCATCTAAAACATATAATTTCGGATTATGCATAAAAGCCGCAATTAAAACTAATTTTTGTTTCATTCCATGTGAATAGCTACTTATTAAATCATTTAAATCATCATATAATTCAAATTTATTAGCATATAACTTAATATTTTTTTCTCTTTCTTTATAAGTCATTTCATAAATATCAGCAATAAAATTTAAATATTCAATACCTGTTAAATGTTCATACAAAATAGGATTATCAGGTACATAAGCAATCATATTTTTATATTTTATTGGATCTTTTAAAATACTTATTTTATCTAATAAAATATCTCCTTCTGTAATATGATTAATTCCAACTATTGACTTAATAGTTGTCGTCTTACCAGCCCCATTCCTTCCTACAAAGGCATAAATATCTCCTTCTCTAATACTCATATTTAAATTATCAATAATTCTCTTACCTTTAAAATATTCCAGACTATAATTCTTTATTTGTAGCATTAAAAATCACCTTTATCCATTACTTTTTGTACTTCTAACAATTTATCTACCACAACTTTATAATTCTTTTTATATTCTTTTCGATCAAGTCCTAAAACTATTTTCGAACAAATTAACTTAACCTTCTCAAACTTACCTATATCACTAATAAAAAACATCTTTACAAAAACTAAACCAAATATATTTTTAACATCTAAATATCTTATCTTCTCAATAGGTATCTCATAAACTTCTTTCTCTTTAAACCAAAACATTTTAAGCTTTATTAAAATAAAATTATTATTTGTAACACCAAAAAGTCCTTTTCTATTAACTAAATACAAATATAACATTACTAGTAGAATAAATGGAGTAACTAAACACAAAGCAGGAATTGTTCTACTAAATAGCATTAATAAAAAGTCATTTAATACTAAAGTAATTAAAACAGCCATAATCGTATGCCCATACAATTTAGTATAAATTCCTCCATTTAGTTTTTCGACACTGTTACGTTTTAACATTCCTAAAAGTGATTCAAAACCAAACATCATAATACCACCTAAACTAATTTTATCAAAAATATCTACAATAAAAAAGAAGTAATTACTTTTCTTTTACTTCTTCTAAATACTTCGATAAACTACATTCATCATCATCTTCAATAACTTCAAAAACACATTTATTTTTATGCATTATATTAGCGGGGAATATATTTCCTTCTGATGTAACAAGTAATAACTTATCTCCTTCTACTCCAAAACATAAATAAAAATTACCAACTGTTACTTTATCTAATAATGTTTGAGCACTACCAATATATCTTACTTTATAAAAATTATTAAACTTCTTTTCTCTTATTGCTCTAATAACAGCATATATATGTTTACAAAAAGTTGGATATTTACAATTACACCACATTAAGACATGACTATCACTAACACATTCTAATACAACTAAATAAGGTACAGTCCCATCAACAATCGCCGTATACTTGTTTTCTATTTTTTCTAAGAAAGAAACTTTTCCACCCGTAAAATACTTTTCGCCTCTTTCAATTATTTGTGCTTTAAATAACTTATTAAAATCATCATGTAATAAATCAAATTTTACTGGTTTTAAATAATTATATCTTTCTTCTAATTGATCATACTTACCAAATATTTCATTTAAAAATACTTCCATACCTCGTGGTAAATAACTAAATATCATAGCTAACGGATCAATTAAAAAGTCCCAACCTAAAGGTAAAAAACGATCAAAAACATATTCACGTGGTTCATTAAAATAAGTTAATACTTCAACTCTATCACCTATTATATCATCATTAAAATCATAACAGCTTTCATGTTCTTCTTTAGTTAATTTATTAACTAATTTCATCGCTAAAAACTTTGTCATCATTTGCGAATTAATATAATCTTCCATTCGACTTTCATTAAAGAAATTCAAATCAACCCATACTACTTTATAAACTGACATCTTCTTAACATAATCAAATCTTATATAAATATTATTCCCATTATAATTATTTAAATAAATAGACATACACATTTCATGACCTTTTTTTATTAAATAATCATTAATCTTATCAAATATAGCTTTCTTCTTTCTAAACATTCTTTATCATCTACTTTGTTTCTTTTTCTTTATTTCTTTATCAATTCTTTCTTTAGCTTCCTTTGTTCTATGTTTAATTTTTTCTTTTACTTCTCTTAATAACTTTTCTGAAGCTTCAAAATTAAAGGCATTAACAAGTCTTTTATATAATCCCCCTTGTTTCATTAATTTTTCTCTTATCTTCTTTGTAATTTCTTCTGTACTATCTTTATGAACAGATTTAGCTACAGTTTTAAAACTACTAATTATTCTAAATGAAATAACATTATCTACCATAAAAAGGACAAATAATATCGCTGATACAAAAATCAAAAACGAATTATCTATTCCATTTAAAATATTTATAAAAAATGGATGAACTAAATAAACAATAAATAAACCAAGTACTCCAAATGCCCATATTAATTCTAAACATATTCTACCATTAATATTATACTTTTTATCTGAATAATCCCACCATCTTGCTTTAAACAATTTTTCCATCAAATAACTAGTAAAATATTCCAATAAAGAACATATTAGAGCTGTCATTAAGAACAATACTATTGGATCATTTTTATACTTTATTAATAAAAGTGATATCCCTAAACAACCAACTCCATATATTGGACATATTGGTCCGATTAAAAAACCTCTATCCACCCATTTTTTTGTACAGTAATAGCAATAAACCATTTCCATACACCAACCTAAAAATGAATAAATAATAAATAATAAAAAGTATTTAGCAATAATATCTATCATTTAACCACTCCGCTCTTTATAAATAATAACATATCTTACTTTAAATAACCATTATTATATCTATCTTCTAGTTTATCTAATATTCTATCTTGTCCTTTTAATATTTTCGTCTTTGCTTCACTTATTGTAAACCATCTACCCTCATCCATCTCTGGATAACTACTTATTTTACCTGATCCAAAAGGATACTCCATCTCAAACGTATTACTTTTCATTTTAGTAGCATCCAAATCTTTTTTAACAATAAAAATTGTAATTAACTTATTCGTTGAATTTAATTTTTGTGAACCCAAAAACTCTAAACTTTCTTCTTCAATTAGAAATCCTGATTCTTCCCTAAATTCTCTTATCGCTGCCTTAATAGCTGGTTCATCACTATATTCTCCCTTACAAATACTCCATTTATCTTTACCAGCCCAAAAAGGTCCTCCTGGATGTTCTAAATAAACTTTTAATTCATTATCTTCTATTTTATAAGGCAATATACCTGCACTTTTTTTCATAAATTACTCCTTACTAAAGCCTATAGCTACTACTCCATACTTTGCTTGTTCCTCATCACTATAAAACCTTTTCATCTCTTGTAACCACATTTCTTTCGTATAACTCTCTAAATATAACCTTTTCATTTCATAATGTTCTACCAATTCTGTAAAATTATCATAATAATCTAAAAAAGTTATTGTTGTCCTAATTTCTTCATCATCCAAAGGTCTTTTTAAAAATATCAAAGTATCTCCAACCTTAAGCTTTCTTCTTTTTTCATCATTAACTCTTACTTCAACATCTTTAATTCCATCTCTTACTATTTCAAAAACATCATTATCTAAATGAACAACCATTTCCATCTTACATACTCCCTTTCATAAAACTAAATACTAAATATATCCATATTATTAACATTATAATATTCCATAAATAAAATTTAAACTTTTTTGTCTTATGTCTAAATAGTAACATACCTATTATTGCTCCCAAAGCACCACCAAAAAAACTAAATAGAAATAAACATCTTTCACTAATTCTAAAACAATTCTTTTTTGCTAGAAACTTATCTATTCTATAAACTATAAAACAAATTATATTAATTATAACAATATAAATAATAAAATATTTCATTAATACACACCATAATTAATTATATCAAAAAAAGACCTATATTAGGCCTTTTTTCTCTTTCTTTTCCTTTTTACAAGTAAATTACTTTTAAATATTGTAAAACCTATTAAACCTAAAGCTATAATAATAAATGCTACTAATAAAGATACTTTTAGTATATTACCAACATCTACTGACTTAGTATCAACATCAACAGCTTCTATCTCTGGTGTTGATACAACAACAGGATTAGCAATAACTCCATATTGACTTAAATGAGATGTTTCAAAAACAATATACCCATCTTCTACTTTAGCATCAATATATTCAGCTATTTCCCCTTTATCATCCACATATATAATTTGATAATTTTCATATTCATCGATATTATCTTCTAGTTTTATCTTTATAGTATAAGATCCATTTTTCATTGAAACAATCTTTTTACCATTATAAACATTAACATCATATAAACCAACTAATAATTTATCTATTGAATCAGAAACTTTCTGTGCTATTTCTTCTTCTTTTAAATCATCAACAGCTAATTTATATTTAGCATTAACTTTCTTCTTAGATATTAATATAACATTATCACTTTCTAAAGTTGAACTATTAGTATTACTTTCTTTCTTTTCTTCTTTTTTAGGTTCTACATATTTAATTACACCATATCCATTATCTAAAGATATAGCTAAATCTGTCTTAATATGACTAGATATCCAAGATTTTGTTACTGTAACAGATGTCATTTTTGTATAATCAATGACTTGTTCTAAAACAAAATCTTCTATATTGTACTGATTATTTAATTTATTTTCTTCTTTTAAAGTATCGTATGCTTCTTCAAATTCTAATGTAGTTCCCTCGTATATTTTATTATCATCTGATAATATTAATTTGTCATTATATGAATACTGATAAACTGGTAATCCATTAACAACTTTTTTTACATAAGAATTTTGTTTAAATTTTAAAGAACCATTACCTGTTACTTTAATTTCATTATCTTTTAGATCTAATAAACTAATATTATTGTTGTTTTTTATATCTAAAGTTACATTTGCTATATCACCACTTGTAAAGTAATAAATATCAGCATTATTAAGCTCTATTGTACTACCTTTACCAGAGTAATAAATTGAATCAGTACTTTTACCAAACACTTCACCCTTACAAATAATTTGTTCTTCATCTAAACTTGAATAAAGTTTATACGAAGCTAATACTTTGCAATCACTATATACCAATGCCTTTACTTCTATTCTCCCCATAAGCATTAGTAATATCGCAATTACTAAATATTTCTTTTTCATAAAAATTTTTCACTACCTTTACCAAAGGGAATGTCTTAATTATATCAACTATTATGGAAAAAAAAAAGAAAAATTATTCTGTTATAACTTTTCTATATATCTAATCAACATTACTATAAGCCATACTTAAAATGTTTTCATCCTCTAAAACCTCGGTATTATAGTGCTGTACTTGGCTTTTCATTTTTGCTAACTCAATTAAGTTGATATCACTAATTATTATACCATCTAATCTTTCTCTAAACTTAAATAATAAGTCTTTAAAATCTTTTATCTCACTAATTTTTACTATTCCCATCACATAATTATTAACTATTTGAAATCTTTTTAATTCAAGAACTTTAAATTCTTGTCTTAAACTATCCATTAATTCTTCTTCATTCATCTTATATAAACAAAGTAATCATTATAATTAGTGAAGCAATTATTAAAAAAGCACTTAAAGCATAGTCGTATATCTTCTCCCCTGTACTTTTATCAAAGAAAACATCTTCATGATCTTTAGAATTAACATATATTTTCTGTTCATCCCCTATATTAGGAATAAACTTATTCTTAAAAAGCGGATAATTAACATTATATACCTTACCATCAATTTCAAACTCATAAACAGGTTGAAAATATTCATTTTTAGTATTAGGATTCTTAACTAAATCAATTACTCTTCCTACCACCATCATATCATATCTTTTAAAATTCTCTTTACGATTTAAATAATTGAAAATTAAAGTAATAATCATTAATATAAAGACACTACAAGTGATCATAAAAGTTATTGCATCAGCTTTAACAAGTACTTTATTCATATACAATATAATTGTTATTAACGCACTTATTCCTAAACTTAAGAATATATATCCATAATTATTTTTATTTAAAGAAGCCAACAAACCATATATTGTTGCTCCTATACTCGCTACTAATATTAAATATGTATAATTATTTCTAAAACATACAGCAATTACAATTGTTGCAACAGCAACTATAAAAGATAAAGTATCAAGAATTGTTTCTTTTTTCATACTATCACCATTCTTATTATATCATTTATTTTCTTTTATAGGAACTGGATCATATCCATGCCCACCAAATGGATTACACCTAAATATTCTTTTTGTACCAAGCCATACTCCTTTTACAGAACCATATCTTTCTATTGCTTCTTTCATATATTCCGAACAAGTCGGTGTAAAACGACACATCAAATGAATATGTCCTGGAATTTTTTGATATAACTCTATTAATTTAATTAGTATTTTTTTCATCTCATCACTCTTTTACTTAAGAACTAATTACATTTACTTCAACTGATTCTTTTTTTCTAATAAAGAAAGTAACACATTTATATTTTTTTACTGCTGAATAATCAGGCCATGTACTTTCATATCGTAAAACATATAATTCATTATTCTCTGTAATTATCTTTTCTTTTTCTAAACCACCAGCAAATAATACTATTCCATATATAATTACCATTATAAATACTTCTATTACATATTCACTTATTAAAACAATAATACCACCTTTTACTTTATTCATTTTATCTTCTTTATATATTAAATAAGTAACTATAAATACTATAATCCCTAATAAAATAAAAGATATATTATAAAAATAAGCTAAGTATTCCATATCAAAATAATTTAATATTATCTTCCCTAAAACAAACAATATTATATAAATTATCATACCTATAATTAATTTCTTCTTCAAACATATCACCTAATAAACTTATTTTATCACGTATATAACATATTATTAAATTAATTTTGAAAGTAATTTTTTATCTTATTTAATTGTTTTAACCATTCATAATCTTCTATAGAAGCGGCAATCTTTATTTTTTCATTAAGCTTTCTTTTTAAATAAGTTATGTCTTTCATTTCTTTTAATCTTTCTTCAATCAAAATAGCACCCGGCCAATTAATATCCTGAATCCAAGTAAATAGCTCGTCAAAATAAGTTAGTAACTCACTATCGCTTTTACTAGATATAATAATTGCACAATTTTTCCAAACTAATTTACAGTTTTCAATACTTCTAGGTTGTAAAAAAACATTAAAGTTTTTTATTTTTTTCCCTTCTATAATACCTTTTTGTTGAATTTCAAAATCATTATTTTCATTTAACATTTCAATTATTTCATCAATATTTCCCATTTAAATTCCTCCAAAGCAATAACTTTATACTTACTATATCTTAATAATATCATTTTTCTAAGGGATTTTTAAGGAATTTAAAACACTAAGGCATATTAAAAGCCCTTAAATAAGGGCTTTATAATCTAAATGGTCGAGAAGACAGGATTCGAACCTGCGACCCCTAGTTCCCAAAACTAGTGCACTACCAAGCTGTGCTACTTCTCGATAAATAATGGTGCGCCCTAAGGGAGTCGAACCCCTAACCTTTTGATCCGTAGTCAAATGCTCTATCCAATTGAGCTAAGAGCGCGATAATTGGATTCGTTTCCATAAACGCATCTTCATTATATCTTTATTTTATGCAAAATGCAAGTTATTTGTACTAAAAAACAAGGTAACCCTTGTAATTAATAAAATGGTGTCCCGCTGGGGATTCGAACCCCAGACCCTTTGATTAAAAGTCAAATGCTCTACCGACTGAGCTAGCGGAACATAAGAATGGCTGCCTTGGATGGACTCGAACCATCGAAATGTCAGAGTCAAAGTCTGATGCCTTACCACTTGGCTACAAGGCAATACAGAAATGGTGGGAGGACATGGATTTGAACCATGGAACCCGAAGGAACAGATTTACAGTCTGCCGCGTTTGACCACTTCGCTATCCTCCCAAAATCTGGTGCCGACAGAGGGAGTCGAACCCCCAACCTACTGATTACAAGTCAGTTGCGCTGCCAGTTACGCTATGTCGGCAAAAAAATGGTGGGCGATATAGGACTCGAACCTATGACCCCCTGCTTGTAAGGCAGGTGCTCTAACCAACTGAGCTAATCGCCCATTTGCTCTGGACAAGTCTAAGTATACCAGTTAAAAAAATAATTGTCAATAAAATTTATTTAATTAATCGTAAAAAATAGAATAATTTTGTTCAAATAACAAAAAAAATATAGAAACACGTTCTATATTTTCAAATATTCACTCTTTTTAGCTATTTTTTATATCAATTAATTCCATATATATTTTCTTTAAATCAGTCTCTGCTATCCCTAAATCTCGTAAAATAGAATATGCATATTCTATTTCCATTTTTAAAAAACACTTGTCATCACTTAAAATCTTTTGAATAAGTTTATATTTTTTTAAATTTTCTTCATTATTCATATTTAATTCTATTAATTTATTATTAAGTAATCTTAAACGTTCTATCATTTTTTTATTCCTCCACCTACAACTATTCCTGGAATTCTTGGATCATCATTTTCAACATAATCAAAAACTCCATCATTAAATTTTTCTTGAAGTTCTTCTCTGGTAAGAGGAACTAAATCTTTATTTGGATTAAAATAATAATATATGTTTTGTTCTGGACTCTCTGCAAAGCTTTGTAGATTTAATGTGAAAATAGCACTTGCCATTGCCACTTTTTCTGAATCAAATGGTTCGTTGTTTCTTATAACAGTTACAGCAATATTATTTTGTCTTTCTTGTTCATTAAATAATACTTTCCTTAATTGTAAGACATATGATAAAGAATCAATTCCAACCATTTTAGTCGCATTAACTTTATCAATTAAAATAGATAATTTTTCACCTAAATCAACTTCTTTTAAATTAGTCGTAGTTTTTGAATATTCATGCATCACTTCCTCAAAAGTTTGAATATGTTCAACTCCTTGCTTTTCTTCTAATTGACGTTCCTGATTAGCAATTAATTCATATATTTTAGAAACCATACTCTTAAATTCTTGTTGCGTCTTTTCATTAATATTAATGCATCTTAAGCCCACTAAAGGTTGATTTAGTTTCGCTTGCATTATATCTCCTTGTAAAATAGAAGTAACAGAATCAGCCTTAACTAAATATTTACCACTTCTAAACTCTAAATTAGCATGACCAGCTCCATACGCCTCTCCAACCATATTCTTATAATCACTTTTAAATTTTATTCCTAACTTATCTAAAAGTTTTGAATATATTAAATTAAATTCAAAGCATACAACTTTATTATTACTTGGAGTAATACTAGAAACATAACTAACATTCTCGTGTTTCTCTGCTGCTTCTCCTTTTTGATCTACTGCATAATATTCATCGTCATAAGTTAATATTTTACACATTTTTATATAGATATATATTGCCTTTTCTAAGTCACTAGCATCTTGAGGCATTCCATCTAATATCGCCTTTTCTAAATCAATATCAAGTTGAACTTCTCTAAATTTTGAATCTTCCGTTTCTAAATGTTTATTAATCGCTTGTAAATCTATCTTCTGTAGTGCCTTAATATCATTAAATCTATCTACTACTACAAATGGCATTATATATTCGTCAAAAACTTTATACTCTATAAAAAATTTAATAGCAGCATATATTAAGAATGATTTAGGAATACCTCCAATATACTTTATTTCATTATCATTACATAATCTATCAAATTCTTCTTCTGATAATTGCATTAAAGAAATAATTTGATCAATAGGAATTGAATATTTATTTCCATCTATATCAATATTATAATTATTACCTTTATTCTTTTCTAAAAATTTTTCAAATGATGCATTTCCTTTTAATTTTGCATATCTTTGTTCTTCTTCTGGTATTAAAACTAATTGTTTTGTTGAAATAAGTTGTTCTATTCCTTTAATAATTTGTGGTTTTTGATAATAAAGTGCACCTCCTACATCTCCATTAATAATATAACTTATACAAAAACGACTTATATCATTATTAAAGAATCTACTAGCATAATCATAATAAGTATCATCTTGTACTATTCTTCTAAGAACTTCTGCACTAATATCTTGATTATCAATTTTTATTTGTTCACCTTTTCGTAGATTTTTCAAATCTTCCTCAGTTGTAAAAATTGTATCTTCTGCCATTCTTTTTAAATACGGATATTCTTCTAATAATTGTTCTACAGTTAAGTTTTCCATCAAATTCCTCCTATGATACTATTTAATTATATCACACTTTAATTCCTATAATAAACTTTATATAAGCACAAAAAAAGTAACTTTTTATAAGTTACTTTATTTTTCTTCTGGTGCCCTAAAGGAAGGAGTATAATAACTTTTAATCTTTAATTTTATTTAATATTTTTATAACTTCTTCATATACTTGTAATTCCTTTTTAGGATCTTGTGCTGAAGGATTCCAATTATTTGAAATATTTATTTCATCAATTTTATATTTTAAATTATTATTTGCACCAGATGATGTTCCAAACATAACTTTCAAATATTTATTCATAGTATTTTCTCCTATTAATATTAAGCATATTGATAAGTCAATATACAAGTATGTTTTTTAAATTGTCAAAATTTATAGTATAAATCATTGCACAAAGAACGTTTGTTTGATATGGTATTAGTGGATACATTTGGAATATATCAGATGCTTTCCCTTTCTATTTATCAAATGATAAAAGAAAGGTGGTGATATTTATGACAAAAAGAGAATTTTCTCAATTTATTATAATATTACTCCTATTCTTAGTCGTAATTATTTTACTTCTAAAATAGCAAAAGCATCTGATTTCAACATTTGTTGATTTCAGATGCTATCCTAAATAAGGGATTGCATTTGATTAGCCCAATCAAATGTATCCTTTTTTATTTTATGCAAGTCTCCTCGACATATTCATAATAACACAAAAACGCACTTTTATCAAGTACGCTTTCTATTTTTACTCGAATTTTCCGAGTTTGGTATCAATCTGGTGGCTCCAGCGGGAATTGAACCAGCGACACAAGGATTTTCAGTCCTCTGCTCTACCGACTGAGCTATGAA
>CANRNY010000001.1 GCA_947632085.1 uncultured Bacilli bacterium | reverse complement strand
CAATAATCAAAAAATATGGTATATAAAAGAAACTTATAATAATGGTTGGAGTTATGATTATTTAGAAACTCAAATAAAGAGAGATGCATATGGTAGACAAATTCTTGGGGACAAACCTAATAATTTTAAATTGACGCTTTTACAACCACAAAGTTCTTTAGCAAAAGAAATTATGAAAGACCCTTATATATTTGATGTTGGTGCTCTACGTGAGAATTTTGTAGAAAAAGATATTGAACAAGCAATGATAGATAGAATTAAGATGACATTATTAGAATTAGGGAATGGTTTTAGTTTTATTGCTAATCAATATAGAGTTACAGTTAATGATGAAGAAAATTTTATTGACTTGTTATTTTATCATACAAAGCTCCACTGTTATGTTGCAATTGAACTGAAAAATAAAAAATTTATACCAGAATACGCAGGAAAAATGAATTATTATTTATCCGCCCTAGATGATATGTTAAAAACAGAGCTAGATAATCCATCTATAGGTATTATACTTGTCAGAAATAAGAATAAATTAAATGTAGAATATGCACTTAGAGATATAAACAAACCAATTGGAGTTAGTTCATATGAGCTATCAGAATATTTACCGCCTGAAATTTTAAAAGAATTACCAACTGAAGAAGAATTAAATTTACATATTGATTTAGAAAATAAATAGTGTCATTGTGGTCTAAAGAGAAATCCATTTAAATTACAAATATATTGATGATATAAAACAAATAAATGAGTAGTTGTGGATTGGTAAATTTTATTAAAGGCTTTTCAAATAATTTATTTAATGATAAAATTATAGTGTACTTAAGAAGGTGTGTTATATGAATGATGATACAAGTTTGTTTGATGTTAATGTAGTTAAAGAGAAATTAATATCATCAACCTTGAAAGAAGTATATTCTGCTTTAAAAGAAAGAGGATATAATCCAACTAATCAAATAGTAGGTTACTTAATTAGTGGTGATCCTGGATATATATCTAACTATAAAGATTGTCGTAGTAAGATATTAGATTTAGATCGTGCTGAAATAGTAGCAACTATTTTAGAAGATTATTTGAAGTAGAATGAGATACTTAGGACTTGATTTAGGTACTAGAACATTAGGTTTAGCTTTATCTGATAAAACTAATACTATTTCATCACCTTATAAGGTTTTAAGATGGAATGGAGAAGATTATAATCTTTTATTTAAAGATTTAGATGTAATTATCAAAGAAAAAGAAATAACTGATTTAGTTTTAGGATTACCAAAAAATATGAATAATACACTAGGATTTGCTTCTGAAAGAAGTACAAGGTTTAAAGAAGCTTTAGAAGAGAGATACAAGATGGAAGTTCATTTAGTTGATGAACGTTTAACAACAATAATGGCGGAGAATACTTTATTAGAAGCAGATATGAGTCGAAAAAAAAGAAAAAAAGTAATAGATGGAATAGCAGCAAGTATAATACTTGATACCTATCTAAAAATGAAAGGAAAATAATTATGGAAGAAAAAAAAGGAGTTTTTACAATTGTTAATGATCAAGGAGAAGAAGTAGAATGCGAGATACTTTTTACTTTTGATTCTGATGAAACTAAGAAGAGTTATATCGTATATACTGATAATACTTTAGATGAAGAAGGAAGTACTAAAGTATATGCGTCTGTATATGATCCAACTGGACAAGATCCTGCATTATTACCTATTGAAACAGAAAAAGAATGGTTAGTTATTGAAAATATTTTATCTTCTGTTCAAGAAAAATTAGACGAAGCTAATCAAGCTCATTAATATGAAAAAGAAAATACTTATTATACTAGGAATAATATTAGTTTTAATAGTTATTGCTAGTGTAGGATTAGTTGTTTTTTATAAAACTAATTTAGAAGCAGTTGATAATAATTTAAAAGAAGTAACAGATCAGGATGTAGTATTATTTGTTGTTAATTCGGGAGATTCAACAAAAACTATTATAGATAATTTGGAAAAAGCAGGATTAATTAAAAATAAGTATGCAGCTTATGCATATTTAAAATTACATCATGCTAGTTTACAGGCAGGAACTTATGAATTAAATAAGGGTATGAGTTTTAGTGATATTATAGATAAAATGGCAGCGGGAGATATTGCTAATAATACAGTAACAGTTACTTTTATTGAAGGTAAAAGATTAGTTAATTATGTAAAAATTATTAGTAGTAATTTTGGTTATAGTGAAGAAGAAATATTAACTAAAATGAATGATAAAGAGTATTTAAAGGGACTTATTGATGAGTATTGGTTCTTGACGGATGATATATTAAATGATAAGTTATATTATGCCCTTGAAGGTTATTTAGCTCCTGATACTTATATCTTTTATAATGATGCTAGTATCGAAGAAATTATTAAGAGATTATTAGATGAGACTAGTAGTAAATTAGAGCCTTATAAAGAGGAGATTGAAAAGAGTAAGTATTCAATACATGAGATGTTAACTTTAGCAAGTATTGTTGAATTAGAAGGTAATAATAGTAATGATCGTGCTGGAGTGGCAGGAGTGTTTTATAATCGTTTAAAGGCAGGAATGAGCTTGGGTAGTGATGTTACTACTTATTATGGAGCTAAAGTTGAATTAAGTGAAAGAGAACTTTATCAAAAAGAAATAGATGAAGCTAATGCTTATAATACAAGACATCCTAGTATGATTGGTAAGTTACCAGTCGGACCGATATGTAATCCTAGTACAGATTCTTTAGTAGCAGCAATTGAACCAGAAGAACATGATTATTTATTCTTTGTTGCTGATAAGAATAAAGAAACTTATTTTACAAAGACTAATGCAGAACATGAGGCGAAGATAGCCGAACTAAAACGTAATGGATTATGGTATGATTATTAGTTAAGGAGAATCGTTAATGAAAGAACAAATAATAGAAATGGAACATTATGCTAAAGAACATAATGTACCAATTATTGAAAAAGATTCGATAGCATTTATTTTAAAGTTTATTAAAGTAAATGATGTTAAAGAAATATTAGAATTAGGTAGTGCAATTGGGTATTCAGCAATTTTAATGGCTTCAGTTAAAGATGATGTTAAAATTACAACTATAGAACGTGATGAAGCTAGATATATGGAATGCCTTAAGAATGTAAAGAAATGTGGACTTGAAAAGAGAATAGAAGTTGTATATCAAGATGCTTTAGAAGTTAATTTATCAGGTGTAAGTTATGATTTGATATTTATTGATGCAGCTAAAGGTCAATATACTAAATTTTTTGAAAAATATAAATATTTTTTAAAACCTGGAGGAGTTATTATAACTGATAATTTAAAATTCCATGGTCATGTAGGAAATAGAAATCAAATAGCAAGTCGTAATTTAAAACAATTAGTAGGTAAGATAGAAAATTATATTGATTTCTTAAAGAATAATGATGAATTTGAAACTAAATTTTATGATGTTGGAGACGGCTTATCTGTAAGCATTAGAAAAAATGATATCTAAAATATTAATTTATGTAGATGATATAAAACATCTAGAAGATTATAGAAAAGCAGGAGTTGCTGCTTTTCTTTTTGGTTTAGAAGGATATTGTGTTGGTTATAAGACATATTCTTTAGAAGATATAGAAGAAATTGATGTTTCAAATAAATATATTATTTTAAATAGAATATTAGGTTCTGAAGAGATAGATAATTTTAAAAATATAGTTATGAAGTTTAAAACAATTAAAGGAATTGTTTTTGAAGATATAGGGATATATCAAGTATTAAAGAAGTTAAATACTAAGTTAGAAATGATTTTGTTTCAGAACCATTTTGCGACGAATACTAAATCAGTTAATTTTTGGTTAGATAGAGTAGATAGTTTATTTATTGGGAATGAACTTACGAAAAATGAATTAAAAGTTATTACTGATAAGGCGATTAAACCAGTATGTATTCATTTATATGGATATAATCAAGTAATGTATTCAAGAAGATTATTATTAAGTAATTGGGAAGAAGAGTTTAATATTCCTAAAGAGAAGACTAATGTTATTACTGATAAAGCGACAGGTATTAAGTTTAGAGCGGTAGAAAATGAGTATGGAACAGTAATGTATTCAGATAAGATATTTAATGGTAAGGATTTATTAAATTTAAGTAATATTAAGTATTTTTATGTTAATACGATGTTAGTTAGTCATAATCAAGTAATGTATTTTTTAAATACTTTTGAGATGATGGATAATGAAAATGATGGTTTTTTAAATAAAGAGACAATTTATAAGTTAAAGGAGCGAAAATAAGATGGAAAAGTTAGAATTATTAGCTCCAGCAGGAGATTTAGAGAGACTTAAAATTGCTTGTTTATATGGGGCAGATGCTATATATATTGGAGGACAAGATTATAGTTTAAGAGCTAATGCATTAAATTTTAGTCTTGATGATTTAAAAGAAGCAGCTTTATTTGCTCATAATTTAGGGAAAAGAGTATATGTTACAGTTAATATTGTTTTTCATGATAAGGATTTAAAGGGATTAGAAGAATATTTAATTAAGTTAGATGAAATAGGGATTGATGCCATAATTGTTTCAGATGTTGTAGTTATGGATTTATGGCGTAAATTGAATTTAAAACTTGAATTACATGTATCAACACAAGCTTCATCACTTAATTATGAAGTAGTTAATTTTTATAAGGAATTAGGTGCTTCTAGAGTCGTTTTAGCTAGAGAAGCTTCTAAAGAAGAGATTAAACGTATTAAAGATGAAACAGGGATAGAATTAGAATGTTTTATTCATGGGGCGATGTGTACAGCGATAAGTGGTCGTTGTGTATTATCTAATTATGCTACTAATCGTGATAGTAATAGAGGTGGTTGTGCGCAGGTATGTCGTTTTGTTTTTGATGCATCAAATAGTAATGAAGTATTTAGTATGACACCAAAAGATTTAAATATGGTATCTAATATAGAAGAAATGATTAAGATAGGTGTTAATTCGTTTAAAGTAGAAGGACGTATGCGTAGTGTTTACTATATAGCAACGGTTATTGATGTTTATAGACATTTAATAGATATGGTAGTGAATAAAACGATTAATGAGGCATATACTAAATATTATCTAAGTATACTAAATAGATGTGCAAACAGAGATTCGACAGAACAATTTTTTAATTCTTTACCAGGTAAAGATGAACAATATTTTTTAGGTAGAGATGAAGTGAGTAATAAAGATTTCTTAGGAATAGTATTAGATTATGATAAGGAATCTAAAATGCTTACGTTAGAACAAAGAAACTACTTTAAACCAGGTGATGTAGTAGAGTTTTTTGGACCAAATACAGAGGTTTTTAGCTTTACAATACCTGATTTATTGTATGATAAAGATGATGAATTAATTAGTGTTGCTAATCATCCACAAATGATTGTTAAATTCAAAATAGATAAGGAATTATCTAAATTTGATATGATGAGAATTAAAGTGTTTGACATTTCTAATTTTTTGTAGTATTCTTAGTAAGATATTTTTGAAGGAGATGCTTGGAATGGCAAAAAAAGACGAAATCTTACTAACTGCTAAAGGTTATGCAGAATTAGAAGAAGAGTTAAATGATTTAAGAGTAAATAAGAGGGCTGAAAATGTTTTAGCTATCAAAGAAGCTAGAAGTCATGGAGATTTATCTGAAAATTCCGAATATGATGCAGCAAGAGATGAACAAGCTAAAATTGAAGCAAGAATTCAAGAGCTAGAATATAAATTAGAACATGCAACAATTATAGATAATAAAGATAAAACACATGTTAATGTTGGATCAGAAGTAACTATTGAATATGTTGATGATGATGAACAAGAAGTTTATACAATAGTTGGTTCATTAGAAGCTGATCCATTTGAAAATAAAATTAGTAATGAATCACCTATAGGTTCAGCAATTATTGGAAAAAAAGTCGGCGATGTTATTCCAGTAGTAGGACCTAATGGTTCTTATGACGTTAAGATAATAAAGATAGCTTAATTGCTATCCTTTTTATTGTAAATGTTGGGAATCTAAGGTATAATATGGAAAGTTGAAGGAGTGAGTGACGTGAAGAACGTACATGACGTTGAAATTGAAATTAAAGGTAGTGATTGGGAAAGTATTTTAGATGCTACTTTTAAAAAGAAAGTTAAAGATATAAGAGTTGACGGTTTTAGAAAAGGTAAATGTCCTAAAAATGTTTATTTACAAAAATTTGGGGTTGAATCACTTTATATGGATGCTGTTGATGTAGCTGCTAATGATGCTTATACTAAAGCTATTCGTGATAATGATTTAGTTCCTGTTTGTGAACCTAAAATGGATGTTACGGAAATTGATAAAGACCATGTTAAATTTAAATTTACTATTATTACAAGACCTGAAGTTAAATTAGGTAAATACAAAGACTTAGGAGTTAAGAAAGACGAAGTTAAAGTATCTAATAAAGAAATCGATGAAGAAGTAGCTAGATTAGCTTCAAGATTTGCCGAAATCGTTGTTAAAGAAAATGGTGAAGTAGTTGAAGGTAATACAGCAGTAGTTGATTTTGAAGGATTTGTTGATGGTAAACCATTAGAAGGTGGTAATGGTGCTAACTATCCACTTGAAATTGGTTCTCATACTTTTATTCCTGGTTTTGAAGAAGGAATTGTGGGAATGAAAGTTGGGGAAACTAAAGAACTTAATTTAAAATTCCCTGATAACTATACTAAAGAACTAGCTAATAAAGATGTTAAATTTAATGTTACAGTTAGAGAAATTAAAGAAAGAGTTTTACCTGAACTTAATAAAGACTTCTATGCTGATTTAGGTTATGAAAACATTGAAACAGAAGAAGAATTTAGAAAAGAAGTTAAAGAAGCTATTAAAGAACGTAAAAATGAAGAAGTTAAAAATAAATACTTAGATGATGTTTTAGAAGAAGCTTCTAAGAACTTAGAAATAGAAATTAATCCTGAAATAATTGATGATGAAGTTCATCGTATGATAAATCAATTTGGTGAACAACTAAGAATGCAAGGTATTACATTAGATCAATACTTACAATTTACTGGTTCTAATCATGAAGATTTACATAAACAAATGGAACCTGAAGCTACAAGAAGAGTTAAATATCGTTATTTAATTGAAGAAGTTGCAGTTAAAGAAAAAATAGAAATAACTGATGAAGAAGCTGAAGAAGAAGCAACAAGAATGGCTGAAAGTTATGGAGTAGAAAAAACTGAGTTCTTAACTCATTTTGGTGGCTTAGATGTTGTTAAATACGATATGAAAATGCGTAAAGCATTAGAAATATTAGGTGGAGAAGAAAAGTAATTATTAAATTACTTTTTTCTTTTGACATACTTTTGCAGATATATGATATAATTAAGATATTAATACTAAAGGTGATTATATGAAATTAAAAAAGAAAAAAGAAAATATAGAAGAAGTTAGTGAAGAAACTACTGAAGAAGTAATAGAAGAAGTAGAAGATACTGAAGAAGTTACGGATAGGAAGGCAAAGATAAAAAAAGTAGCTAAAGAAAATAGAACATACCTTTTCTTTAAAGTGTTTTTTAGAAATTTAAGAGAAAATAAACTATATTTCTTATCATTCTTTATTACGATTTTTACAATTGCTTTCTTTTCAATTAATAAAGTACAAGAAGCTGAAGGAATATATGGGGATGTGAATATAGGAACAAATACTAATACACCAGCTACACCAGTAGTTAATCCTAATGCTAATAAAACAGAAGAAAAAACACCAACACCTGAAGAAGTAGATATTAGTGACTTTATTGGAATTTATAGTCGTGAAATAGTTTTATCAACGCCACTTAGTTTAGATGAACAATGTACAATAGATAAATATAAATTAGTTTATCAAGTAAAGAAAGATAAATCTATTACGAAGTATTTAGTTAATGATTGTTTAGGGACAATAAAAATGTGGAGTGATAAAGCTAACTACGTATCTAGTGGGGGAGCTAAATACATAAGTGCTAATAAAATAAATTATTTATTTTCACCTACTAATATGAAAGAGGTAGATGGAGAGACATATAGTAGTGATAGTACGATTACGACTTTAAAAGAAAAGAATAATAAAAAGAATGTTACAACATATTTTTATGGGGATAATGTCGTATTACAAGATCTTAATAACTTATACTTAATAAAAGGAAATACTGTAGCGTTCAATCTAAATAATACTTATCCAAATAATGGTGGTAATTTAGAACAAAGAGTATATAAAGCTGGAGCTACTAATCAATTTAACTTTATTACATTTAGTAATGAAGATAATACAAATAATTGTTATAGTGAATTTAATGCTGAGGAAGAAGATACACTTGTATATACGATTTATAGTATTAAATATAATAGTGATACTAATACTTTTGAAAATGCTAAAAAAATATTATCACGTAATAAGAGTGATAAATGTGAAAATTATGAAGATGATTTAAAAAATTTAGAAGAGTAAAAAGTTAAAAGTTATAAAAAGAGTTAAAAGATTAATTAATAGTTATAAGAAGAAAAATAATTAAGAGTAAAAAAAGATTTTTTGCTCTTTTTTTTGAAAAAAAATGGAAAAATCATAGACAAAAAAATGGGAAAAATTTATAATAGATTTTAATGTTAATCTTAAGGAGGCGGAACATGAAAAACAATTTACCAGTAATGCTTCTAAAGAGGATTGTTCTTCTGCCTTTTCAGGATGTAAGACTTGATTTAAGTAATGATATAAGTAGTAAAGTTATTAATTTAGCAATGAATAAACATAATGGGGAGATTTTAATTGTTTGTCCAACTGATCCTTATGAAGAATCGCCAGATGTATCTGATTTACCAGCTGTTGGGGTAGTAGGTAAAATCAAAAGTAAGATGGAGTTACAAACTGGTAATTTAAGAATTGTTGTTAGTGGTTTTAAACGTGTTAAGATATTAGAATATATTAATGAAATAGCTGATGGTGATATATTAAAAGCACATACAATGGATATTGAAATACCGACTTATGATGAGGTTGAAATAACAACTTTAAGAAGAAAAATACTAGAACTTTTAAATGACTATATTGAGTGTTCTTCAACAATTAGTAATAGTATTTTATCTAGTATTAAAGATCTAACTGATTTAAATAAAATTACCGATATAATAGTATCTTTTATGCCTTTTACTATTGAAAAGAAATTACTTTATATGCAAGAGGTTGATCCATATCATCGTGCTAATGCTTTAGTTTATGATTTATCAATTGAATTACAAGTAGCGCAATTAGATTTAAAACTAGATGATGCTTTAAGAGAAGATTTCGAACAGACACAAAAAGAAATTGTTTTACGAGAAAAGATGGAAGCAATTAAAAAAGAACTGGGAGAAACGGATTTAAAAGATGAAATAATAGGGGATTACTTAGAGAGAATTAATAATTTAAAATGTGATGGTAAACTAAAGAATAAACTAGTTAATGAAGTTAAAAAGTTAGATTATACAAATGAAATGAGTCCAGAAGTAAGTATTATACGTAATTACTTAGATTTAGTTTTAGATTTACCTTATGGAATTACTTCGGAAGATGAAACTGACCTAGACAAAATAAAAAAGAGTCTTGATAAGACCCATTTTGGTTTAGAGAAAGTAAAAGATCGTATTTTAGAATATATTGCGGTTAAGACGCGTAATAAGAATTTAAGAAGTCCAATTATATGTTTAGTTGGTCCTCCTGGAGTTGGTAAGACATCTTTAGCAATGGGGATTGCTAATAGTTTAAAAAAAGAATTTTATAAGATAAGTGTTGGTGGACTTAATGATAGTGCTGAACTTAATGGTCATAGAAGAACTTATATTGGTTCTTCTCCAGGAAAGATTATTCAAGCGTTAAAGAAATGTGGAACAGCTAATCCTCTTATCTTGATTGATGAAATAGATAAGATGGTAAAAGATTATAAGGGTGATCCTGCTTCAGTATTACTAGATATATTAGATCCAGAACAAAATAGTCGTTTTATCGATAATTATGTTGAAGAAGCTTTTGATTTATCAGAAGTAATGTTTATTTTGACAGCTAATTATGAAGAAGATATACCTGATGCTTTATATGATAGATTAGAAATTATTGAATTATCTAGTTATACGGAATTTGAAAAATTAGATATAGCAAAGAATTATTTAATACCAAATATCTTTAAAGAACATTTAGTATGTAGTAAAGAAATTAAATTTAGTAATGATATTATAATGGAAGTTATTAATCGTTATACGAAAGAAGCAGGAGTTCGTGATTTACAGAGGAATTTAAGTACGATTGTCCGTAAGATTGTAACAAAGTCTGTAAGAGAGTTGAATAGTCCAATTAAAGTTACAGTTAAGAAAAGTGATTTAAAAGAGTACTTAGGACCTTATAAATACGATATTAAAAATGAAGCGATTAATAATCATATCGGAATGGTTAATGCTTTAGCTTTTACTCCAATGGGTGGTATGGTAATGCCTGTTGAAACAACAATGTATGAAGGTAAAGGAGAATTTAAAGTAACAGGAATGATTGGTCAGTCAATGGATGAATCAGTTAATGTCGCGATTAGTTATATTAAAGCTAATCGAAAAGATTTTAATTTAGAAGATAAAATGTTTAAAAATAAAGATGTTCATATTCATTTCTTAGAAGGAGCAATAAAAAAAGATGGACCTTCAGCAGGAGTTTCAATTGCGACATCATTAATAAGTTTATTAATTAACAGAGAAGTACCTAAAGATATTGCAATGACAGGGGAAATTTCCTTAACTGGTGATATCTTAAAAGTTGGTGGCTTAAAAGAAAAAGTAATTGGTGCTTATAATGATGGCGTAAAGAAAATATTTGTTCCTTATACTAATGCTTGTGATTTATCAGAAATACCTAGTATTATAAAAGATAAAGTTAAAATTATTTTAGTTAAGAATTATAAAGAGATATTTAATGCTATTTTTAGTAATTAAATTCTCTTTTTTTCATATTATAGACTAGGAGGAATGTATATGAAACAAGTTATACCTTATGTTAAGGAGATTGTCTTTAAAACGACAATAGCAAGTATTACAAGTATTTCATTAGAACATGAAGAAAAAGTCTATGATAATGAAGTAGCTGGTGATTTTATTATCTTTGGTGATTATAAAAGACATAATGATACAACGGAAAAAGAATTATTTAAGTATCGTTTGCCTTTTACAGCGATATTACCAGATAATGCGATTAATGATTCAATAAAGATTGAGATAGAGGATTTTACGTATGATCAAATAGAAGAAGATGTTATTAAAGTAAATATTGATTTTAGTATTTGTTATGAAGAAGAAAAAGAAGAAAAACGAATTAATGAGATAGAAAATAGTGATAAGGTTAATGAAGTAATTGAAGAAACTAAAGAGATTGATGAAGAAACGATAAGAGAAATAGAAGATTTTTTAAAACAGAAAGAAAATGATAAAAAAGATAGAGAAGAAGCTATGGAAGTAAAAGAAGAAGTTGTTGTAGAAGAAGAAACAACCCCAGAAGAAGTAAGAGATGAGCCTGTTGTTGTTTCAGTTAAAGAAGAGGACGTTAAAGAAGAAAAAGAGGAAGAAATACAAGCTGTTACAAAGGAAGAATACGTAAAATATCATATTCATATTGTTAAAGAAAGTGAAACGATTGAACAAATAATTAAAATGTATGAAACTAATTTAGAGACAGTTAAACAATATAATGAAATAGATAAAATAAAAACTGGTGATAAACTAATTATTCCTGAATATATAGATGAGTAGAAGTTTAGAAGTCTTTAATGAAATATATAAACCATATAAAATAACGAGAAAAAATAACGCATTTATCTTAAATACGATGGATGGAAATTTTGTTGTTAAAGAGAATCCAAAAATAAATTATAAAGATTTATATAAGTATTTAAAAAGTCGTAATTTTAATTATATACCAGAAATGTCTTTAGATAGTCGTGATGATTTATTAGTATTAGAATATCAAGATGATATAAGTATTGATAAAGAACAAAAAGCCTTAGATTTAATTGAAATAGTGGCTTTATTACATAGTAAAACTAGTTATTTTAAAACAATTACAAATGATAAATATAAAGAAGTTTATGAAAAAATAAATAATAATATATTATATTTAAGTAATATATATGATGAATATTTTAATAGATTTTTACAAGAAGAATATATAGTACCTAGTCATTATTTATTTTTAAGAAATTATACATTAATATATAATGCTAATAAGTATGCGAAAGATAAGTTAGATGAATGGTATCGAATGATAAAAGATAAGAATAAAGAAAGAGTAGCTTTAGTTCATAATAATTTAAAATTAGAACATTTTCTTAAAAATAGTGATGATTATTTAATTAGTTGGGATAACTATACAATTGATAGTCCGGTTTTAGATTTATATCGTTTTTATCAGAATGAATGGATGAATATATCATTTAGTGAAGTTTTTATAAAATATAATGATGGTTTTGAATTACTTGAACAAGAGAAAATATTTTTAGACATATTAATAAGTATTCCATTGGAAATAAAATTTAGTGAAGATGAATTAAGTAATTGTCAAAGAGTTAGAGAACTTATTAATTACTTAGCTAGTTCTTCAAAGATCGTTTTTAATAATTAAAAGGGCCATAATAAACGGAATAAGAGAAAGAATAAGATAAAAGTTTCAATAAGTAGAACAATAATATTAAAACGCAAAGGAAGGACTAAAGTAATAATAATTTGATAAAAGATAAGAATACTTAAACAGAAGATAAAAATTAAAGTTAAAAATGAATTACGTGGACGAACTGGTCTCATTTAATCACCCTAATATAAAATATGACAAAGAAACTTTATTTGTTTCTTTTTTTATGATAAAATGTTTTGTAGATAGTAGGTGACTTATGTGAATAGGAAGTATTACTTTGTTTTAATCTTAGTATTAGGAGTTTCAGTATTACTATTAGGTCTTTCTTATGCTAAAGAAGTAAGTAATGAAAAATATACTAATGAGTTTGAGACTTATGATCGTAACTTAAAAATTGTAACTTCAGATAACGTTAAAGATATAGTACTTAATGATAATGTTACAAGAGAGATAAGTGTTATTAATAAAGGAAGTTATAAGACAACATTAGTAGTTGAATTAATGGCTGAGTCTTTAGATGGTTTATCGTATGCGATAAATGATGGCGAAAAAGAAGAAATCAAAGATAATATTATTTATACTCATGAATTAGATGAGTATGGAGCTAGTAATGATAATGATTTTGTTAATTTAAAAGTTACTATCTATAGTGATAAGGGAGAAGAAGAAAAGATATCTTTAATTGCGCATGAACAAGTTAATTTACTAAAAGATAAGATTATATCTTCACGTAATGTCTATAAAGATAGTGAAGATAATTATCGTTATTATGGAACTAATGTAAATAACTATGCAAAATATAATGGTAAGACTTATCGTATAGTAGGTTTAATAAATAATAGTATTCTACTTATGACAGAAAATAGTAATAATAGTGCTTATGGTAATGGTGAAGAATACTTAACAATAGCTGATTATTTAGCAAGTTTTAATAATCCGGAGGTAAAAATAAATAATACAAATAAATATAATACTTGGTTAAATGGTAATTACTGGTTTGTTAATACATTAGGTGATAATAATGCTTACTATTTAGATAACGGAGTAATAACTAATAAAAATAAAAATACTTCTTTAAAAACTAAAGAAGTAGAAAAAGTATATATTGATGCAGAAGTTATCTTGGGGGATGGTAGTAAAAATAATCCTTATGAGGTAGTTTATGATGGTTAATAAAGTATTAAAAAAACAAATAATTATTGAAATATTTGCTTTACTATTTTTAATTTGTACTATTTGTTATGTTTTCTTTGCTGTTAATAGAGGGAGAGGTAATAAAGTAGCTAATTATCAAGGGTTTGTAGCAGTACTAGATGATAGTAAATTAGAAGATATTAAACACTTAAGTAATGGTGAAGGACTAAGTCAAGAAGGAATTACTTATACTGTTACAAATAATAATAAAGATATGGAAGAATATAAAGTTATTATAAAACCTAATATTACAGATGATAAAGTATTATCAAAAGTAAGAATTGGGGTCGATGATTTACATGTTTATGATTTTAATACTTTAGAAAAGGATAAAGATGGGTATATACTTATTGATAATGAATTAGAAGCGGGATATACAAAGATTCATAGTATTAAGATATGGTATAGTGATGATGTAACTGATAATAACTTAGAATTTGAATTTAGCTTAGTTAGATAAGAAGAGTTATTGTAACGAAAGTTAAAAAGAAGAAAATAAGTAAATGAAATAAACGATATTTTAAATATTTTGAATAGTTTAGAAAAGTATCATTGATGATACTTTTTATTTGGCATTCAATACATAAACCACAAGTGGAAATAGAGATGATTGCTAATATTAGTTTTATAGTTAGAGGAATAGATGTAATACTTAAGTAATTTAAAGATGTAGTTATTTCTAAGATACTTAATATTAGACCTTTTAGGTAGGGATTAGTTATTTTAGTAAAAGGTAGAGTATTAAAAAAAATAATAGTACCTAAGATAGTTATTAAAAGATTAATATTTTTACTTAAACTAGTTATAAAAGTTTTTAATATATTATTATTTTGTTTAGTAAATGATATTTTAGGTGGTTTAAGTAGTTTAATTAAAATGAAATTAGTTAGAATATTACAGGTAATGATAATAAGAGCTATTTGATGATTAAAGATTAGTTTTAAGAAGGTATAGGTAAAGATAGGAGAAGTATATTTAGTTACAGCTAGAAGTTTAGTTATATCTACATCATATTTATTTAACATATAAGCGTTAGAAGGACTACCAGAGATAATACTTAGAAGATAAATATAATTTAAATGAAGATATTTAGAAATGTAATATGGAAGATTAGAACTATATATTAAGTCAACTATAATAAAAGTAGGAAAGAGAGTAGGAATTATTTTGTGTAACCAAATATTAACGCTATATATTGTTTTAGAGACAATATAGGTATTATTTGTTAAACAATATATAAAATAAGTGATTAAAATTGTAAATAAAGTGGTTTCTTTTAGGATATTTTTCATATTTTACCTTCATAAATGATATAATATTTAAGGTGATGCAATGTTTATTAATTTATATGAAAAATTTAAAACATTTATGAAAGATAATTTATTTTTTGTTATTACAATATTAGTATTTGCTTTGTTATTTTTTATTGAATTACCATATGATGTAGAAATGCCCGGAGGTATTATTGATTTAGAAAATCGTGTTTTAGTTAATGGCGAAGAAACAAAGATTGAAGGATCATTTAATATGGCTTATGTATCTGTATCAAGAGGTAAGATACCATATATTATTTTAGGTTTAATTATGCCTGATTGGGAAGTGGTTAAACAGAGTGATTCAATGTATGAAAATGAGACAGTAGCAGATGCGGAAAAGCGTGATAAATTAGAATTAGAACAAAGTAAGAATTATGCGATTGTCGCGGCGATGGATGCGGCAGGAATAAAGTATGAAATAGAAGATAAAGAGAATTATGTATCATATATTGCTCCGGAAGCTGATACTGATTTAAAAATAGGCGATAATATATTAGCAATAGAAGATAATGAATTAAAAGATATTGATGAATTAAGTAAGATAATACAAGATGCTAATGATGGAGATATTTTAAAAATAAAAGTTATTAGAGATAAAAAAGAAAAAGAAGTAAAGGCTAAAGTATATACGGAAGATGATAAGAAATACATCGGTATTTCGGCAATAACAACTTTTAATATTAAGAGTGATGTTAATGTAGAAATTACTTCAAAAAGACAAGAATCTGGTCCAAGTGGTGGACTTATGATGACGTTAATGACATATAATTCTTTAACTAAACAAGATTTAACACATGGTAAGAAGATTGTTGGAACAGGAACTATTTCACTTGATGGTAGTGTTGGTGAAATAGGTGGTGTTAAATACAAACTAATGGGAGCTGTTAAAAATAAAGCTGATGTCTTCTTAGTACCAGAAGGTAATTATGAAGAAGCAATGAAAGTTAAAGAAGATAAAAAATATGATATAAAAATTGTTAAAGTTACTAAATTACAAGATGCAATAGATTATTTGGAGGGATTAAAATGAATTACTACGATAATAATATAATTAAATATATTGATGCTTCAATTGTCTTAAATCCTTTCTTTGATGAATGGTATAGAATAGTAGAAGACATCTTAAGAAATCCAGAATTTCAAAAAAGAAAACTATTTATGCATCATCACAATATAACAGTGTGGGATCATTCAATATTAGTTTCTTTTAAAGCATTTATGGCTAGTAAATATTTTAAAGCTGATAAAAGAGTTTGTGCAATAGCTGGTTTATTACATGATTTTTATAGTCAAGCTTGGATTAGTACACCAGAATTAGAAAAACTAGAAAATGGTAAATATACAACATTAATGAAAGAAAAAAAGCCATGGTATAAAATGCATGGATTTACGCATGCTAAAGATGCTTCAATAAACTATGTTAAATATTTTCCTAAACTAGAGGATAAAAAAATAACTAATGCCATACTAAGACATATGTTTCCGTTAAATATTATTCCTCCACGTTATAAAGAAGGATTAATAATAACAACTGTTGATAAACTAAGTAGTGTTCGTGAACTACCAAGTATTACTTATGTATCAAAAAAAGTTATTCATAAAACTTATGCTATTTTATCTAATGTAAATCGTATTTGACGTCAAGTTATACTAAATATTGGTAATTTAGTTGCGATAAAATAAATATTTTTGTAGAATAAATTTATGTGTTAGGAGGAATAGTATATGAAACAAGGTGGAATAGCCAGATATTTAGTTATACTATTTTTAACAATTATAGCAATATTGATTACAATAAGTGCTTAGGATTGAGATTTATCAATCCTTTTTTTTGACTTTATTAATACTAATTGATTTTTGTTAGTAAATATTGTAAAATTAATTATGATATGGGAGAGTTGATGAGATGAAAAGATTTGATCCAGATAAAGAGCTTGCAAAAATCCAAAATAGAAGTCAAGTAGGTTTTAATGCTAGTAAAATAAATAATATGTATGTTCCGATTTTAGTTATATGTTGTTCTTTATTAGCTTTTGTAGGAATTACTTTTTCAGCTAACTTAGTTGAAGATGATAGAGAGAACTTTAATGTTAAAGTATCTATTGTAGGTAATAATGATTATGTTTATGAAAAAACAGTTAAAGAAGGAGCTTTTAGTGATACAGTTGAAACTAATGGAAGTATGGGCATTATATATTGTAATTCAGGGAACTTAAATTTTGATCCATTAACTTCAACAATTTCTATTCCATATCTAAATCAAGATACTAATTGTGTTATATCTTTAACTGATGATACTAATAACTTAGAAGTTGATAGATTAGAATCTACGATTGAAATAGGTGATGATTCATTACCAACTAATACAACATACTACTATAAAGGCGATGCTATAAATAATTATATTAAAGTAAATGATATGATGTTTAGAATAGTTAGAATTAACTATGATGGTAGTTTAAGACTTATATTAAATGATGTTGTGCTTTCATCATCATATGGAACAAATAATGAATATGAAGGTAGTAACTTACAAAAAGTATTAAATGCATGGTTTAATGATAACTTTAATGATGAAAGTTACTTAGTAGATGGTGCTTATTCATATTTAAATGATGTTGATTATAATACAGAAAACTTATTATATTTAGATGGTTATATGATGGCTAAGGTTGGTACTTTAGGAGTTAGTGAAGCTTATTTAATAAATCAAGATGTTACGAGTAGTTATTTAAATACAGTTAGTGGTTTTTTATTAATGAATCCTAATGGTATAGATAATGTATGGGCATTTAAAAATAATAAGATAGTTAGTGTATCTAAGAATGATGTATTAAGTGTTCGTCCAGTTATTAATATTAAAGCTGATATTATATCTGGTAGTGGAACAAATATAGATCCATACGTGATTAGAGAAGATTAAAAATCTTCTTTTTTTATGGATATTTTGTTATAATAAATTTTGTGATGATTATGAAAAGAAATGAAGTAGATAGAAGTAAATTAAGTCCTGGGATGAAACAATATATGGAGATAAAAGATAATTATCCAGATGAATTATTATTTTATCGTTTAGGGGATTTTTATGAATTGTTTTTTGAAGATGGTATTTTATGTAGTAGAGAATTAGAACTTACTTTAACGGGTAAAAATGCTGGACTTGATGAACGTGTACCAATGTGTGGCGTTCCTTTTCATAGTGTTAAACCTTATATAGAAAAACTAGTTAATAAAGGATATAAAGTAGCAATTTGCGAACAATTAGAAGATCCTGCAACAGCTAAAGGAATGGTTAAAAGAGGCGTAATACAAGTTATTAGTAAAGGAACTGTTGTCGATTATGAAATGCTTAAAGAATATGATAATAACTATATTGGTAGTATTTTAAAAATAAATGGAATATATACAATTACATATAGTGATATATCGACTGGTGAACTATATATATTAGATGTTATAGATGATCGTAATAAACTTATTGATACGATATTAAATTTAAATTTAAAAGAAATAGTATTTTATGATAACTTAGAATTTGAACTTATAGATATACTACGTAATACTTATGGAATAGATGTTATAATATGTGGTAATTACTTAGAAGATAAATATGAATACTTATATAAAGATATTAAAGAAATGAGATATATCTTAGGAATTAAACATCTACTTTATTATTTAGTAGTAAAAGAATTAAAAGAATTAGATCATTTAGAAAAAGTTGAAATTATTAATCCGTTTGAATACTTGGAAATGGATGTTCATACAGTTAGAAACTTAGAATTATTTGAAACGTTAAGATTAAAAGAAAGAACATATAGTTTAATATGGCTACTAGATAAAACTAAGACAGCAATGGGTAGTCGTATGCTTAAGAGTTGGGTTACTAAGCCATTAAAAGATAAAGTAAAGATTAATCATCGTTATGATATGATAAGTAAATTAAGAGAAGAATTTATCTTAAAAGATGAACTATTAAATGACTTAGATGAAGTTTATGACTTAGAAAGATTATGTGGTAAGACAGTATGCGGTAATTTAAATGCCCGTGATGTCTTACAAATAAAAAGAAGTTTAAAAGTATTACCTAATATCTTAGATAAAATAAATAAACTAGGTTTTAATTATCAATTTAGTGATGAACATGAATTATATAACTTATTAGAAATGAGTATTTATGAAGAACCACCACTTGGGTTAAAAGAAGGTTACTTAATTAAAGATGGGTATAATAAGGAGTTAGATGAACTTAAAGAAATACGTAGTGGTGGTAAAGACTTTATTGCTTCGTTAGAAGAACAAGAAAGAGAAAGAACAGGGATTAAGACTTTAAAAGTCGGTTATACTAAAGTATTTGGTTATTATATTGAAATTAGTAAAGGACAAGTTAATCAAGTAAAAGATGAATATGGGTATGAAAGAAGACAAACATTAACTAATTGTGAAAGATTTATAAGTCCTTTATTAAAAGAAAAAGAAGCATTAATCTTAAATGCTGAAGAAAAGATAATTGAACTTGAATATAACTTATTTATGAATATTAAAGAAAAAATAAAAAAAGAAATATTTACTTTAAAAGATATTGCGAAAGATATAGCTGAAATAGATGCAATATGTAGTTTAGCGACAGTAGCTGATTTATATAATTTAGTAAGGCCAGAGATAGTTGATGAAAGAGTTGTAGAAATTATTGATGGACGTCATCCAGTTGTGGAAAGAGTTAGTAAAAATGAATATGTTGCTAATGACTGTAAGATGGATAAGAATACTAATACTTTACTTATTACAGGCCCTAATATGAGTGGTAAATCAACGTTTATGCGTCAGTTAGCTATTATAATTATTATGGCGCAGATGGGTTCTTTTGTACCGGCTAAGAGTGCTAAATTACCAATCTTTGATAAGATATTTACGAGAATTGGAGCTTCTGATGATTTAGTATCGGGAGAATCAACATTTATGGTAGAAATGATGGAAGCTCGTAATGCTTTAGCTAATGCAACGAGTGATTCATTAATTCTATTTGATGAATTAGGTAGAGGGACAGCAACTTATGATGGTATGAGTTTAGCTCAAGCAATATTAGAATATGTTAATAATGATATTGGTTGTAAGACATTATTTAGTACTCATTATCATGAACTTACAGCATTAGAAGAGGTAAGAGGAATTAAAAATGTTCATGTTGAGGCTTACTTAAAAGATGGTAATGTAACCTTTTTACATAAAGTAAGTCCAGGAGCAGTTGATAAAAGTTATGGTATACATGTTGCTAAATTAGCAGGAATGCCAACTAAAGTATTAGAAAGAGCGGAAAGTATATTAAGTTATTATGAAGCAAACGATGATGGAGTACCTAAACGTAATACAGAACAAGTAGCATTTAATTTTGATGAACCAGAAAGTAATACAGAAGTATTAGATAAATTAGAAGAAATAGATCCACTTAATGTAACTCCTATGGATGCAATTAATTTATTATATGAATTAAAGGAGTTATCGAAAAAATAATGTATCAAAGTGATTATTTTTATGGTTTATCTGATATAATGCATTTTAATGTTTATGCTGTTTTACTTAAAGAACATATTATAAAAGAAGAAAGAGTAATAATAAAAGTTTTTAAAAAAGATAGTGAAGTTGTAGTTATAGAAACAAATAACTTTAAAGATATGATATTAAAAGATACTAGAAAAGATAAAAATAGTGATTTAATGGAATTTGACTTAGTATATTTACATACTTTAGAAAGATATTATAGTGATTATGAAATACCAGGTATGATATATGAATATATAGAAGGACTAGGTAGTTGGTATCGAGTTAAAATAGATGGTTTTAATCCGTTAGATAAAGATTTAAAACCATTCTATTTAAAAAAGAAAATAAATAAAGAAGACTTAAGTAAATATGCTAAAGATGAAGATACTTTAGATAAATTATATAGATTTTACGATATTACGAAGGGATTAGTAAAATTTAGTAGACCAAGTGAAGTAAAAAAATTATTCTTAACTATAGAATAATTTTTTTGTTTTATAAGAAAGTTCTCTATAATGTAAAATAATGTTTTAGATATTTATTTTATATTTATTCAGAATATTAACTAAGTAATTTATGTGATATAATAAAAAAGATGATAATAGATTGGTAGTGGCATTATGGATAGTAGGAGAGTAAGAAGTGTAAAAGAGGGAATTGCAAGAAATAATGTTAGTAGATTAAGATTGTTATCTTTAAATTTAGATGATGCTAAAGCATTATTGAAAGTCGATGGATTTATTGATTATTTAGATAAACTTAATGATAATGTGTCTTTAAAATTAATAATTGCAATAAAAAATAATGAAATACCAGAAATAAATGAAAGTGAAAAAAAAGATTATATTTCACATCTTTTAATGAACAAATCACTTTCTTTTTATCATGAGTGTTTATCTGTAATACCATATGAATTTGTTTACTTTTTTTTGAAAACATTAGTTGTTAATTCTTATGGTAAGATAAATAATAAATTTACTTCTGATGAATTTAAAATAATATTAGATTATGCAGTAGATATAATTGATTTAGATGATATAAGTGTTAGTCATTCGGTTATATTAAGACTATTAGAAAAAGTTGATGATGAAGCAAAGTTAAAATTTTTAGAAAAATATAAGTATGGTTATAATATTGATTTTTGGATAAATGCTTTTAGAAGATTTAAATCACATGATGCTTTGTTAGAAGCAGTCTATATATGTTTGTTACAAGGTTATTGGAATAGAATAGATTCAATAAAAAGAATGCTTCATGATGATGAATTAATGAATTTAGTAATTAAAGCTTTTGCAGAAAATAAATTATCTGTTTTACCTTCATTCTTGAATGATTTTAGTGTTCGTGAAAGATTAGAGTTTTATGATAGATTTTTATCAGTTTCTCATAATTATCAAATTCAAGATGAGTTTCTTAATAAATTAATTGATGATGCTTTAAATGATGAACAAGGCATTATGATATATGAACAATTATCACAATTACTTGCTAAGAATAATCTCGATTTGAACATTTATAATTTATCATTAAATAATAAAATATATCAATATTTAGATAAAATGAATGGTCAAGAATTTTTAGATTTTTATACCAAAAATTCTTATAAAAAATTTAAGGATTTTCTAAAAGAAAAAGAAGAATATTGGCTAAGAGAACCTGTTTTTACATATTTAGTAAATAATGAACCAGAATTCATAATTGAAAATTTAAAAAATTTAAATAAATTAGAATTTGCAAATAAAAAAGATTTATTTTTTAGAAAAGATGTAATTAAATCGTTAGCTATTTATTATAATGGATTTTCTAGTTTAATTGTTAATTGTGAATCATATGGTGTTACTGGGTTAGATGATTTTTTTAAAGATGATACATTTGACTTTGAACTATTAGAAAAGAAACCTAGTGCTCTTTGTGATGTCCTAAAATATAACCCTAAACCTGAATTTGTTAAATTCGCCTTTGCAAAAGGATATGTACCTAGTAATTCAGAATATCTTTTATGTAAAGATGATCCAGCGTTGCTTAATCAATGGTTAGAACGATTTAAACAATTTGATGCCCATAATAAAGATTTTAGTAGTGTTTTTAATAGTATATCTATTATTGAAAATGATGAAGTTTTAGCAATTTTACTTTCTAAAGCAGCAGAGAATCTTAATATGAGCTTTGAAGAATTTACAATGAAATTTAATGCAATAAAAAAAGTTAATAGTGAAATACTTAAAACATTAGATTATCGTTTATTTGATGAAAAATTTTCATTCTTAAATATGAATAAAATAGAGTTTTTAGGGGCACATAAAGATGTAGCGATGAAATTATGTGAGTTAAATCCACAAGAACTTAAAATAGTTAAAAGAATAATGTCTTATTCTTCATCAATAAATTGGATTGACTTAATAGATCGTACTTTAGATAATATAAAAGATTATCAAGAATTAGTTGATGATTTAGCAGATAAAGAATTAAGTATTGAAGATATTTCTTTGTTTATGAAATTAGTAGTTCATAAGAATGAATTAGGAATTAATACTTATGAGGATATGAAAGACTATAGAAATATTGTTGATGAGAAAATTAAACGTTTAGCAGCGTATGGCACAGTTGATGCTTATAGAGAAGCTATTGCTTTATCAGTATTAGATTTAAATTATGACGAATTTAAACGTATTAATAAAATTTATTGTGCTGATTTAGATAATTTTTGTAAAATAAGTCATAATGAAGATTTAAAGAAAATTTTACTATTTATTAAAAACGTTTGTACTGAAACAGATTTGAATACTTTAAAAGAAATATATGAACAAACTCCGAAAATTAATCTAGGTGATTCTTTTTTAGTTAATTTAGATTCTTTAATTAGACAGAACTATGCTATGCTATATAATGATACTTTATATCATGTAAATGATAAAGATTTATTAACACAAAAAAGTTATAAAGAAGTTATTGAAGAGGATGGAACAGTTAAATATGTTTTGAGTGATGGACTTGATGGGAATATGGTTTCATTTTATAGCCCAATTGGATTAGGACATCAGCAAAAAGATTTTGCTGTAATGATGACTTCTTTAGGAGCTTATTCTGATCATAAAGAACCAGATGATTATTATGCTAATTGGAATATTGATTTAATAGAATCACACGGCTTTTGTTGTAGTTATTTAACTAATGATAATTTAGGAACGGCCAGAATTTGTCATGCAGTATTAGGATTTACTGATTTTGCACCTGAAGCTTTATTATTATCTGCTCCTTTTGATATAGCTTCAAGTAATGCAAATTTAGAATTTAATACGTCTCGTAAAACAAATAATGTTTTATACTGTACTCCTCGTGGTATGGTTAATAATACACGTCATACTCATAATGAAGTAGTATGGGAAAGAAGAGATTTAATGCCTTCTGGTAATTTTAAAAAATCTCCTTCTTATGTAATCTTCTTTTGTGAAAATCTTAATAACTTAAATGAAGAAGAACAAAAAATATATAATTCAACAATAAAAGCTGCGATACAATTAGGTAGTGGAAAACCATTGCCTGTAGTTGTTATTGAACGAGAAAAAATTGCTAAATATCAGCAACAACGTATTAATGATTTATTATCAGTATTTTTAAATACAAATAAACCGGGAGTTATAAAACAAATTATTACTTTAATTTTAAATAATTCAATTGGTAATACATATTCTCCTAATGTTGATCAAAAATACTTTAGTAATAATTATAAAAAAACGATTATTAGAATGATTTTGATGAACATTATTAGTATATTAAAAAAAGGTGATGAAAAGTCAAAAAAACAAGCGATGGCTTTATACAATGAATTAGAAACAACAATGGAAGAAGAAAAATTAAAATTTAAAGGTGATGATAATCTAACTCCTTTAGAAGTATTTATTAATGAAATAAATGAAGTTGATTTACAAATTAAAATTTTATTTGATATTAGTAAAGAGGCTGGAACACTATATAAACAGATGATGGCTGTTGTGTCGACAATAAATGATAATACATATATAAAGAGATGGAATTATGCTAAAGTTAATTTTGATAATACTGTTATTATGCATAAACCTGTTGATTTACAAAATTTATTAATTTCAATGAATAATAATAATTTTAATTTAAATAAACTAGCGGAGTTCTTAGATGAGTTAGAAGCTGATAATATATATCCTAATGATTCTCCTTATAATAATCGTTTTGTAGCTAATAAAATATTATATACATTATTATTAAGTACATATGATGGTGTTGATACGATGAAATTTGCATTTGATGACTTATTAGAAGCAATAAAATATCAATATTGTTCTTATATGGATGGAAGTGATAAAAAGAATATTAATGCAGCTTTAGATAAAGCTACTACTTTAATGACTAGAAAAGGATTTAGTAAAGATAAAATAAATAATATTAAATTTCTTATATCATTAATAAATGAGAAAGAGATAACAGAAGAAAAAGTAAATGAAGTATGTGAAAAATATAATATAGATAAAATAGATATTGGTGACTATAAATCTTTACAAAAAATAATTAATATTTTGCATGATGTTAATTGCTTAGAACATGTTCGTTTTGTAACAAAAGGTGAATTAGAAGAAAAATATATGTTTGATAAAGACCATATTAGATATGCAAGATTTGCTTATCAGTTGCAAGAAGGATATGCACAAACTGATTTAGATGAAATGATAAGTGGAAATCCACAATTAGCTGGAGATATAAAAGAAGTATTAAAAACTAAAAATCCACAAGTTGTATTACGTAATTTACGTAAAAATCGCTTTGAAGCACCAAAATATAAGAATAATAGTTATGAAGATGCATTCTTAGAAATTGATGCAGAAAAAGCAACTGACCCGTTGGGACTTGTAAGTGAAAAAATGAAACAATATACTAATTTGCCTAAACAAATGAGTCTTATAGAGTTTTATTCAAAAATAGTTAAAATGCCTTGTTATGAATATTTAAATAAAAAAATAGCAGGAAGAGAAGAGTTATATTTAAATATGTCAGAAATTCATGGAGCGACTCATGCAAATAATGTATCTTTATTTGCGGCTTTTATTGCAACAATGATGCAAATGTCTGATAGAGATATAAAAACAATAATAGAAGCAGCAATATATCATGATATTGGTCGTACTAATGATAATAAAAACTTTAATCATGGTAAATTAGGGGCGATAAAATATAGTACTAGTGTTAAATGCCCTAAAGATATTAAAATGAATGAAGTTCAACTATTAATAGAAGCACATGCTGTAAAAACACCAAATGATGTATATAATTTATTAGATCAATATAATATTGTCGGAGAAGATAGAGATAGATTATATCGAATGGCAACGGTAATAAGAGATGCTGATGCTTTAGATAGAACAAGATTTAAATTATTAGAAAAATATAATAATTTAAAAGTAGATTATTTAATTAATCCAATTAGTAAAGAAATTATTGAATCTGTTCAAAGATTGAATTATATTATATATAAAGATTATGTAAATCAACAACTTGTAAGTAATCAAATGAAAATGTAGGCGGTGATATTTTATGAAAGAAAATAATGATAAAATAGATTTATCTAAACTTTCTTCACAAGAAGAACTTAGTAAAGTTGCTGAAATATGTGATAAATTAAATTATCTATTTGATAAAAAAAGACAGAATACACAAGAAAAAGAAGAAAGTACATTAGAAGAAAAAAGCGAAGAACAACAAAAGAAACTTTAAAGATTTTAAAAAAATAATATGTTAGAAAATTCCCACTTTTCTTAAAATGTGTTATAATCTTTTAGAGGTGCAGAGTATGGGGAAAACTAGAAGTGAATTAAGAGAAAAAGCAATGGTTATATTATACCAAGCTGATATATTAAAAAATCAAAAATTAGAATATAATATTGAAAATTTAATTAATGAAAATCTTGATGTTGATAATGAATTTGTGAGAAATTTAGTTTATGGAGTTATTACACATGAAGAGCAAATAGATGAGTTAGCTAACTCACATATGAAAGATTGGACAATTAAAAGAATTGATAAAACAGGAGCTGCTATATTAAGAATTGGCATATATGAAATATTATATGAAGATGATACACCTAATATTGTAGCAATTAATGAAGCAATAGAACTAGCCAAAAAATATAGTGATGATAATGTTAGAAAAATAATTAATGCTGTTTTAGATAAAATAAGTAATGAAAACTAGAGTAATCTAGTTTTTTTTGTATAAAAAAAATCTACTTAAATAAGTAGATTTAAATAGAACGATATCTATTTTGATTTTTAAATGGATTTTTAGGATCAATACGATCAGTAAATAAAATACCATCTAAATGATCTAATTCATGTTGGAAACCAACAGCTAATTCTTCACGAACACGTAATTCTTGCTTTTCACCATATTCATTATAATACTCAATAGTCATACGAGCATGACGAGGAACAATACCTTCAACAGGACGATTGACACTTAAGCAACCTTCACCTTCAGAGATATAGACCATCTCTTCACTCATACTCTTAATACGAGGATTTATAACAACATATCTTCTAAATTTACCTTCTTCATATTCATGAACCATAACAAATATTCTTTTAGGAACACCAATTTGAATATAAGATAAACCCCAACCAGCACGTAAATCATATTTTTCTCTAGTTTCTTCAATTTGCGACATTTCAAGATAATCCATCATATCATTAATATCTTTTAATTCTTGATTAGTTAAAGGAAATGTTACTTCCTTACTTTTCTTTCGTAAAGTTTTATCTTTTTCATCTAATATCTTAATATTAGGTAAAGTACTAGGTAGTTTACTCATATATATCACCAACGACATACATTTTACCAAATATTTAGAAAAAAAACAAATTTAAAAAGGATTTATTAATCCTTTTTAGTTATTATTCCAATTCCAGCCAGCGCCAATAATGATGACTAAAAGAATAAATAAAACAATCCATATGGCTGCACCGATACCACTACCTTGAGTATAACCAACATAACCACCACCACAATTAGGGGCAGCATTATAGTTACCATAGTAACCATTATTTCCATAATAATACATACAATAACCTCCTTTATGTATCTAATATAGTTTATTAATTTATGTATATTTTTGACATTAAAAATGTTTAATTTTTGCAATTAACTTTTTTACTTATATATTATATGTTAAAATTATAATAGGAGTGAAAGTATGAAAAAGATATTAGCTAATTTAAATTATCCATTACTTTTATTAATGATTGTTTACTCCGCTTTTGGCTTATTAATGATTTTTTCAGCTTCTTCAGTAGCAGCTGTTTTAAGATATGATTCTACAACTAGTCATTTTTTTGTTAGACAGTTAATGTGGACTTGTTTAGCGTATGTCGGAGGAATAGTTGTTTTAGTAATTCCTACTAAATATTATCGATATGTTAGTAAAATAGCGATGTATGGAATGATCTTTTTATTAATATTTATTTTTGCGGCTGGTAAAGTTGCTGGTGGAGCACAGAGTTGGTATGACTTAGGTAAAGTAAATTTTCAACCAGTAGAGCTAGCGAAGATTGTTTTAATTGTTTATTTAGCAGTTTATTTTCATAAACTTTCTTCACGAAAGAAAACATCTTTTATGGAATTCTTATATCCAATTATTTTAGCGATTATTGTCTTTATTTTAGTTGCTTTACAACCAGACTTTGGTGGAGCATTTATAATCTTTCTAATTACAGCTTTAATCTTTTTTTCGCTTCCCTTTGGGAAGAAACAAAAAAGAATGTTATATAAAATGGGAGCATTTGGTATTGTACTAATCTTTTTAGTATTAATGGCGATGGGGAAGAATATTTTACAATCATATCAAGTTAGTCGTATTTTAAATTATTCTAATCCTTGTCAAAGATATGCTGATGATACAGGTTATCAAGTATGTAATGGTTATATAGCTATTCATAATGGTGGTTTATGGGGTGTTGGATTAGGTAATTCAACGCAAAAGTATTTATATCTACCAGAAGCTCATACAGACTTTATTTTTCCGATAATATGTGAAGAATTAGGCCTTATAGTGGGTATTTTAGTAGTTATAGGCTATTTTATAATGTTATTCTTATTACTTAGTGTGGCGAAAGAAACAGGAACAATACGTGATAGTATTTTAGTTTATGGAGTATTTGTTTATTTACTTGCGCATATTCTAATTAACTTATTAGGAGTATTAGGTTTAATACCATTAACGGGAGTTCCTTTACCATTCTTAAGTTATGGTGGATCTTATAATCTATCTTTGATTATCGCTTTATTTATTGTACAAAGAGTTAATTATGAAAATAAAGAAAATAAAATAAAAAATAAAATTAAAGCGATGTAAAAAGTATCTTAATGATACTTTTTTATTTTTTTTAAGAAATAAAAAAGGAAATAGGAGTTTATATCTAGAATATATAGGGTAGAGGGAGGAAATTATATGAAAGAATTTTTAGAAGAAAATTTAGTGAAAATATTAGAAGCAATTATTGTCTTTTTACTGATTGTAATATTAATTATAATTGTTTTTGATATTAAGATACCAAAGAAAGATAGTAAGGAGGTGAATGAAAGTAATGACGTAGCTTTAGTAAGTGAAACTAATAAAATAGATGATACTAAGAATGATGAAGAAGAGAAGAAAGAAGAAAGTAAGTTTTATGTAGATATAAAAGGAGCGGTTAAAAAACCTGGTGTTTATGAAGTAGATAAAACAATGATTATTAATGATGTTATAAAACTAGCTGGAGGACTTAAAAGTAATGCATCAACTAAATATCTTAATTTAAGTAAAAAAGTAAGTGCTGAAATGGTAATTAATATTTTTACTAATACGGAAGTAAAGAAACTAAATATTACGGAAAGTGTAGAATGCAAAGCGAGTAGTGAAGATATTAGTAGTTGTGCAACAGCTTGTGTTATAGAAAGTGGAGCTAGTAGTACAGAAAATGGTGAGCAAGAAAGTAATAATACTAGTAGTGAATCTAATAAAACAGAAACTAATCAGGTATCAGGCAAAGTAAATATTAATGTAGCTAGTTTAGACGAATTAATGACTATTAGTGGAATTGGTGAAAGTAAAGCAAAAGCGATTTTAGAATATCGTAATACAAAAGGCAAATTTAATAGTATCGAAGATATAAAAAATGTTTCAGGTATTGGAGATGCTTTATACGCAAAAATTAAAGATAGTATTACAGTCTAATTTATTATATATTATCTTATTTATTTTTTTAGGTATTTGGATAGGAATTAATTACTTATTAGAAGATAAAGAGTCGATATACAATGAAAATGATAATAAGTTTATTATGACGATTACGGATTATAAGTTTGATGGAAATAAATTATCTTTGGATTTAAAAGGTAGGGAAGACTTAGTTGCTTCGTATTATATAAGTAGTGAAGAAGAACTAAATACTTTAAAAGAAAAGATAAAATATGGGATTAAGATAGAAGTCTTAGGCGAGTTAAAAGCACCAATTAATAATACAATACCTTATGCTTTTAACTATAAAAAATATTTAAATAATAAAGGGATATTTTATACACTTGCGATTAGCGAATTAAAAGTAGTAGAACAAGAGAATTTATTTTACAAAATAAAAAATATGATTAATAAACGAATTATAAGTATTGATCAAAGTGGTTATATGAAGGCTTTTATTCTTGGCGATAAAGATATGATCTTAGAAGATAGTTATAATAATTACCAGAAAATAGGAATTACTCATTTATTCGCTTTATCAGGTATGCATATTGGTTTATTTAGTGGTCTTCTATTAAAACTATTTAAAAGAATAAACGATAAAATAAAATATACGATAGTTATAGTAATATTATTTATCTACGGCTTCTTAGTTGGTTTTCCTTCTTCAATATTAAGATGTATTATCTTTTTTACGATAAATACTATAAATAAACTATGTAACTTTAAAATAAATTCTATAAAGATATTATTACTTACTATTTGGGTTATTGTGCTTAGTAATTATCGAGTCGTGGTGGAGGTGGGATTTTTATATTCGATAGCTAGTGTAGGGGGATTACTTATTAGTAGTAGTTTTATTAATAGTAGTAGTAAATTATTACAAGCATTTAAATTAAGTATTATAGCTTTTTTAGTTACTTTACCAATCTCTTTATATAATTTTTATGAAGTTAATATATTTTCAATTATTTATAATTTATTTTATATACCATATGTTAGTATGATTGTTTACCCTTTATCACTTATTAGTTTTATAATACCAATATTTAGTAAAGTATTTAGTATAACAATTATTATCTTAGAAGAAAGTAGTAATTTATTAAATAAAATAACAATTGGGGAATTATATTTATCTTTTAATATAATAGAAATTATTATATATTATATTATTTTGTTACTGACAATTATTAAAAGAAAATATATATTATTTAGTTTGTTAGGTGTAATTATTTTAATAGATATATTAATACCTTATTTTGATAGTAATGGTTATATATATTTTTTGGATATTGGACAAGGTGATTCTTCATTAATTATTAGTCCGTATAAAAAAGATATTATAATGATTGATACGGGAGGAATAGTTAGTTTTAAGAAAGAAGAATGGATGAATAGTAGTAAAGAATATATGGTTAGTGATAATGTTATTAGTTTAATGAAAGCTTTAGGAATTAAAAAAATAGATTTATTAATTCTATCCCACGGGGATGCTGATCATGCTAAAGAAGTAACTAATATCTTAGATGAAATAAATATTAATTGTTTAAAAATAAATAATGGGGAATTAAGTAATTATGAAAAGATCGCTACTAAGTTAATAAAACAATGTCAATATGAACCAGAACAAATGAAATTAACTTATTTAAATTATAAAGATTATAATGATGAAAATGCTAATAGTGTTTTAAGTTATATGAAAATATATAAGACGAAAATAATTTCATTTGGGGATGCTACAAAAGAGAGTGAAGAAGATATTATAAAAAAATATAACTTAAAAAAGACAGATATTGTAAAATTATCACATCATGGTAGTAAGACAAGTAGTTCATATGAATACTTAAAGGAAATAGAACCTGAGATAGCAATTATTAGTAGTGGAAGAAATAACAGGTTTAATCATCCGTCACAAGAAACGATAGAAACGTTAGAGAAACTAAATATAAATTATTTAAATACCCAACAAGTAGGAACAATAGAATTTATTATAAATAAAAATAAATACAAGAAAATAATATATGAACCGTAAGTAAATGGAACATATTATAAAAATAAAACATAAAATATAATAACATCAGTGATACTGATGATTAGATATATTGAAAGAAGAAGACTCTTCTTTCTTTTTTATTAAAGAAATATGCTATAATATAAATGGTGAAACATTATGCAAAACATTTACTTAATAAGCTCTAATAGTATTCATTTAATCGAAGATGAAATAAAAAAAATAGTTAAAGATAATCCATATACAACATTTGATCTAAATAATGTTTTAATTGATGATGTATTAGAAGAAGCTTCATACTTCTCTTTATTTGATGAAATAAAATATATAGTATGTAAAAATGCTAATATATTTGGGAGTAGTAAAAAGAATAGTAGTGAAGAGAGTACTAGTAAAAAAGATAGTCGTTTAATAAAATACTTAGAAGATAGTAATCCTAATACAGTATTAATATTTACAATAAATGGTAAAGTAGATAGTAAGAAAAAAATAGTTAAAACGATTAAAGATAGATATGAATTAATTGAAATACCTGATTTAAAGCCGAAAGAAATGTTTAATAAAATAAATGAATTACTTAAAAAAGATAATTATAAAATAGATAGTGATACTTTATATTATATTATTAATAATAGTTTAAATAATTATGATTTAATAATTAATGAAATAGATAAAATTAAACTATATTATCAAGATAAAAAAGAAATAAAATATGATGATGTTATAAATATAGTTAGTAAGAACTTAGAAGATAATAATTTTAAATTTATTGAAGTAGTAATGAATAAAAATATTAAAGAAGCTTTTAAGATGTATGATGATTTGATGGTTCAAAAAGTTGAACCAATTATGTTAATGGTGATGATAGCTAAAGAGATTAGAAATACTTTATTAACGAAGATGATGAGTAATAGAAGTCGTAGTGAAATAATGAAGATACTTGGATATAATTATGATTTTCAATTAGATAAAGTAATTAATTATACTAGAATGTATACAGTAAAAGAATTAGAAGATTATTTAGTATTAATTAGTGATTTTGATTATAAAATAAAAAGAGGGAAGATTACTAATAAGTTAGCGTTACAAATGTTAATACTACAAATATGTAAATAAAAAAGGTAAGAGTTTATCTTACCTTTGTTAGTTCTTTAATTTTTTCAGTGTTTTTAAAACTTAATTTAGCTATTTCATTTAAAATATTAGGGCCATACTTTTTAACTAAAGTTGCTCCAACTTCATCAACTAAAGAAGAAGCACCTAAAGGAATTTCAAGATTAAATCGTTCACTTAATTTCTTAATTTCTTTTAAAAATATATAACGACTTATGATAGATGAGGCAGCAACTGACATACATTGATCTTCAGCTTTAGTCATAAAAGTTATATTAGTTACTTTCTTTGGCACACTATTTAAATGACTATAATAACTTTTAGGGTTTTCAAATTGATCGACAACTATTTTTTCATAGTTAGGTTCAGATTCAACCATTTTTAATAAACATTTATTATGTAAAATAGCTTTTATTTTATTCATATTAGTATCAGTACTATGATAATCATTATATTCCTTATTAGTAAGAATAATTGTTGTATGAGGTATTTTCTTAATTAATTCAGGAGCTATTTTAATAATTGTTTCGTCAGTTAATTTCTTAGAATCTCTAACACCTAATTCTTGCATATAAGCGATATTATCTTTAGAAACATAAGAAGCGGTTACAACTAAAGGACCAAAATAATCACCAGTACCAACTTCATCAGAACCGATACTTGAAACATTAATAAAAACTTTCTTTTCTTCTTTCTTATCCTTTTTATCTTTACCTTCAGTATCAATAATACGATTATTTAAAACACGTTCTTGTTCAGTCCAATAACTAGCTTCAATATCAGCACCAATACCTTGAAACATAACCTTACCAGATTCATATAAAGTAGTTACACAATCAAAATCCTTAACTTGAAAAATAGCATAAGGAGGAGTCTTTTCACGCTTCATATCCGCATAATGCTTAATCATCATTTCCTTAATATTATCACTGACTTTAAAGACGATTGTTACTTGTTTTGGTTTAGAAAAATTCATATAAACACCTCTTAGATATCTTATCATATTTTGCTTTTAAATTCATTAATAATATACTATAATTATAATAGAAGGGAAGATATAATATGGGTAGTATTATAATAAATGTTATTTTATTAATTATTTTAGGTTCAGGTATATATTCAGGATATAAAAAAGGTTTCTTAGAAAGTAGTGTTAGATTTATTGGAACAGTAGCAGCTTTTATTGGAGCTTATATGTTTAAAAATCCAATATCAGTATTCTTATATACACATTTACCATTCTTTAACTTTAGTGGTTCATTTAAAGGAATAGCAATATTAAATGTTATTATATATGAATTAATAGCTTTCTTATTACTATTTACAGTAATAATGATAGCTATTAAGATAGTATGTAAATTAACGGGTTTAGTAGATAGATTATTATCTTTTATCTTACTATTTGGTTTACCTAATAAAATATTAGGGGCAATAGTAGGATTTGTAGAATATGTAATTATTTTATATTTTGTTTCATTTGCTGTAATATTTGCTTGTAACTTTAGTAATATAAATTTACCTAATTCTTTAATGGATGACTTAGTTAATATGCCGGTTTTAAAAAATACATTTGGAGGAACATTAAGTTCATTAGATGAAATAACAGCGTTAGCTAAAGAATATGAAGATCAACAAGATAAAGATCAATTTAATAGAGAAGCAATAGATATTATGCTTAAATATGATGTTATAAGTGAAGAAAATTTACAAATACTAATAGATAATGGTAAAATAACTGTTCCAAAGGAGGAATCTTAATGCTTAAGAAATTAAATCATGATGATAATTATGATGAAGTAATTAAAAGTGGGGAATGGTTAGTAGATTTTTCGGCGACTTGGTGTGGACCTTGTCGAATGCTTGAACCAATATTAGAAGCTTATGGAAAAGATAAAAACGTTTTACAAGTAGATGTCGATGAATATGGGGATTTAGCGATGAGTTTTGGAATTATGAGTGTACCAACCTTATTAGCTTATAAAGATGGTAAATTGCTTAATAAAAGTATTGGTTTAGTAGATAAAGAAACAATCGATAATTTATTTAAATAAAAAAAGTTAGATATTTCTAACTTCTTTTTTATGGCTTTTTATGTGGGATAAAATAAAGTTTTACACCATCTTTTTCATATTTCTTATCTTTAATATATTTAGATGATTCAACAATAGATGTTTTAATATCATTAGCATAATGAACTTTAACAGTATTATCTAAATAATAAATAAGAACCCAGTCTTCACCTAAAACAATACTTTCTATACCATCTAAATTATTAATTAAATGAAAACTTTTACGTTTAGCTTCAACTTCTTCTTTATTACCTATAAAACAAGATAAAGCTCTAATACGATTTATTTTAGCTAAAATATCGTCAGTTATTTCATCTTTCATATATACTTGTGGTGTTTGACGAGGACGACGATAAGTATCTGGTTGATCACTAATACTAATATCACGTGGACTTAATAAACCACGATAATCACGAGAAGCGATTAATAAAGCAGGGTAGTGATCACCAAAATCAGTTGTAAAACTATGTTCTTGATTATATGGAACTTCTTGAAGTAATTGTTCTTCCTCATTATCATATAAATGAACAAATTGGTGCCATTCATCAGAATAGACATTTACTGGTTCAGCAAATAAGACAGGATTTAATCTTTCAAACTTATCTTCAAAATAAGCATTTTCTAAGATACCAGCACGATTACATACAACATAATCGATAGGACAATCATCATCTTTAGTCATACTAATCATTTTTTGAGCCATTAACTTAATTAAATCAACTAATCTTAACATTTCCTTAAACTCTTCTTGATTTTCAGGTACTACCTTATTATTACGACATCTAATACCATTAATCATTAAAACGTTATTATGTCTAAAACATGAAGCACGAGCAACTAATTCACCTTTTTCGTTAGTTATTTTAAGAACATAACCATCTTTATGAATTAAACTATAAAAGAAGAAATCATTCTCATTTACAGATACGAAAAAGCAAGTTTTAGTATCGATACCACTAGTAAAGATAGCTGGATCATTATTATGATATCTTGATAAAGTATAATTACCTAATTTAATATTACAATCAAATGGTAAACTACTTAAATTATAACGTTCACTACGGACAGCTAAATCAGTTACTTTCTTTAATCTTTTCTTAATTAATTCATCAGTTACGGTTACACCGGCAAACTGATTATAATTAATTATCTTAGCAACATTATCAATACCAATTAAACCAATTAATACTTCATCAGCATAACCATATAAATAAGCTTTCTTTTGAATATCAGTTAAATTATCTTTAGTTAATTTATCAATCTTACAATATCTTACGATATATTCAAAATTATTAATAATAATAGCAATATTTCTTAATTCAATATTATCTGATAAGTAAGCCCATAATAATCCTTTATTAATTAATAAATCTTTAAGAGTATTAAAGTCTTCATTACTAAGAGTAAGAATATTACGAATATTTAATTTACTTAATAATCTAATTATTTTTTCACTTTTATACCATGGAGTTATATCGATAATATAGTTTTGGATTTCATCTGGTGAAGAGACATTAGAAGCTAGTAATTGGAAGGTTTTATTTTGATGAGAATATTCTTGTTGAATAATATTATGAATACCTTTTAAATACTTTAAGAATCTTATATATTGACGGCATTCATCACATTCTTCTTTAGTTAATACTTTAGGAATATTAAAGATGAATTTACCATTTACTAAAGACAAAGTACAATTATCACATTTACTCATAATAGCACTTATTTCTTCACTTAAGAATAATTCACTAGCTGTAACTTTAGTTTTTAATTCATTAAATTCAGGAGTATCTTCACTAGTGTTAGTTAATTTAGCATTAGTACGATAATTAATTACTTCTAACATAGATTCTTTAGAATTTAATGGACGTTCTTTCATTAAAGAATTTAATTTACGTTCAAAGTTAAACTTTAAACGATTACCATTTTTATTAGATTGAAAATACTCTAAATCTTTAGGTTCAGTAATAGTAATACCTAAGACATTTTTAATAGCGGTTATATAATCTTCAGCAAATGATGCTTCAATTAAATCCTTTAATGTTGCTTCATCAAAAGTAATATCTAATTTAGATAGAAGATATGATTTTAAGGCTTCAATAAGTAATTCATTATCTTTAACTTGTTTTACGAATTCTTCAATAGGCATTTTTATTTTACTCTTACGTGGAATAGTAACATAAGGCTCTAAAAGTTTTTTACGTTCAGCTATTACTTTCTTTAAGTAAGTTTCTTTATATTTGGAAGTAAAACGACGGATAATATCTTTTAAAGTTGCTTGCGCTTTAACTCTATTTTCACGATTAACGACATTATCTATTTTAGGTTCACGAATATCTTTAATAATAAGTTTTAAATCAGAGGGAGACATCCCCATTGTTTTAGCAATTAAATTTATTTCACGATCAAATTTTTTTAAGGTTGGTAATAAACCATCCATTCTAATATGAGATTCAAGAATAGCATAAAAACCATGAGGAATTATTTTATTTTGCGAATTTATTTCATCATAACAACGATTAGCAAATATTTCAGCAGTAGCATTATAGACATCAGTAGTAGCAGTTGGAATGACTTGAAATAATTCGATTAAACGTTCATTACCTTTTAATAATGGTCTTATTTCTTCTAATTCATTAGCAATTATAGTATTCACTTTAAAACCCCCTTAATGATTAAAATTGTAGCATATTGGGTTTATTATCGTCAAATTTAGCCTTATTTTCCTTAAGATATGTTATAAACAGGTGTTATAAACAGGTTGACAAATGTTGACCGGGGGGGGTATAATTTTAATAGTATAAGGTTGTATAGATAATATGAAGAAAAGTAAGAATAGAAAAAAGGCGATATTGGATATAATAAATACAGAGACCGTTACTAATATTTATATTTTTGTTATGTTCCTTTTTTTCCCATTAATATGTTTTAATGGGTATTCCGAAATTAGTGTAATAAAATTATATTTCTTTTTAATTACTACTGGAGTTTGGTTATCATTATTAATATTACTTTTTATTGCTGAACGAATTAAGAAAAAGAAATTTTACTTTAATTTTAAAATATCTTATGTCTTTGCATTTTTATTTTTAATTATATCTCTTATTTCTACTTTATGCTCTAGTTATAAACCAGATGTCTTTTTTAAAATAGGAAGATACGAAGGATTTATAACGATATTACTATATGTAGCTATTTTCTTTGGGGTATCATTATTTTCTAAACCAAAAAGAATATTTATGTGGGCTTTAGGAATTAGTTTATCTTTATGTTCTATGGTTTCAGTTTTACAAATATTAGGTTTTAATGTTTTATGGTTATATCCTAATGGTTTAAGTTATTTTACATATAGTAAATCATTTTTAGGCACTATTGGTAATATTGATTTTTTATCAGCTTTTCATTGTTTAGTAATACCAACTTTATTTATCTTTTCCTTAAAATCATCTTATAAAAAAGATAGATTGCTAATATTTCCAGCGTTACTTGGTCTAGCTATTAGTTTTATTATTAATGTTACTTCTGGTTTATTAGCATTAGTTGGTTGTTTTTTAATTACATTACCACTTTTATTTAAAAAAAATAAAACAGCTATAAAATCAGGAATAGTGGTATTTTGCTTAATTATAGCAGTTATTGGAGGAATATTTTTTTATAAAGGCAATAATATTACTCTTCATGAAGTATCTGAGGTTCTGCATGGAAGAATGAGTGATGATTTTGGTACTGGTAGAGGATTAATATGGAGACAAGGAATAGAGTTGTTTTTAGAAAAGCCAATATTAGGTAGTGGACCTGGTACAACTAGTAAAAGATTTCATATTCAGTGGTATAGCATTGGTAATGAAGGAATAGCATATGTTGATAATGCTCATAATGCTTATTTAGGATATTTGATAAATATTGGAATTTGTGGAGCATTAAGTTATATTTTGTTTTTATTAAGTAATTTATTTATTTGGATTAAGAAAAGAAAGAATTGTTATTATTTAGCAATAGGTAGTGGAATATTATGTTATTTAATGCAAGATTTTTTTAATTTAAATATTTATTTTACGGCACCTTTGTTATTTATGATGCTTGGTTTATTAAGTAATATAGAAAGAGGGATAGATGATGAATAAAAAGAATTATTGGTTTGAAAATAGGGGAATTATAATTACGGCTATTTGCTTTTTTATCATTTGCTTTGTAGTTTTAACTGTAGCTGTAAGAATTGAAGCAGAAGATACAACAGTAGAATTTGAATTAGAGGAAGGTGCTACTACTGTTGATCTTACGATAAATACAAAACTAAAAAATGGTGAAGAAGAAAAAGCAATGGCGAATATTGGATACAAGATGGGTAAATTAAAAATGAAATGTGTTTATGATGATTCTGAAACTTGTGAGGAAAATAAAGGTAATGAGGATTATTGGAAAGAAAGAGTAGATTATATTGGTTTTACATTTTCTGATGATTCTTATTCTATTAAATCTTTAAGTGAATCTCAAGCAGAAGCAACACAAATGAAAACAAATAGTAGTGGAAAAATAAACATTAAAGGCATTCCTGAAGGTGAATATATTATATACGAATCTGAAATGCCTTATAGTCAAATTTATTTGATTGAACCTATTTATCTTGAATTAACTAAAGATGATAATAATAGTAATAAACTAAACGTTTCTGTATCTTCAACTACTAAAGGAATAAAAATCACTAAGGATGATAATAATACTATTAATGTTGAGATTTTACACGAAAAAACTAATAAATTATCAGCTTCTGATTTACCATCTTTAAGCTGTATTAAAGCAGTTACTCATGGAAATATAGTCGGTACTTCTAGTGATTTAAAAATTTCTAAAGAAGTATACCCTCCTTCTATTGATGATTGGAGCGTCAATTTAAAAGTTGCAGCTTATATTAATCTTCCGAATTATGGTGGTTTAACAAATACTTCTTTTAAAACACTAGAAGATTACGCTTCAGAAGAAAATGGTGATAATTATTATGACTATTTAGAAGAAAATTATAGTGCTTATTATAATGCTTATTATGATGAATACGAGAATTATGTTTTTGATGAATATGAAGATGAATTTAAAGAATATTGTGGTAGTTATAGTGTGTGGGTTTGCCGTTACAAGAAAACTCTAAAAGATTATTATGAAAATGGTGGTTTTGAATATTATTGGCGTTATTTAAAACAACATTATGAGGATTACTATTATGCTTATTATGATGAATATGAAAAGTATTTAACAGATACTTATGGTAAGGAATATCAAGAATATTTAGAGAATAATGCTGAAAATTTATATAGAGATGTTACTTTATCTAAAAGTAATGGTAATGTTGCAGAAATAAATGATACTGTAAGTTTTGGTGTTTGCTTTGATGATACTGAAGTTGGAAGAGCTCCTGGTGATTTAATCGTTGATATTATTGAGGAAGATCATGATGACTATGATATATCTTATTCATCTAATATGCCAGGATTAAAACAAGAAGGTAATAGATTTTATGGTACTGTAAGAAATGCTATGGGACATGAGGTAACTGTTAAAATAGTTAACTGGGATAAAAATTATGGAGATTTACAAATATCTAAGAAATTATTTAGTGATACTGGATTAGAAGAAACAGGTAAAGATTTTAAATTTAAGATAGTATTAACTTCAAATGGTACTAATAAATTAGAAGATAAATATAACTATACTGTTAATGGTGATAGTACTTATAATACATTAGAATTTACAACAGAAAATGATAATACTAAGAGTGCTGTTATTACGATAAAAGCTGGAGATACTATTAGATTAATTGGTATACCAACTGGAACAACTTATACTATAACAGAAGAACAAAATGGGGAATATGAAGTAAATCCTAAAAATGATAAAGGTACTATTATAGGTGCTGATATTCAAAATGTTTTCTTTACAAATACTAAAAAGAATACTGGTATGTTAACTGTTACTAAAAATGTTGTTGCTGAAAATAATATTAATACTAAACAAGAATTTAAATTTAAAGTAATTTTAAGTGATAAAAATATAAATGGTAAATATGGTGAAATGGAATTTAAAGATGGTGTTGCAACATTCACTTTAAAACATGATGAAAGTATTACTGCTATTAATATACCTAAAGATATTACTTATGAAGTAAAAGAAGAAAGTACTAAAGGATATGAAATGGTAGAAGAAAATACTAAAGGTACTATTGAAGAAGGAGTTATTAAAGAAGTAATAATTACTAATGTTAAAACTAATGATGAAATGCCTCCTAATACTTCTAATAGTATTATAGTAGCTGTAATATTATTATTTATATCATTAGGAACATTAATATATTTTCAAATTAATAAGAAATTTATGATGTAGTAAAAGACCTTTAAAAAGGTCTTTTTGTTATGAAAAAATAAAGATTAATATAATCTCTTTTGAATGGGTTATTAATTGATTGACAATTGACTACCGGGGGGGGTATAATTTTTTTAGTAAAATAGGTGAGGTATATGATTAAGATTAAAAGTAATAATTACTTATACAAGAACAGAAAAATATTAGGAGCAAGTATTTTATTCTTTATAGTATGTTTTATTGTTTTAGTAGTAGCAACTAATACTAATGCGGAGCATAAAAAAGCGATTGCTTTTGTAATGCCTGAAGGAACAGAAACAGTTAATATTAATGTTAATGTTGGCTTAAACAATGGCACGAAGGTTGTTCCTTTATCTAATGTTGGGATAAAGTTTGCAACTGGAAGTTATACAAGGACAGATGATATTTGTACAAAAATTAATAATGGTTCATCCGATAATATTGATTATGAAGATACTTATTATTTTTATGAGTATTTAGAAGAACAAGAAAGTACATTGTATTCTGAATATTATGATAAAGAATATGACGATTATTATAGTACTAATTATGAAAAATATCATGAAGAATATATTAATGAATTAACTTCAGAATATGGTGAAGAGTATGAAGAATATAATAATGAAAATAATAATGAATATGAATCAATAGAAGAATATTGTAAAGTTGTTCACGATTTATATTACTACGACTATTTTAAAAATGTTTATTCAGATTATATATCTGAAAAAGTAGACAAATATATTGAAGATAATAAAGAAACTTTTATAGAACAATTTATTGAAGAATTGAAGGAAACATGTATTGAACCTGATTTTGATTATGAAGAAGATTATACTTATAATGGTATGGATGTTTTGTATGCTAATCAATATGCTATTTTTAAAGAAAATAATAACGAATATGAAATTGAAAGTACAATTGAATCAGTTGGTGATGCAACACAACTTAAACCTGATGCAAATGGTAATATTAGAATTATAAATATTCCTGAAGGAAAGTATAATTTATATGAATCTGAACTTTCTGAACCTGGAACTTCATTTTTAGGACCTGTTCAGTTTATAATAAAAAAAGTTGAAGGACAATTAAAAGTATACGTATTAAATAATTTTTCGTCGCAAAATATAGTTATTGAACAAAATGGTGATAATATAAATATTAATATAATTCATAGTAAGAATAGTGGTGGTACTGATTCTAATAATCTGCAAAAGGGATGCTTGGAAGAAAGTACTGATGGTAGTATATCTGGTTTGGAAACTAGTTTGAAAGTTGAAAAAGAAATGTATCCGCCTTCAAATAAAGATTGGAAAATAAATTTGCTTGTTTCTGCTAATCTTTATGGAAAGTATTATCCTTTACCATTAACTGATACTGAAGAATCTTATGTGACAATAGAAAGTTATTGCCTTTATGAACATAGTGAAAGATTTTCTGATTATTTAAAAGAACATAATAGCGAATATTACAAAGAATATAATGATTATATTACTCAAAAAGAGGAAGAATACCATCAACAGTATTTAAACAACCTTAATCAAAAATATGGTGATGAATATAATGAATTTATGAAAAATATTCAACTAGAGGATTACGTGATAAATTTTTATTACTTTGATTTTAGAGATTATTTAAGACGTATTTATTATTATGATTATAAAGATAAGAAAACAAAAGAATATTTAGAAGAAAACTATAATGATAAATATCAAAAATATTTAATTGATAAATATGGTCAAAATTATGAAAAATATAATGTTGATACAATAGAAGAATATTGGGAAAAATACTATTATGATGATTATTATGATTTTACTTATCATAGATTAGAAGATTATTTCTATGAGGAATATGATAATAAAGAAGAATATTATGATGATTTTTTACAATACATAGAAGATGAGTATGAAAGTTATTTTAAAAGTTGGAAAAATAGTTATGATATAGAAGAATATTGTATGAAGATGTATAAAATATATTTTTCTGATTATTATTCAGAACAAGATGACTATTATGCTGATTTCGAAGAATATTTATTAGAATTTCATCCTGATGCTTATGACTATGATGAATTTTTGCAATATTTAAATGATAATTATGGTGATGAGTATCAAGAATATAGAAAAACGGTTAAGAATAATTATGAACTAGTTACGTTATCTCAGAAAAATGGTAATGTTGTGGAATTAAATACTTCAAAGAGTTGGAAAACTTGTTTAAGTCCTCAAAATCAAGATTATTTTGGCAAAAATTTAATGATTGATATTATTGAAGAGAATAATGATAATGATAATAATAAAATAATTTATTCTTCTAATATGGATGGATTAAAACAAGAAGGTAATAGATATTATGGTACTGTAAATAATGCTGCAGGGCATGAAATATCTGTTAAAGTAACTAACTGGGATAAAAATTATGGTGATTTAGAAATATCTAAAAAAGTATTTGGTTTAAATGGTGAAGAACAAATTGATCGAGAATTCGACTTTAATATTATTTTAACTGCTCCTGATGGTGTAGAATTGGCTGATGAATATTTATTTACAAAAAATGGTGAAGATAAACAATACAAATTACTACTTTCTAAAGTTGATAATAAAGCGAATACATCAATGGGTGTTATAAGTGTTAAAGGTGGTGGAAGTGTAAGATTAATTGGTCTTCCTGTTGGAACTAAATATAAAATTGAAGAAGTTCAAAATAGTGAATTTAAAGTTACTGCTAAAAATAATGAAGGCGTAATACCAAGTGCGGATATTGCTGATGTATTATTTACTAATACAAAAGCTAAGACTGGATTATTAACGGTTACTAAAAAAGTTGTAGATAGTAATAAAGAAAAAGATAAGATTAGAAATAAAGAGTTTACTTTCACTGTTACTTTAGATGATAAAAAAATAAATGGACAATATGGTGAAATGGAATTTAAAAATGGTATTGCTACATTTACTTTAAAGGATGGAGAAAGTAAAACAGCAATTAATATTCCAGAAGGTATAAAATATGAAGTTACAGAAAAAGCTGTAAATGGTTATGATGTTACTAAAGATGGAGATAAAGGTACAATAGAAGATGGGATAGAGAAAAAGGTAGTTATTACAAACACTAAAACAATCTTATCTCCAAATACATCAGATGGAATATTAATAGCGTTTATCGTAATAATTATATCTTTAGGATCATTAATCTATTTTCAAATTAATAAAAAAGCATTGATGTAATAAAAGACCTTTGAAAAGGTCTTTTTGTTTTATAAATGTTAAATATGTTGAGTAGATTATTATTTAATTGACAATTGACTACGGGGGGGGGTATAATTTTATTAGATAAAATAGGAGTTTGAATATGATTAAAATTAAAAAAAATAATTACTTTTATAAAAACCGAAAAATATTAAGTGCAAGTGTTTTGCTCTTCTTAGCATGTTTTATTATCTTAACAGTTGCAATTAATACGAAAGCCGAAGATAATGTTACAGAATTTACTTTACCAGAAGGTGTTGAAACAGTAGATATAATTATTCATACTGAAGTTGATTATAATGGAAATATTCAACCATTATCTAATGTTGGAATAAAGGTTGCTGAGGCTCTCCATAGAAAATATACTACTGAAGAGTGTGAATATTTCAAAACTGATGAAGGTAAAAAAAGTTTTGAGCAATCTATGATATCAAGTAATAATTATTATGATAGATATTATAAAGATGAAAGATATGCTAAATATTTAAAAGAAGAATATGATGAAGAGCTTGAAAATTATAATAACGAAAAGCAAACAAAATTTTCTTCTAATTATTTAGAATATTTGGAAGAAAACTATGGAGCTAGATACAAAAAGAATAATGAAGGTTATGAATCTTTAAAAGAGTATTGTGAAGGAAAATTTGAAGAATCTTTTGAAAAATATATGGAAGAATTTGATGATGATTTATTTATAAAATATATTGATGAAAAGTATCCACAAGTTTTTAAAGAATATTTAGAGAAAAAATATAGTTATATACATTATTATGATAATTTCGATGAATATTATCAAACTGAATATAGTAAAAAATGTGATGAACCAGAATATGATTATGATAATATTTGTCGTCATGATGGCAATGATAAGCCAAATTGCATGTATTATTTTCCTAGTTTGTTTGTTGATAAATATTTAAATTTTAAAAGTGGAGATAATGGTTACGAAATTGAAAATTTGTCTTCTTCAGAAATTAAATCGACTCAATTAAAAACTGATAATAGTGGTAATTTAAGATTGTCTAATATTCCTGAAGGGAAATATATTATATATGAATCTGAATTATCTGGAAATGGTCTAGCTTTTTTAGGACCACTTAGTCTTGTTGTTAAAAAAACTAATGGAACACTTAAAGCTTATGTTGTAAATAATAATTCAGAAGATAGAATTCAAGTTACTAAAGATGATGAGAGTAATAATATCAAAGTTAATATTTCTCATCATAAACAAAATTCTTCAGATAATTCTAATTTATCATATAATAGTTGCTTATTTGTATCACATAGTACAATTTATAAGGGTGGCGAAACAAAATTTAAAATTGAAAAGGAAATGTATCCTCCTTCAAATAAAGATTGGGAAGTTAATCTTAAAGTATATGCATCAGGTGATGGAAGTTATGATTTGACAGATCCATATAATTCTACATATATTAATTCTTTTGATTATTATGTAGAACAAAAATATGATATTGATTATAATACATGGTTAAAAGAAAATCATAAAGAATATTATAGTGATTACTTAGAATATATTGATGAAAAATATAATGACAATTATCACGATAAAAAGTTCGATTCTGTCGAAGAGTATTGCGACTTTTATTATTGCGAGAGATATGATAGCTTTGTAACACAAAAGATTAAAGATAAATATCAAGATCAATATCGTGATGAATTTTTGCAGTATTTAGAGCAAGAATATGGCAGCGAAGTTAAAAAAATAAAAAATTATACTGTTGAAGAATATTGTGATAATCGTTATTGCGAAAGCTATGATGATTATTTATTAGATAGATACTATAGTAGTGATGATTATTATGATAAGTATTTACAATATATAACTGAAGAGTATAGTGATGATTATAATAGTTATATGGAAGGATATTCTTTAGAAGATTATGCTAGTGATAAACATAGAGAATATTATTATGATGAAGATGGAAATTTTTACCTTCTAGTTTATGATGAACTTTATGATTCTGTTCATGAAGAGTACTTAGGATTACTAGAAGAAGAATATGGTGAAGAGTATGAAGAATATAATAAAGAACATCCTGGTGAATATGAATCAGTAGAAGAATATTGTGAAAAAGTACATAATATAACTTATGATTATAATTTCTATATATATTATCGTAATAACTATAGTTACTTCCATCCTTTTTATTTAGAATATTTAGAAGAAAAATATAACGATGAATATGAAAAATATAAAAAAGAATATACTTTAGAAAAATATTGTGAAGAAAGATATTATAATTTATATGAAAGTTTTTTACGTAGTAATTATGATGAATATTATTATGAATATAATTATAAATATTTTGATAAATTAAAAGATGAATATAATCAATATTTAGAAACAGAACGTAAAGAATATATAGATGATTTAACTTTAGAGAAGTATGCTAGTTATTATGGTTATGATTATTATGATTTTTTACAAGAAAAATTTTATCATAAGGATTATATGGATTACTTAGAAGAAAAATATGGAAAAGAATATAAAGAATATTATGATAAATTAACTAGCGAAAATGATAAATATGAGCATGTTGTTTTATCGAAAAAAAGTGGAAATGTTGCAGAATTTAGTAATACTAAAAAATGGGAATATTGTTCTGATTTCTTTAGTAATTTTAGAGATTTAGATATTGATATTATTGAAGAATCTAATGATTATGATGTTAAATTTTCTTCTAATGCTAGTGGTCTAAAACAGGAAGGTAATAGGTATTATGGAACTATTAAAAATGCCTATAGTCATGAAATATCTGTTAAGGTTACTAATTGGGATAAAAATTATGGTGATCTAGAAATTTCCAAAAAAGTATTTGGTGTAGATGAAGAAGAAAAAGCAAATAGAGAATTTAAATTTACTCTTACTTTAACTGCGCCATTAGCTAGCACTTTATTGGATTCGTATTTATATACTAGAAATGGTGAAGAAAAACTTGATTATCTGAATTTTACTGATGGAGATAATTCTGATACAAAAATTACGACTATTACTTTAAAAGACAAAGAAAGTATAAGAATTATTGGACTTCCTGCTGGAACGAAATATAAAGTGGAAGAAGTACAAGAAAAGGGATACAAAGTATCTGTAAAAAATAATGAAGGTATAGTTCCTAGTGCAGATCTTGCGGATGTATTATTTACTAATACTAAAGCTAAGACTGGATTATTAACGGTTACTAAAAAAGTAGTTGATAGTAATGCAGAAAAGAATAAGGCTAGAGATAAAGAATTTACTTTTACTGTTACTTTAGATAATAAAGAAATAAATGGACAGTATGGTGAAATGGAATTTAAAGATGGAGTTGCTACCTTTACTTTAAAAGATGGAGAAAGTAAAACAGCAATAAATATTCCTGAAAATACGAAGTATGAAGTAACAGAAGAACCAGTCAATGGTTATGATGTTACAAAAGAAGGAGATAGAGGAACAATAGAAGATGGTGTTGAGAAGAAAGTATTATTTACAAACACTAAAACAATATTGTCTCCAAATACATCAGATGGAATATTAATAGCGTTTATCGTAATAATTATATCTTTAGGATCATTAATCTATTTTCAAATTAATAAAAAAGCTTTGATGTAATAAAAGACCTTTTTAAAGGTCTTTTTGTTTTGTGAGTGATAAGTTTAGTTTCAATCCTTTTTCTTTACTTTTCTTTACTCTCCTTTTTACGATTGCTTTTTTCTATTAGTGGGGGTATAATTCTATTAGATAAAATAGGTGAGTGCGTATGATTAAAATTAAAAAAAATAATTATTTTTACAAAAACAGAAAAATATTAGGAGCAGGTGTTTTATTTTTCTTAACTTGCTTTATTATCTTAACGATTGCAATTAATACGAAAGCTGATGACAATATTATAGATTTTACTTTACCAGAAGGAACTGAAACGGTTGATATACTTATTCATACTGATATAGATTATAATGGTAATAAACAACCGCTATCTAATGTTGGTATTAAAATGGCTACAGCACTTCATAGAAATTATACGACAAAACAATGTGAATATTACAAAACTGATGATGGTATAAATGAATTGGAAGAAAGCTATTTGTCTAGAAAAAAACGTTATGAAGATGAATACAAAGATGATAGGTATGTTAACTATTTAAAAAATAAATACTATGAATATTATTCTGACGAAAATAATGGTGCAGGACATCAAGCGGCTGATGAGTATTTAAAGAAACAATTGACTGATAATTATGAATTAAAAACTGAAGAAGATTTCTTAGCAGAAAATAGTAATTATAAAGATGAATATTTAAAATATTTAGAAAAAGAATATAGTGGAACATATCGTCTATTTATGAAAAGATATACATTAGAAGATTATTGTGAAGATTATAAAGATGAGGATTTTAATTCTTCTGATTATGATGAAAAAGATGAATATTTGGCATATTTAGAAGAACAATACGGAACGGAATATCAAAAATTTAAAGAAGAATATACTATAGAAAAATATTGTGAAGATTATGAAGATGAAGATTTTGATTCTTATGTTAAAGAAAAATATGATGATTATTATAATGAATTATTTATAAAATATATGGATGATAAATATCCTAAATCTTTTAAAGATTATATGAGCGAGAAATATAGTTATATATCTTATTTTGATAATTTTGAAGATTATTACCAAAATGAATATAGTAGTAGATGTAATGAACCAGAATATGATTATGATAATATTTGTCATTATGATGGAAGTGATAAGTCTGGTTGTATATATTCTATACCATTATTACATTTTGATAAATATTTAAACTTTAAAGGCACTGATAATGGTTATCAAATTGAAAGCTTGTCTTATACAGAAATTAGTTCTACACAAGTGAAAACTGATAAAAATGGTAATTTGAGATTGTCTAATATTCCAGAAGGAAAATATATTATATATGAATCTGAATTATCTGGAAATGGTTTGACTTTTTTAGGACCAATAAGAATTATTGTAAAAAAAGTTGATGGTATACTGAAAGTTTATTTTGCAAATAGTAATTTTGGACGACATATACAAGTTACTAAAGAAGATGATGATAATATTAAAATAAATATTGTTCATCAGCAAAAAAATACAACAAATAATTCTGAACTACCATATCAAAGTTGTTATACTGTATCCGGAGGTACAATTTTTACTGGTAGTAAAACTGGACTTAAAATCGAAAAAGAAATGTACCCTCCCTCAAATAAAGATTGGGAAGTTAATTTAAAAGTATTTGCTGATGGAAGTGGTTGGGGTACATTAACTAATGCATATAATTCTGAATATATTTATTCTATTGTTGATTATATTTATAATAAATATAATTATAATTATGGTAAATATTTAAGTGAATATCGTAATGATTATTATAATGAATATTTACTATATTTAGATGAAACATATAAGGAAAAATATGAAAGTAGCGATTATTATATTAAAAATTATGATACTTTACAAAAATTTGCTGAATATGCTTATGGTGAAAGTTATGGAAATTATTTAATTTATAAATTTAATGAAAATGATAAATATCATAACGAATATTTAGGATATTTAAGTAATAAATATGATGCCGAATTTAAGAAAATAAAAAATTATACTGTTGAAGAATATTGTGCTAATCGTTATTGTGAAAGTTATGATGATTATTTATTAGATAGATACTATAGTAGTGATGATTATTATGATAAGTATTTACAATATATAAAAGAAGAATATAGTGATGATTATAATAGTTATATGGAAGGATATACTTTAGAAAAATATGCTAGTGAAAAGCATAGAGAATCTTATTATAATGAAGATAGAGGTTTTTATCCTGAAATATATGATGCGCTTTATGAATCTACTCATGCTGAGTATTTAGGATTATTAGAAAAACAATATGGTGAAGAGTATAAAAATTATACTGATAAATATGAATCAATAGAAGAATATTGTGAGAAAGTATATAATATAACTTATGATTATAATTTTCATAGATATTATCTTAATAACTATAGTTTCTTCCATCCTTTATATTTGGAATATCTAGAAGAAAATTATGGTGATGAATATCGAAAATATAAAGAAGAATATACTTTAGAAAAATATTGTGAAGAAAAATATTATAATTTATATGAAAGCTTTTTACGTAGTAATTATGATGAATATTATTATGAATATAATTATAAATATTTTGATGAATTTAAAGATGAATATAATCAATATTTAGATTCTGAACGCAAAGAATATGTAGATAATTTAACTTTAGAAGAATATGTGGAAAATAAATATAATGACACATATTATAATTATTTAAAAAACAAATTCTTTTATAATGATTTTTTAAATTATTTAGAAGAAAAATATGGAAAAGAATATAAAGAATATTATGATAAAATATCTAGTGAAAATGATAAATACGAACATATTGTTTTATCTAAGAAAAATGGAAATGTTACAGAATTTAGTAATACTAGAGAATGGGAATATTGTTCATATTATGGTGAGCTAGGTGATAATTTATATATTGATATTATTGAAGAATCTAATGATTATGATGTTAAATTTTCTTCTAATGTTAATGGCTTAAAGCAAGAAGGTAATAGATATTATGGAACAGTTGAAAATTCTTCTGGTCATGAAATATCTGTTAAAGTAAATAACTGGGATAAAAATTATGGTGATTTAGAAATATCTAAAAAAGTATTTGGTGTAGATGAAGAAGAAAAAGCGAATAGAGAATTTAAATTTACTGTTACTTTAATTGCACCTTTAGCTAAAAATTTATCAGATTCATATTTATATACTAAAAATGGAGAAGAAAAGTTAGAGTCTTTGACGCTTACTGATGGAGATAATTCTGATACCAAAATTGCAACTATTACTTTAAGAGACGGAGAAAGTATGAGAATTATTGGACTCCCTGCTGGAACGAAATATAAGGTTGAAGAAGTTCAAGAGAATGGATACCAAGTATCTGTAAAAAATAATGAAGGCATAGTTCCTAGTGCAGATCTTGCTGATGTCTTATTTACTAATACTAAAGCTAAGACTGGATTACTTACTGTTACTAAAAAAGTAGTTGATAGTAATAAAGAAAAGAATAAAACTAGAGATAAAGAATTTACTTTCACTGTTACATTAAGTGATAAAAATATTAATGGGAAATATGGTGAGATGGAATTTAAGGATGGTGTTGCTACATTCACATTGAAAGATGGAGAAAGTAAAACAGCAATAAATATTCCTGAAGGTATAAAATATGAAGTTACAGAAAAAGCTGTAAATGGTTATGATGTTACTAAAGATGGAGATAAAGGTACAATAGAGGAAGGTGTTGAAAAGAAAGTATTATTTACAAATACTAAAACAATACTATCTCCAAATACATCTGATGGTATATTAATAGCATTATTTGTAGTATTAATTTCTTTAGGAGCTTTAATATATTTTCAAGTTAATAAAAAGTATTTAATGTAATAAAAGACCTTTAAAAAAAGGTCTTCTTGTTTTGCAAATAATAAATATATATTTTAATTTTCTTCAGCGTGTTATAAATAGATTGACAATTGATTTATGAGTAAGATATACTTTTCTTAGGTAGAATGGGTGAGCTTATGAAAAAAAAGAAAAAAATGAATATGTTTAATAAAGTAAATTATGAAATGGTAACGGATACTTATATCTTTTTAATGTTATTATTATTTCCACTTATTATCGGTTTTAATGGTTATAGTGATATTGATCGAGCCAAATTATTTTTCTTATTGATTTTAACTGGTTTTTGGCTTGGTTCTCTTCTTATTTTATTTCTTTTAGATATTATTAAGAAGAAAAATAGTAAAGCAATAAATAAAACAAGTAAATTTAATTTTAAAATATCTTATGTTTTTGCTTTTCTATTTTTAATAATATCTTTTGTTTCTACTTTATGTTCTAATTATAAACCAGATGTATTTTTCAAAATAGGAAGATATGAAGGTTTTCTTATGACACTTTTATATGTAGCTATCTTTTTTGGAGTATCTTTATTTACGAAACCTAAAAGAAGCTTTATGTGGGCGATGGGAATTGGTGTAGGTTTATGTAGCATAGTAGCTTTCTTACAAATATTAGATTTAAATGTTTTATGGTTATATCCTGATGATCTTAGTTTTTATACATATAGTAGATCATTTTTAGGAACAATTGGTAACATTGATATATTGTCTGCTTATTTTTGTTTAACTTTGCCAATATTATTTATCTTTTCTTTAAGATCAAATAATGAAAAAGATCGTTTATTATTATTTCCAACAATTTTAGGCTTAGTAATTTGTTTAATGAGTAAAGTAGCTTCTGGATTATTAGCTCTTATAGGATGTTTCTTATTAACTTTACCAATTGCTATTACAAATGATAAATTAGCTAAAAAAGCTGGAATAGGAGTATTGGTTATTATTTTAATAGGATGTCTTGGTGTTTTCTTCTATCGTGGTAATAATGTAGAGATTCATGAAATTTCTCAAGTTATGCACGGAAGATTTGATGATGAATTTGGTTCAAATCGTGGAATAATATGGAAACAAGGATTTAAACTTTTCTTAGAAAATCCTTTGTTAGGTACTGGTCCTGGTACAACGAGTAAAAGATTTTCTATTCAATGGTATAGAGCTAATACTGGTCTTACATCATATGTTGATAATGCTCATAATACTTATTTAGGTTATTTAATAAATATTGGAATATTTGGCGCATTAAGTTATATTCTTCTTCTATTAAGTAGTTTAGTTATTTGGATTAAAAAAAGAAAAAGTAATTATTTCTATTTAGCGATAGGTAGTGGAATATTATGTTATATTATGCAAGATTTCTTTACTTTAAATCTTTATTTTACAGCACCATTTCTATTTATTATGTTAGGATTATTAATCAATAATAAAGGAAAGATGATGTCTGATGAAAAACAATAAAAATAGTAATTACTTATATAGAAATAGAAGAATATTTGGAATAAGTGTTTTATTCTTCTTAGCATGTTTTATTATTTTAACGGTTGCAATTAATACGAAAGCGAATGACTATGTCTCTGAATTTACTTTACCAGAAGGAACTGAGACAGTAGATATAATTATTCATACAGAAGAAAATGATAATGGAACTAAAAAACCATTATCTAATGTCGGTATAAAGATGGCTACGGCTACTAACAATTTGTATGAAGGTAATATGGGTGCTCCTTGTGATGAATATAAGACTGATGAGTATAAAAATCAATTAAAAAAAGAATACGAAAATAGTTCTTACTTTCAAGAAAATTATGAAACATTTGAAGAATATTATCAATATGAAATTGAGGAATTAGATGAAATTTGTGTAGAACCAGAATTTGATTATAACAATGTTTGTGATAGCGGTTATGGAGATGATTGTGAAAGTTTGTATGAAGTATCTGATTTTTACATTAAAAAATATGTTATTTTTGATAAAACTAATGATGGGTATACAATAAAAAATTTAACAGATTCTGAAATAAAATCTACACAAATGAAAACTGATAAGAATGGTGATATAAAAATCACGGGTCTTCCGGAAGGAAAATATTTGATATATGAATCCGAGTTTTCTGAAAATGGCTATACATTTCTCGATCCTATAAAAATTATAGTAAAAAAAGAAGATAATAAATTGAAAGTTTATTCTATTAATAATTATTGTGACTGGCATAATAGTTGTCATTCATCTTTAAACACATTAGTTTATAATGAAGACAATGTAATTAGAGTAAATTTATCACATAAAAAATTAAATGTACCAAGTGATGATAATTCATTACTTAATCAAGGTTGTTTAACGACGGCTTCAGGTAGTTTAGTTCCAGGTATTAAAAGTACTTTTAAATTAGAAAAAGAAATGTATCCACCGAACTTAAATGAATGGGAAACTAATTTTAAAGTATTAGTATCGAGTGATGGGTATGTTGGATTAACAAAGCCTTATAATGCATCATATGCTATGTCTATTGATTCTTATGTTTATAATAAATATGATTATAATTATGATAAATATTTAAGAGAAGAACATACTGAATATTATGATGAATATTGGGCATATTTAGAAGATTGGTATAGTGATTATGATAACTATAATGATTTTGATTCTATTCAAGATTATTGTGCACATAAGTATTGTTCAAGCTATGAGAGTTATTTTACGAGGGAAAATTATGATAAAGTTAAGGATATGTATAAAGAGGAATTTTCACAATATTTAGAAAAGAAATATGGCGATGAATACAGAAAAGTAAAAGAATATAATACAGAAGAATATTGTGATAATTATTATTGTAAGAGTTATGATTCATTTGTTGCTGATAAGTTTGATCGAATATATGGTTATTATTATGATGACTATGACGACGAATATTTAAAATATATTGAAGAAAAATATGGCGATGAATATAATAATAATGGTAGTGATTATGATTCAATAGAAGATTATGTCAAGGAAAAATATCCTAATCTTCGCCGTGATTTTTTTAAAAGTTATTATGACTATTATTATTCTAAATATAAAATTGAAAATGCTAATGAGTTGAAAAAAGAATATAATCAATCTTTAGATTCAACACGTAAGAATTATTTGGATGACTTAACTTTAGAAAGTTTTGCTCAAGATAAATATAGTGATTCATATTATAATTATATAAAAAATAAATTTTATTATAATGATTATTTAGAATATTTAGAGGAACAATATGGCGATGAATATAAGAAATATAGTGATAAAATAGCTTCAGAATATGATAAGTATGAACATGTACTTTTCTCAAATAAAAGTGATGAGGATGGAGAAGCTGGTAATGTTAAAGTTTGGTGGTATTGTTCTGCAAATGTTTCTCATTCCGAATCGAAGTTTAGAGATTTAAATGTCGATATTATTGAAGAGTCATCAGATAATTATAAAGTTTATTATTCATCTGATGTACCTGGTTTGAAACAAGAGGATAATAGATATTCTGGAACAGTTGAAAATGCGTATGGACATAATACATATGTTAAAGTAGTTAATTGGGATAAAAATTATGGTGATTTAGAAATATCTAAAAAAGTATTTGGTTTAGATGGTGAAGAACAAAAAAATAGACAATTTAATTTTACTATTACTTTAAACCTTCCATTATCTGAAGATTTAACAGATGCATATCTATATACTAAAAATGGAGAAGACAAACAATATTTCTTACCATTTACTAATGATGAAAATGATTCTACTACTAAGACTGCGACTATTAGCTTAGGTGGTGGCGAAAGTATAAGATTAATTGGACTTCCTGTTGGTACGAAATATAAAATCGAAGAAGAACAAGATAGTGAATTCCAAATGTCTGCTAAAAATAATGAAGGTGTAATACCAAGTGCAGATATTGCTGAAGTATTATTTACTAATACTAAAGCTAAGACTGGATTACTTACTGTTACTAAAAAAGTAGTTGATAGTAATAAAGAAAAGAATAAAACTAGAGATAAAGAATTTACTTTCACTGTTACATTAAGTGATAAAAATATTAATGGGAAATATGGTGAGATGGAATTTAAGGATGGTGTTGCTACATTCACATTGAAAGATGGAGAAAGTAAAACAGCAATAAATATTCCTGAAGGTATAAAATATGAAGTTACAGAAAAAGCTGTAAATGGTTATGATGTTACTAAAGATGGAGATAAAGGTACAATAGAGGAAGGTGTTGAAAAGAAAGTATTATTTACAAATACTAAAACAATACTATCTCCAAATACATCTGATGGTATATTAATAGCATTATTTGTAGTATTAATTTCTTTAGGAGCTTTAATATATTTTCAAGTTAATAAAAAGTATTTAATGTAATAAAAGACCTTTAAAAAGGTCTTTTATAGTTTGATATTCCTATATTTATGGTAAAATAAGAGTGGTGATTAGATGGAAACAGTAGATACTATATTAAAAAGAAGAAGTATTAGAGTTTATAGTGATGAAGTAATAGATGAAAGTATTTTAAGAGAAGGAATTAAGATGGGGATTAAAGCACCTAGTGCTCATAATAGACAACCATGGAAATTTAAGATATTAAGTACGGAAGAAAAGAATAAAGTAGCTTAGTTACTTTTAGATAAGACTAAAGATATTCCGGGACATACTGGACCACATACAGCTTCAATTATAAAGGAAGTTCCTAACTTAATTATGGTATTTTATGATAATGATGAGTTAGGAGATAGAGATATGAATATTATATCGATTGGAGCGTGTATAGAAAATATTATTTTATATTTTACGGATTTAGGTTTAGGTACTTTATGGATTGGCAATACTAATTTAGTTAATGAAGAGATTAAAGAATTATTTAATATTAAGGATGATACTATATCTTGTATTGGAGTAGGGAAAAAGATGCAAAATCCACATGAAAGACCACGTAAAGATATAGATGATGTTTTAATATAAAAAGACCTTTTAAAGGTCTTTTATTGCTTTATTAGCAGCATCAACATAAGCTCTTAGTAAATTACCAGCACCTAGTTTAGTGCCACCAAAATATCTTATAACAACAATTAAACAATTATCTAAATTTTTTCTTTCAATTAAATTATAGATGGGTAGTCCAGCAGTATTACTTGGTTCTTTATCATCAGTTTTCTTAGCTATACTTCCTATTTTATAAGCATAGGGCATATGTCGAGCTTTCTTATGTTCTTTTTTTAAATCATTTAATATAGTATTTACTTCTTCAACACTATTTACTTCATAATATAAACCAATAAATTTAGATTTTTTTATTTCGACTAAAGATTCATTAATTAATTTCATAATTTCACCTGAAGATATTATATCATATTTACTTAAGGTTTATGATATACTTAACTTGGATGTGATATATATGGAAGATAGATTTAGAAAAAGTCCAATACCTAGTTTTTTATTACTAGTTTTTGTAATATATTTTTTACCTGCGATTTTGTCTATTTTAATTGAAAAAGATTACTTAATGTATACGATTATATATGATATTATTTCATTTATAAGTATTATATATGTAATATATGTATTAGATAGAAATGATTTATTTAAAATGAAGAAAGGGTTAGTTGGTTATATATCGGTTATTGCTTTAATAATTTTTTGTTTTAGTTCTTTACCAGATAGAGGTTTTTTTAACTTATTATATAGTTATATAAGAATGATATGTTATTACTTAGTGGCTTTACATGTAATATTATTTGTTTTACAAGATATGAAAGATAAGGAAGATAAATTAGTTGTAGAAGAGATTAAGGAACGTACGAAGTTAAAAAAGAAAAAAACTAAAAGGTAGTTTTTTTCTTGTTTTATAAAGTTATAATATCGGTTATAATAGTAGAGAGATTGGAGAGATAAATATGGATAATATAGTATTTGTTTGTTATGGAAATATTTGTCGTAGTCCAATGGCCGAAATGATATTTAAAGACTTAATATATAAGAATAATAAAAGATATAAGTATAGTTGTGTATCTAGAGCGACTAGTATAGAAGAGTTAGGAAATCCAATATATCCTCCAGCTTTAAGAAAATTAGAAGAAAAAGGTGTTACAATAGAAAAACATGTGGCGACTCAGATAAAAAAAGAAGATTATGATAAGTATGATTTAATTGTTGTAATGGAAGAGCGAAATAGAAGAGATTTACTGAGAATATTTGGGAATGATAATAGTAATAAAATACATTTACTTATGGAATATACTGATAGCTTAAGAATGATAGATGATCCTTGGTATACAGGTGATTTTGATACAGTATATGACTTAATATATGAGGGATGCGTAGGTTTATACAACTATTTAGAAAGTAGGGAGGTACATGATGAGATTTAAAGAAAAGTTAGCTTTAGTACCTCATAAACCTGGTTCTTATCAGATGAAAGATAAAAACGGAACGATAATATATGTTGGGAAAGCTAAAGACTTACATAAAAGATTATCTTCATACTTTAATCGCGTACATACTGGTAAGACTGCTAAGATGGTTAGTTTAATAGATGATTTTACTTATTTAGTAGCTAGTTCAGAGTTAGAAGCATTTATTATAGAAATTAATTTAATTAAAGAATTTAATCCTAAATATAATATAATGCTTACGGATGATAAGAGTTATCCGTATATCGAATATATAAGTAATCCTTATCCAAGACTTAAAGTATCGAGATATCTAAATATAAAGAAAAAAGATAATAAGAAGTTATTTGGACCTTATCCAAATGCTTATGCAGCTAGAAGAATAGTTAATTTACTTAATAGATTATATCCGTTAAAGAAATGTGAAGGCAATAAAAAAGATTTATGTCTTTATTACCATATTGGTGAGTGTTTAGGATACTGTAGTAAAAGTATTGATCAAGATAAAGTAAAAGAGATGGAACAAGAAATATTATCTTTTTTAAGAGGTAATGATGAAGTACTGAGAAATAAGATAATGGATAAAATAAAAGTATATAGTGAGAATTTAAACTATGAAATGGCGTTAGACTTAAAGAAAGAATTAGAATATATAGATATCGTATTAGATAAACAAAAAGTAGAACTACATGATTTTGTTAATCGAGATGTTATTGCGTATTATGTAGATAATGGTTATTTATCAATTGAAATACTATTTATTCGTAATGGTAAGTTATTAAATCATAAGAATACAATACTACCAATTAATATAGATATTGAAGATGATGTAGAATACTTTATTGCGCAGTTTTATACACGTAATGAAGTACCTAAAGAGATATTAATACCGGAGACATTAAATATTGATAATATAAGAAGTGTAGTTGATACAAATATTTTAGTACCACAAAAGGGTGTTAAAAAAGATTTAATTAAGATGGCGTATGATAATGCGAAAATGAATTTAAATAATAAATTTGAAGAAATACAAAAAGATGATGCTCGAACAAGTAAAGCTAATGAAGAATTAGCTGAATTACTGGGAATGGATTATATCAATCGTATAGATGTTTTTGATAACTCGAATCTTTTTGGTAGTTTTGCAGTATCGGGGATGGTAGTTTTTATAGATGGTAAACCAGCTAAAAATGAATATCGTAAATATAAAGTATCAGTTGATGTAAATGATGATTATAATACAATGAAAGAAATATTATATCGTCGATATCAAAGAGCTTTAGTAGAGAAAACCACATTACCTGATTTAATAATCGTTGATGGTGGGGAGAATCAAATAAGAGCAGCTTTAGAAATATTACAACTATTACACCTAAATATAAAAGTAGTTGGATTAAAGAAGAATGATAAACATCGTACTAATGACTTGATTTCTTCTGATTTTAGTGTGTATAATATAGATAGAATGAGTAATGTATTTCACTACTTAACAAGAATGCAAGATGAAGTACATAGATTTACGATTACTTATCATAGAACACTAAGAAGCAAAGGAAGCATTAGTAGTGTACTAGATGATATTGAGGGGATTGGTCCATCTAGAAAAAAAGCTCTAATTAAAAAATTTGGTAGCTTAGCTAAAATAAAAATGGCGAGTATAGAAGAACTAGAAGAAATACTACCAGAAAATGTTGCTAAAGAGCTTAAAACTTACTTAGAAGAAAAGGATAAAGAGAAAGATTAGGTGGTTAGTGTGCAACTTACTTACAGATTTAAAAATGATGAACAAAATCTTGATATTAAAAAACAAGAATATTTAAATCCAACAGAAGTTACCTTTTATATTAAAAAAGATGATAAAGTTTACGTAAATGACGGAGATAAAGTTTATATAAATCAATTACTTAAAGAAAGTAGTAATGGAATAAAAACATATGCGACAATATCAGGTGTTGCAATAGTAAAAAGTGGTGCAATAAATATTACTAATGATAATGCTGATTCAACTATTACTTCTGATAATACTAATGATGATATAAGTAAACTAAAAAAAGAAGAAATAATAAGTATATGTCAAGAAATAGGTATTGATTATGAAAATAAATTAATAGCTGAAAAACTTGCTAATAAAAATAAAGTACTTATCGTAAATGCAATGGATATTGAACCATATCAATTTAATAATAACTACATACTAGAAGAAAAAATGGATAAAATACTAGAAATAACTGAAGTACTATCCAATGCATTTAACTTAACGGCTTACTTACTACTTAATAAATACGATGAAAACAATATCGAAGCAGCAAGAAAAATAATTGCTAAATATCCAAATATAATATTTAAAACAATAGATGAAGAGTTCCCATTTACAACCAATCCTTGTTTAGCGAGAAAATACTTTAAAGAATATAAATACGAAGACTTACTATTCTTTGATGCATTTGCTTTAGATAAAATATATGTTGCTTTAAAAGATGGCTTACCTACTAGCGAAAGATATGTTACCATTTGTCTTAATGGAACAGATAAAATAACAGTAGTTAAATGTCGTTATGGAACTAGTTTAGCGAAAATATTAGATCAAGCAATAAATGTTGACTTAACAGGAAGAGATATATTCCTAAATAATTATATGAGAAGAGTTAAATGTGATAATATTGAAGCTTTAATAGTTAATGATAACGTTAAAACAATATTTATCCTAGATCATGAAGATATAAAAGTATCTAAATGTATTAGATGTGGTAAATGCGTAGATATATGTCCAGTAAATATTAATCCTTTAGATAAAAAATTAGATCCTTCTTGTATTAGATGTGGACTATGTAATAATGTATGTCCAGCCAATATAAATTTATTAAATAAGGAGAAATAATTATGGAAAAGGATTTATTAAAGAAAAATAAAGTTTTAGGGATTAATATACTTTATATAATAAGTATCTTACCACTTATAGTTTATGGGTTTTATAAAAATGGCTTAGTACCATATCAACATGGATATATGTCATTATTCCTATCATTACAATACTTAGTAATACCTATAGTAATAATAGTACTTAGTTATGTATTTGAAATATATTACTATATGGGTATTAAAAAAGAAGATGATTCACATAATGTAGTTAATTCATTAGTACCATATATTAATGCTTTATGTTACTTAGTATGTGGACCATTAGATTATTTATGGCTTACAATACCACTTATAATAATTATAGATATTATTTTAAAATATATTGATAATAAAATAGCGATTAATCAAGTAGCATTATTTAAATGTATATTATATGTAATACTTGTTGCTATGGGTATTAATACAGTAGGTAATAACTATGAAATAACTGAAGGATTTAGTACTAGTTTAAAGAACTTATTTATTGGTGGTTATGCTGGTAATATAGGTACTACTAGTACATTACTAGCAATAGTAGGATTTATAATATTATTCTTTAATTCATATTATAAAAAAGAAATACCAATAATAGCGTTATTAGGTTATGCAATAGTTAGTGTAATAATAGCTTTTGTACTAGGTATTGGTTTTAAAGATATACTAGTTAATAGTTTACAAAGTGGTTTAATGTTTAACTTAGTTTATGTAGGTACTATTAGTGTAGCAACACCAGTAGTTAAAATGGGAAGAATAATATATGCGTTATTACTAGGTATGGGTTTAGCGATAGTAATAAATATTGTACATATAAATATCTTAATATACGTAGTAATACTTCTATTAAGTTTATGTGGGGGAGTATTTAATAAATTAAAATAAGAATAACGAAAGTTATTCTTTATTTTAATTGACTTTTTGTATATAATGTTAATGTTTGGAAGTGAGATTATGGATATAAGTGAATTTGATTATGAATTACCGGAAGAATTAATTGCGCAGACACCTTTAGAAAAAAGAGATAGTTCTAAATTACTTATTTTAAATAAAAATAATGGGGAGATTATTCATGAACACTTTATGAATATAATAGATTATTTACATAAAGGGGATGTATTAGTTTTAAATGATACTAAAGTAATACCTGCTAGACTTATAGGTAGTAAAGAAGAAACTAATGCAAGTATTGAATTATTATTACTTAAAGATTTAGGTGATGATACTTGGGAATGTTTATCTAAACCTGCTAAAAGATTAAAAGAAGGAACAATAATATCTTTTGGAGATGGTTTATTAAAAGCTCAAGTAATAAGTAAATATGATGAAGGACTTACACATGTTAAGTTAATATATAAAGGTATATTAATGGAAATATTAGATAAATTAGGAACTATGCCACTTCCACCTTATATTCATAAACAGTTAAAAGATCAAGATAGATATCAAACTGTTTATGCTAAAATTAGTGGAAGTGCAGCAGCACCAACGGCAGGACTTCATTTTACTAAAGAATTACTTAATAAAATACAAGATAAAGGAATAATTATAACATATGTAACATTACATGTAGGATTAGGGACTTTTAGACCAGTACAAGTAGATAATATATTAGAACATCATATGCATAGTGAATATTATGTTATGAATAAAGAGACGGCTGATATACTTAATAAAGCGAAAGAAGAGGGTAGAAGAATAATAGCTGTTGGGACGACTAGTACAAGAACATTAGAAACAATAGCTACTAATAATAATGGTAAATTTATAGCTACTTCTGGTAATACAGATATATTTATATATCCAGGTTATCAATTTAAAGCAATAGATGCTTTAATTACTAATTTCCATCTACCTAAAAGTACTTTAGTAATGCTAGTATCAGCTTTAGCTAGTAGAGAATATATATTAAATGCTTATAAAATAGCGATTGATAATAAATATCGATTCTTTAGTTTTGGAGATGCAATGTTTATTACTAATGATATAAGTAAAGATAAATAAAATGACATTAGTCGGGTGACCAATGTCATTTTTTTAAATATACAGCTAAATCATGAGACATATCTTTACTTTGACCAAACTCAATATGTTCGGTTGGTAAATATTCTAGATGATCATCTTTAAAGGCATCTAATAATTGAGAATAAGATAAATTTTGTGTAGTTAGACCTGTCATATAATAAGGGTACTGATCTAAAGTCATAGCTCCTGATGGAACTAACTTACTTGGATTTTCTTGATACATTTTATCGAAATCGTCTTTTAAATACTTACTAAAAGCATATAAGTAAGAAACCATAACAGTACCATTAGGATTTAGGTGAGGTAATAAACTAGTTATAACGAAATTACGATATTTTAATGCTTTGTGATAAGCAATATCTTTACCATAATTTAAGTATTCGTAAATATTTGATAAAGTTATAGCATCATAACTTTTATTAGATAAAATACGAGAAAGACTATATAAATCACAATCATAGAAAGTTACTTGACTAGCTTTTATTTTATCTTTCATAGTTAAATAATTAGAATCATCTAAATAAGGATTCATTTTTAGGACTAAAGATTTATCTAATCTTTTATAAGGGAAGAGGGTTTGTCTAATGATACTTGGACCTGATGGATCAAACATCATATATAAATTACCCCAATAATTTAAAGATAATTCATCTAAATTATAAGCTAACTTAGCAAATAACTTAGCATCAAAAGTATCATAAAATGCTATTAATTCTTCTTTAGATAAAGATGTAATAGCTGCTAAACGAAGTGATACAGCATAACGGCATAAACGATTAGAATCATAGACATCAATAACTGTAGCACCACTATTAATAGCATTAGCAACTTGTTCACCAGATGCACCAATAGATAAAAAAGATTTTGGTTTATCAAATATAGAATAATAAGTACGCATATCTTCAGTAGCATTGATGTATAAACCATCATACTTATTATTAGAAGCAAAATTATTTACACCTAATAAACTTTGCAAAAAAGGGTCAATAGATTCCATACTAGCATTTCTTAACATTAACTTTTTAGTATCTATTAAATCTCTTTTTAAAATATTTTCTTCTTCTTTTTTCATATAAACACCTACATACTCCATGGACTAAGTTTAATGTCAGGATGAAACTCTTGATGATATAGTTTTTCAATTCTTATTAATTCATCATTAAAATAACCGAACTTAGATATAATACGTGATTTAATTACTGGCATTCTAGATTCTTCTTCATATATTTTTAAAATATCTAAATCATGATCAATTAATAAAATTAAAAAAGCAAATTGTTCTTCTAAATTAGTTAAACCTAATAACTTATTTTGATACATAATATTATATATAGCAGTTTTTAAAGTAGTAGAAAAATCTTCATAGATATTTTCATCTAACCATTCCTTAGCTTTAGCTTCTAATTCATTAAAACGAGTTGGTGGAATACTACTAAATGATTTTAAGAACATAGAATAACTCATAAAATTATTTATATAATTAGCTTTTACACCTTTAACTAGAGATTGATTTTTATAAAACTTATTAAATAGTTTTTGTTCATACTTTAAAATACGCTGATCAGTTATACCAATTAATTTTAATACTTCAGTATGATAGGTACTTACGGCTTCGTTATATTTTCTTTTTTCTATTTCTCTTATTTTTGGATCTTTACTACTTACTTTAGGAATATTAGAAGCTAAATATAATTTATACATTAATAAATCAGGATCTATAGCAAAAATAACATAAATTATTTTCTTATCAAAACTATGATAATAAGGATTATTAGAATAAGTCGTAATACGACTTAAGACTTTTTCGTAAGTAGATGATGAAGAATAAGAACTTACTTGATAAGGTTTAGAAAGTGATTTAACAAAGCTTATAGCTTCTTCTTTAATCTTAGTTAAATCATCTGGAGTTACATTATCAAAGTTATTAAAACTTCTTTCATAGTCATATAATTTTTTACGTAAATAATTAAAACGATTATCCATAAACATAAATATCCCCCTTTTTTAACTTCTATTATTATACTTATTTATCTATTTAATGCAAGTATTATAAAAATAAAATAAACCTTTATACTTCCGTATATTCATGATATAATCTTAATGTTTTGAGGGGATATAGATGAAAATAAAATACGAATTATTAAAAGAAGAAAAGAATAGTAAAGCAAGACTAGGGAAGATTAAAACTGATTATGGAGAATTTGAAACACCAATGTTTATGCCAGTTGGAACAGAAGCAACAGTTAAAACATTGTCTGTTGAAGAACTAAAAGCAATTAATTCAGGAATAATACTTAGTAATACATATCATTTATGGTTAAGACCAGGTGAAGATATTGTAAATAAAGCTGGTGGCTTACATGAATTTATGAAATGGAATGGACCGATATTAACTGATAGTGGTGGTTACCAAGTATTTAGTTTAGCGAAACCTAAAGATATTACTGAAGAAGGAGTTAAATTCAAAAATCATCTTAATGGTGATACTTTATTTTTAACACCGGAAAAATCAATAGAAATACAAAATAAATTAGATAGTGATATAGCGATGAGTTTTGATGAATGTCCTCCTGCTTCAGCTGATCATGAATATATGGAACAAAGTGTTAAAAGAACACTTAGATGGGCGAAGAGAGGCAAAGAAGTTCATAATAATCTTAATCAATGTTTATTTGGGATAGTGCAAGGTGGAGCTTACGAAGATTTAAGAAAGTTATCAGCTACAGAGACTGTGGCAATGGACTTTGATGGTTATTCAATAGGTGGAGTAGCTAATGATGGAGAAAATAAAAAGATGATGTATGATGCTATTGATTTTTCCATTCCGTATTTACCTAAAGATAAGCTTAGGTACTTAATGGGAGTTGGTGAACCAATCGATATCATAGAGGGAGTTATAAGAGGTATTGATATCTTTGATTGTGTATCACCAACTAGGTTAGCTAGACATGGTCATGCACTAACTAAATATGGAAAAATCAATATTAAGAACTCGAAATATAAAGAAGACTTTAATAGACTTAGTGATAATTGTGATTGCTATACATGTAAAATGGGATATAGTAAAGCTTATATAAGACATTTAATAGTAGCTAATGAAACATTAGGAGCTAGATTATTATCAATTCATAATATAAGATTCTTAATTCATCTTACTGAAGAACTTAGAGAAGCGATTAAAAATGATAATATATTAGAATATAAAGAACAATTTATAAAAGACTATTATGGTAGTTATAAAAAAGCTTATGGTGAATATAATGAAACTATAAATAAATAGTTTCATTTTTTTATGATTTTATTTTAATAGTTGTTATAAAAAAATGAATACTTATTTATTGGCAAAAATGCCCATAAATATTGTGAAAATTTGGTGAAAACTCTGTTGACAAAAACATGGTAACTTGATATGATTTTAGTAGATAAGAGAGTCTTATCGGGTTTTGTAGTACTTTGATATAAACCAGTAACTATATTTCTGGAATTTTACTTATATTAAATTTACTTAAAACTTTTGAAAAAAAGGAGAGGAGAAAAATAATGGAAAAGTCAAAAAAGACTGAAAAGAAGGATACTGAGATGAAAGACAATAATAAGTTAATGCTTGGCATTATTGGTGGTGCAATAGTTGTTTTGGTTTTAGTTTTATTATTGGCTAAGGGATGTGTAAAAGAATACACTGTAACTTTTGACTCTAATGGAGGATCTGCTGTAGCTGCTGTTAAAGTTAAAGAAAATGAAACAGTTGCTAAACCAAGTGATCCTACTAGAGCAGGTTATACTTTTGCTGGTTGGTTCCTAGATGATAAAGAATATGACTTTAATTCTAAAGTAACTAAAGATATTACTTTAAAAGCTCATTGGAATACATCAGAAGAAGAAAATGGAATTAATCTTAGCACATCATCTTTAAACTTATCAATTGGGGGAGTTGGAAATATTGATGTTGTTTCATTACCTGATGGTTATACAACTGATGACTTAATTTGGACTTCTAGCGATGCTAGTGTTGCAACTATTAGTAACGGAGAAGTTAAAGGTTTAAAAGTTGGAAATGCAACAATAATAATTACTACTAACGATGGTAAATATACTGCTACTGTTAGCGTTATTGTTAGTGAAGGTGAACCTGTAGATGTTGAAAGCGTATCTATTGGTGGATCTAGTAGCTTATATGTTGATAGTACTTTAAAATTAAGTGTTACATTTAATCCATCAAATGCTTCAGATAAATCAGTTACTTGGACAAGTAGTGATTCATCTATAGCAACAGTTGATAAAAATGGTAAAGTTACTGGTAAAAAAGCAGGAAAAGTTACTATTACTGTTACAACAACTAATGGTAAAACAGCAACTAAAGAAGTAACTGTAAAAGAAAGACCTCCTGTAAGTAGTGTATCAATTAGTGGATCATCAAGTGTTAATGTTGGTAAAACAATTACATTAAAGGCAACAGTTAAACCAAGTGATGCTGCTGATAAAACTGTAACATGGAGTGTTAAAAATGGTACAGGTTCTGCTACAATAGATAAGAATGGTAAATTAAAAGGTGTTAAAGCCGGTACTGTTACAGTAACTGCTAAGACTAAAAATGGTAAATCTGCAAGTAAAACTATTACTGTAAAAGATGTATGGACAGTTAAGTTTACTGCTGAAAAGGATTCTGCTGGATTTGTATTCAGATGGAAATATCAAGCTTATAAAAATGGTTCAGCATCTAATGATTATAGTGCATTTAAATTAGGTAATTCTGTAGTTGTTCCTGGTGGCGAAAGAGTTGCAAATCAAGAAATAGTAGATGCTAAAAGACCTAAAACTGTAACAATTACATTAAAGAATGGAAGCAAGGTTTCTGCTAGTGTAACTTATGCATAGTAAAAAATAAATGGAAGGAAAATAATTATGAAAAAAGCTAAATTATTTGCATTTTCAGTATTAACTAGTCTTATGGCTTTAGTTACTGTAAGTGCAAAGGAAATGACGCTTACTGAATTAGGAAATGAAGCATTAAAATATGCTCCTAATGCAAGATTTATATTTGTTGTTGGTAAATATGCTTATACTTCAACATATGATCAATTTAGTACGCAAGATATTATGCTAGCTTCTGCTGATAGTATTGACCTTAATAAGAATGGTAATGTTTCAGGTCAAGTTGGTAATATGACAATCTATCGTATTGATAGAACATATAATAGTAATAATACACCTACTGGTTGGAAAGCTGGAAAAAATGAGATAGGTAAAGGAACTGAATTAAATGATAATAAAGTAGATATTAAATATATTGATTATCATTCACTTAGTTCATTAGATATTGATGCTCATGTAAATAGTGCTCTTGTTGATTTAAATAAAAAAAGTGCTGATAAAGGATTTAGTAGTATAACTTATACTAGTAATAGTAAGACTGCTACATTCAATATCTCTGAACCATCAAGATTGTTAGCTGATTATAAAGAAACTGCTTTAGAAGCAATTAAAGCGTTTGTATCAGCTAATGGAGCTACTACTGTAACTTATAAAGGTACAGAAACTAAATTAACTGAAGAAAATCTTGATGAAGTTGTTACAAAATTAGCTGCTCAAGTTTTAAGAGATATGGCTGGTGTTGGATCTGATACATCAGCTAGTTCTCTTAATTATGCATCTGTAGCTAATAAATCTGCTCAAGCTACAGTTAAATATGTAGATGAAGATGGTAATACAGTTAGTGTTACTTATACTTTAAATTTTGTTTATAATTTTAAGGAAGAAAAAAATAAAGTATTAACAGATGTTGCTAAAGAACTTAATGAAACAATTAAAACTGAAGGCAATAAAGAAAAATATGGATTTAATGGTGTTACTTATAGTAATGAAAAATTAACGTTTGATGTTTATGATCCAAATGTTAATTTAGCTAATTTTGCTGATAGTGGTATTATTCAACTATTCAAAGAAAATTATGCTGGTGCAACTACTGTTGTACTAAAAATGGGTGAAGAAACCGAAACTATTGAAATTGATAATCAGGATTTAACAGATGAGCTTATTAAAAAATATGCTGCTCAAGTTTTATTGTTTATGAGTGGTAGTGAAGGTGATGATTTAGAAGCTGAAAGTGCTAAAGATTTAACTATAAAGAGTGTTATTGGTAAGTCTCTTAGTGCTGAAGTTACTTATGCTGATGGTAAAACAAAAGTTACTTATACTTTAGAATTTAATTTTGATGCTGATGAAGTTAAAGATGAAATTTTAACTGAATATGCTGAAGAATTAAATAAAAATGAAGGTTTTTCTCAAATGGGATTTAGTTCTGTAGATTATGATGATACTACTAATACTGTAACTTTCAATATTAGTGATCCTGATGGACAATTTTTTACAGATGGTGATGAAATTAATCTTCTTACAATTCAAACTATAGTTGGTATGTTCAATAGCTTTGCTGCTGGTGCTACTGACGTAACATATACTGTTAATGGTACATGTGCTGATAAAGAAGACGAGTGTATGGTTACTTTTGATGATGATACTAATACTCAATCTGCAGTAATGCAACTTGCTTTTAAAGTATTAAGTCAAATGGTTAAAGGTGATGGCGAAGTAACTGGTAGTGATGTTAAGGTTGGATCTGTTGCTGGTTCTTATGCTGAAGCGACATTTAATTATGTTAATGGTGAACCTGTAACATATCGTGTAGAATTTAAGATGGATGCCAAAGAAAATGCTTAATAAAATAAATTAATTAAAATTTAAAACGCTTTCAATTTGAAGGCGTTTTATTGTTTAAAACAGGTGGGAATATGGAAAATAAAAAGAAAATAATTATTGGTGTTGGAATAACATTAGTTATAATTCTTCTTTTAGTTTTATTATTTATATTTGGCTTTAAAAAAGAAGAATATACAATAACATTTAAAGTTGATGATAAAATATATAAAACTTTAGATGAAGTAAAAGAAGGAACAAAAATTGATTTACCAGCTAAACCTACTAAAGAAGGTTATACCTTTGAAGGATGGTATGTTGATGGAGAAAAATTTGATTCTGATACTAAAATAAATGAAAATCTTCAACTTGAAGCAAGATTTTCAATTAATACTTATACAGTAACTTTTGATTTTGATAATGATACAAAAAACGAAGAAGTAAAAATTAAATACAATGAAAAAGTTACTAGACCTAAACAACCAAAAAAAGATGGTTACAACTTTATTGGTTGGTATATTGATGAAGAGGAATTCGACTTTAATAAAACAATAAAAAAAGATACTACCATTACTGCTAAATGGGCTAAAGATACAACAGCTAAATATACTGTTGAACATTACCTAATGGGAGTAGATGGTAAATACAAAAAAGCTAATCTAATTGAAAGATTTAATGGTACTATTGGTGATAAAGTAACACCAACAGTAAAAAAATATAATGGTTTTACTTCTCCAGTTAAAGAAACTGTTGAAATAAAAGAAGATGATTCAACAACTGTTAAATACTACTATGAAAGAAATAAATATACTATTACTGTAACTGGTGATGAAGGAACTAGTGATACTACGGGAACTGGTACTTATTACTATGGTAGTAAAATAAAAATAGGAGCTACATTAAACAAAGGATATAATATTAGTTCATGGAATAATAAGAATAAAAATTTATCTTTTGATTATACTGTAGGGGATAGTGATTCAATATTTACAATAACAACTAAATTAATAAAATATAATATTAAATATTTAGCTGTATTAAAAAATGGAGAAGTAACACTAGATACTGATAATCCGAAAACATATACTATTAAAGATACAATTACATTAAATAATCCTAGTATTGAAGGTTATACATTTAAAAATTATGCATTAAATAATGAAGAAATAATTGATAATACAATACTTGAAGGTACTACTGGTGATTTAGTAGTTAAAGCATTATTTGATATTAATAAATATAATGTAGAATTTAAAACAGCATTAGGTAAATTTAATAGTGATGAAGAAAGAAAAATAGAAGTTGAATATCAAAGTTTAATTCCTAATAGTAATGATCCATATTATATTCCAATGAGAGATTATTTTGAATTTACTGGTTGGAGTTTAAATAATGAAAATGAAGAACAAACATTATATGATTTTAATACACCAATGGGTGCAGAAGATATTACTTTATATCCTGTTTGGAAACCAATTGAATATAAAATTGAATATAAATTAAATAGTGGTGAGACTTGTTCAAATTGTAAAAATTATAAAACTTATAATGTTGAAAGTTTATTTACTTTACCAGTTCCTAAGAAAACAGGTTATAAATTTGATGGATGGGTAACTGAAGATGATCAAGTGATTAAGAAAATTACTAGGGGAATGCATGGTGATTTAGCATTAACCGCTAAATGGTTAAAAATTATTGATATTGAATATGTAGATAATATATTAAATGAAAATACTGGTTTTAGTAACGCAGTTAATAATGGTACTTTATTTATTGGATATAAAGATATAGATAAAGATAATTTTATTACTACAAATATAATTGATGCATTAAAAGCTAATGTTAAATCTTTATTGGCAGATGAATATATAACTAATTTAACTATTAATGATAAAGAAGTAACTGAAAATACATTAGAAGATATACTTAAAGAAGTTTTAAATAGTCAAGATTTAACTCAAGTTAAATTTAGTGATTTATTAGAACATCAACTTAATGTTAAAGTAAGTTTAGATAATGAAATAGCTATGGCTATTGATAATGATAAGACTAAGGAAAATTTAGAGTATGTAATTAAATTTAGAGAACTTCAACCAATTACTTTAAATGAACTTCAACCTTTAATTACACAAAATACTGGATTTATTAATAGTCATAAAGATGATCATTATGAAGTTATTGTTGAAGATAACAATAAATTAGTATTTAAATATGCTAAACCTGAAAAAGATGTTTTTACATCAATGATGGGTGCTGGTCTTAAAACTGCAATGCAAACATTCTTAGGGGATGAAAAAGTAGGTTATGTAGTTATTACATTTAAAGATATGGGACCGGTTAAGGTTACATATGATGATATTAAAGGTTCTAACTTTTGGAATTTTGGACTTTCATTGTTATCTAGTTTTGAAAAAGCAATAGGTGGAAAAGATGCATTTGATTTAATAAACCAAGACCTATTAGCATTTAATGCTACACTAGATATATATGCTGCTGATGGTAAATATTTTGATGATAGTTTTGTAACTCATTATGATATTTCATTTGCTCAACAATAGTATAAAATTATAAAAAAATACACTTTATGAAAAATAAGTGTATTTTTTATATAGTTATTATAATAAAACGCCTGTGTTTTATTGACTTTTAAGTACATTATATGTACAATAACCTTGTATATTTGGGAGGTATTTCGGTGGAGAAAAAGAAAAATCGTTCTAACGATAAAAAGAAATATATTATCATTGGCGTAGCTATTATTTTAATAATAGTAATAATTCTTTTGTTATTATCTTCTTGTGGTAAAGGATTAGAAGTAGAATTTAATGTTGATGGTAATGTATACCTAACACAAAAACTACATAAAGGTGATAAATTAGAAGATATTGAAGAACCTAAAAAGAAAGGCTATACATTTGAAGGTTGGTACTTAGATGGAGAAAAATATCCACTAGATAAACCGATTGAAGAAAATATATCTTTAGAAGCGGTATTTACAAAAAATAAATATACTGTAATTTTTAATGATGAGAGTGGAGAAGAAAATTCACAAACAATTGAATATGGTGATAAGGTAACTAAGCCTGAAGATCCTATTAAAGAAGATTATGCCTTTTTAGGATGGTTTAATGGGGATACAGAATATGACTTTAATGAACCTGTTACTGGAGATTTAAATCTTATTCCTAAATGGGTTAAGAATAAAGCTAGTTATACTGTAGAACATTATCTAATGGGTTTAGATGGAAAATATAGTGATAAAGCTTACAAAAAAGAAAAATATAAAGGAACTATTGGTAAGACAGTTAAACCTGCTGTTAAATCCTTTAAAGGATTTACTAGTCCTTCAATAAAAGTAATCGAAGGACTAGAAGATAATAAATTAATTATTAAATATTATTATATAAGAAATAAATATGATTTAACTGTTACTGGTGATAAAGGGATATTAGAAACTAATGGTAGTGGTAAATACTATTATGGTGAAAATGTTAAAATTAGTGCTGTAGTTAAAGATGGTTATACATTTAAAAAATGGTCAAATGGGACAAAAAAAATAACATTTACTTATAATGTTAGTGATAATAATGCTAAATTTGAAGCATTAACTACCGTTAATACTTATGATATTAGTTATGAATTAAATGGTGGTACTTTAAATAATAAAAATGATAATTATACTGTAGAAGATGAAATAACTTTTGAAATACCTTCTAAACTTGGTTATACTTTTACAGGATGGTTATTAAATGGTAAAAAATTTAATGGTACTATTAAAGCTGGTACTATTGGTGATTTAAATGTTGAAGCAACATTTAAACCAAATGAAAATACAAAATATGTTATTCAATATTATTTAATGGATACTACTGGAGAAAACTATATATTAGATGAAACTCGTACATTAAATAAAACAGGAATAACAGATTCTAAAATAGAATATACTCCTGAAGATATTGAAGGTTTTGCTAAACCGGTATTAAAAGATCAATATAATCAAGAAGTTGATTTAGAAGACTTAGTAATTGAAGCTGATGAATCAACAGTGTTAAAGTATTATTATGAAAGAAACAAATATGATTTAACTTTAACTTTTGATAATGGTATAGAATCTGCTTCTGGAGCTGGTAAATATTACTTTGAACAAGAAATAGATTTATTTTATAAATTAATGCCTGGTTATTCATTTAAGAGCTATAGTGAAAATGTTAAAAATAATGTCTTTAAGATGCCTGCTAAGGATGTTACTATTAATTTAGAATCGACACCTAATTTAGATACAAAATACATTGTAAAACATTATAAGATGAATTTAAATGGAAACTATGAAAAAGTAGAACCTGAAGTTGAAGAATTTCAAGGACCTACTGATACACAAGTAACACCTAATGTAAAAAAATATATAGGATTTACAGCACCAGAAAAGGTTAGTGTAAATATTAATGGTGATGGAAGTACTATTGTTGAATATAAATATTCAAGAAATAAATATGAGGTAATATTTAAAAATGATAATCCAAATAGAAATGTCCATGTTAAGAAAGAGTCTTATTATTTTGAAGAAAAAATAATTCAACCAATATTTGTTGGGTGGGAACATCATGATTTTCTTGGTTGGTATATTGAACAAAGTGATGAAAGTTTAGATGGTGAGTGGAAATTTGATGAAGATACGATGCCTGCTAGTAATCTTACATTAAGGGCTAATTGGAAAATTCATGATGGAACTTTAAATTTTGTATTTGGTTTTAAAGATTTTGATTCAGGAAATGAAGCTTATTTTCAAAATGTAACTTATGATACTACGATTAAAAATGTTTTAGAAGATAATAATGTTAGTGATACTCAATTGTTTACTAATCCAACACACAAAGGATACAAATTTCTTGGTTGGTATACTTCAAGTTCTTTTAGGGAAAGTCAAAAAATTTCTAATATACTTGATTTTAGAATGCCTGATGCTAATGGTATTACTTTATATGCTAAATGGGAACCGATAGAATATACAGTTGAATTTGTTCCTAATTGTGATTTTAATGGTGAAAATCATAAACAAAAAATAACTTATGATGATCCAGATTTCTTGTATCATGAATCTGAAGATGAAAAAGCAATGGAGTTTCCTTTAGATAAAAATATTTATTATAAAAAAGGTTATACATTCCTCGGATGGTCGAAGAGTGAAAATGCAGATAATGTTGACTTTGTTGATGAAGCACTAGTTAGTAATTTAACTGATCAAGATGAAATTCCTTATAAATTATATGCTGTATGGCAAGCGAATGAATATACTGTTACATATGATAAAAATAAAGGTAATGGAAGTACTAATGTAAATGGCGAGGTATCATCAACTACTCATACTTATGATAATAAAGATAATTTATCTCAAGATAAATACTCAAGAGAAGGTTATACTTTCTTAGGTTGGAGTATAACTCAACATAAAAATTCAGTAAATGAATGCACTGATTGTATAACAAAAGCAAATAATTTAGCTACAGGTGAAGAAAACGATAAAAACGTTACTTTATATGCTGTATGGAAGGCAAATGAATATACTGTTACATATGATAGTAATAAAGGTAATGGTAGCAGTAATCCAACTGGTACTGTAAAAACTACTAATCATATTTATGATAATAAAAATAATTTATCTCAAGATAAATATTCAAGAGAAGGTTATACATTCTTAGGATGGAGTAAAACTCAACATAAAGATTCTGTAGATACAGATATATGTACTGATTGTATAACAGAAGCTTATAATTTAGCTTCTGATGATAATGCTAATGTTACTTTATATGCTGTATGGAAGGCAAATGAATATATTGTTACTTATGATTCTAATGTGAGTAGTGATTCTGTATCAACACCTAAAGGAATAGTAAATAGTACTTCACATACTTATGATAATATGAAATCTTTAACAACTGATGTTTATACTAGAGATGGATATAAGTTTTTAGGTTGGAGTTTAAATAAAAACCATAATGACTTAACAAGTGAAGATAAATGCCCTGATTGTATAATAAATGCTGATAATTTAGCTACTTCAGGTGAAGTTACTGTTTATGCTGTATGGGGAATTGTTAATTATACAATAACTTATAATGACTTAAAGATGAACACTTCAACTGAATATTACAATATTGAGCAAGATGTAATTTTACCAATAAGAGGAATTATGGCTGGATATGATTTTGAGGGATGGTTTGAAGATAATAATTTTTCTGGTAGTGAGATAAAAACAATTACGAAAGGAACTTATGGTAATAAAACCTATTATGCTAAACGTACAGGGGTTCATTATGAAGTAATTTATAGTGATGAATCTGGAAATACTACTAGTGAAGATTTTGTTTATGGTACTGAACATACTGCTAAAGGTCCATTAACATTTACTAAACAATATGAAATTACTTATAATGCTAATGGTGGAACATACAATGAAGTTCAACCAGAAAAAACGACTGTTAAATCTTGGAAAATTCAAAATTCTAGTGATGAAATAACTTATGAATCTGGTAAAACGATTAGTGATTTGGTCATTCCAACTACTAAAGGTCAGTCAATTACTCTTGTAATTGCTGAATGGAACAATCCTAGTGTTACTTTGCCGATAGCAGAAAAGAATAATCCTAATACTTACTTGATTAGTAATTTTGATGGTTGGTATTCTTCTGATGTTAAACAAAAAGATAGTATAATTGTAACTGGAAATATAGTTTTAGATGCTCGTTGGAATAATTTTATTGATACAGATCAATATATTAATGATAGTATTTCAAATCAAAATTATATTGATTCTACTTTAACAGGAACAACAATTAATTCTAATATATTAAGTGTTAATGAAAAGGTTTCTACTATATTAACTGAAAAAAGTGCTTATGTAGTTAATGCTAGAAAATTATTAAATACACCTGGAGTGGAATCTGTTTCATTAGTTTATAATGGAGTTTATTATAATTTAACTTCGGATAATGTTCTTAGTCAGATGCAAGCAATGTTGGAAGAAATGACTTCTTCTTCAAAAGAAAGTAATAAAGCTAATAGAAGGTTAAGTTCATTATATAATTCTACTTCACCAAAGAAGTTTACTATAATAATAAATGCTGATTTAAATTCAACAATTAAAACTAATAATACAAGAACTATTTCTTATACTACTATTTTTAATAGTAATAATATTATTACAAATGATATGATGAATATAATTGCTGATAATGCTTTAGAATCTATTAATATAAATAATCATTACATTGTTTCTGTTGATAAAAATAATTTAATAACTTTAACTTATAAAGATCCTTCAGCTCATATTTTAGTTATTGATTGGCTTTCTTGGCCGCCTAAAGCATCTGGGGAGTTAAGTGGAGCTGGTATAAAAACGGCTTTCTGGTATTTACTTGGGAATACAAATGAAGCGAATACATATCCTGCAACATTTATTAGTAGTTTGGATGTTACTTTGTACAACACTAATGGCAGGGGAACAAATATTAATATTAAGCCAGAGAATGTTACTGATAAAGGTATGGGTTGGCAACTCTTTGGGTTTTCTTTACAAAGTAAGTTAGAAAGTGCTTTTCAAATGTCAACAAATGATATAACTAATAGTGATTTAGAAAGACTTACCGATGTCAATCCGTTTAAAATAAGTTTAAATCTTGATACATCAAAAATGGCTTTAGAAGATAATTTCTCTGTACCATTAAGTTTTACTTTAAAATTTGTACAATCTAATTAATATTAAATAAAAACTAATTATTAGTTTTTATTTTTTTTTGAAAATAAAAAATTATATTTAATGGATTAATAAATTGTGTTATTATATTAATAGTAGATATCATATGAAGATGTGGAGGTAAGATATTATGGCTGAAGAAAAAAAAGAGACAGAAAAGAAAAATAAAAGTACTAAAAGATCTAGAAATAATCCAAATGCTAAAAGTAGTACTACAACAAGAAAAAGAAGTACTAGTAGTACGAAGAGTACTGATAAAGTAAAGAAAGAAACTAAAAAAGCTACTTCTAAGAAAGAAGTTAAAGCTGAACCTAATTTAGATAAAATAAAAGAAGAATTAAAAAAAGAAATCGTTAATGATGTAGTAAAAGATATAAAGAAAGAAACTAAAGATACACTTAATGAAGTTAAGGAAGCATCTAAAGAACAACAAAAGGTTGTTAAAGATATTAAAAATGAAATAAATGATGCTTCTAAAGAACAGAAGAAAGAAGTAGAAGCATTAAAAGAAGAAGTAAAAGAGGTTACTAAGAAACAAGAAGAAGATATAAATGGTTTAAAGGATGAAATAAAAGATAATGCTTCATTAGTAACGGAAGGAGTGGTAGCTGTTACTAATCCAGTAGACGCGAAGGTAGAAGAAATAAAAGAAAAACCTTTAGAACAAGCACAACCTACTATTGAGTTTGAAAACTCATATCCACAAAGTTTCTTTGATGGTGGGGTGTTAGGACTTATTGGTTGGCGTTTATTAGGTTTCTTACTTACAGTATGTTCTTTAGGCTTATTAGCGCCTTTAGCATCAATCTTCTTACTTAAATGGCAATATAAACATACAGTTATTAATGGAAGAAGAGTTACGTTTGATGGTAATTATTTTCAATTACTAGGTAAGATGATTTGTTGGATATTATTATCCGTAATTACTTTAGGTATATACTTATTCTTTATACCTGTTGCTTGGAATAAATGGGTAATAAAACATGTTCACTATGTAGGTGGGGAAGTTAATCCTGAAAAACAATCATCATTTACTGGTAATACATTACAATTTATAGGAGTATTACTTGTATGTATATTAATTTCAGTATTTAGTTTAGGTATTTTATATCCTTGTGCTTATTGCTATGCTATGAGTTGGCGTATTAAACATATAATTATAGACGGTGATGAATTAGAATTTGATGGTCATGCTTTAGGATACTTTGGCTTATGTATTAAATGGGTATTCTTTACAATAATTACTTTAGGTATATATAGTTTCTGGATACCAGTAAATGCTTTAAAATGGGAAGTTAAACATACTAATAAAAGAGGTTTAAGTAAAAAGACATATAATCCAGTATTAGCAGTTATAATACCTTTAATAATAGCTATTATAATATTTGTACTAGGTATTGTATTTGTTGTAATGCCTAATTCATTATTAGATTATTTTAAAAATGATAAAGATAAGACAGAAGAAGTAGAAGAAACTGAAACTGGTAGTGAATGGGGAGATAAGTACTATAAATATCTTAAAAAGAAAGGATATGATAATGGTGAATATAAAGGGGCTTTCATAGACCTTGATAAAGATAAAACACCAGAATTAGTCCTAGATAAAGAAATAATATATTGTGTTAACTGTGATAGTAATACTAATCAAATAGTAATATTAACGATAGAAGATAATAAAGTAGAAGAATCTGATAGTTATGATAGTTCTAAACTTACTAATTTATATGATATGAATGAAGAAGAACAAGATTGGTATATAGTAGAAAATGAAAAAGCTTATACTAAAGCTGATACAGTATTTGAAGAAGAACAAGATATATTTAGAGTAGATACTAAAGAGAAAGAAAAAGAATTTAATGATCAATATATAGATACAGAAACTAATGTAAATTATCGTGAATTAGAAGAAAAAGAATTAAAGAAAGATGTATCTAGTTTAGTAGATGATTATAATGATAATAAGAGTTATGATAGTTTAAATGATGATGAAATAGATACTAAAGTAGAAGAATATAAACAAGAACAAGAATTACTTAAAAATAGTACTTTAACAGCTGATAATTATAAAGATAAAATTGATGATAATATTAAATGGTTTATTGGAGCTTACTTAGGTGAAGAATATGGATGGATAAAAGTATATCAATATAAACAAGTAAATATTACTATTCCTGGAGTACCTAAAGAAGCAATGATATATGAACTTGTTGGTGCTACGAGTATTAATGGTATTAAACAAGAATTAGCTAAGTATGTAGATGAAAGTAGATTTAATCAATTTAGTAGATTATGTTATGACTTTAAAGAATATAATGGTAAAGTTTATTGGCCTAATATGGGTATTGGGGATGGACCTTATCTTAAAGATTATTCTTTAATATCTTCTAGTGATGGAGTATCTAAAGTTAGATTAAATATATATGAAGGATTAGGTAATTATTTAACACAATATGTAGAAGTAACTATTGAGTATCAAGCTAGTAGTAATAGTTATTTAATTACTGATTGGGATGTACATAATGTATAAAAAGCACTAAGGTGCTTTTTATTTTGTAAATGTTTAGTATTATAGGAATTTTATTTTTTGGTAGTTCGTGGTAATATATAATAGGAGAGTGATTATATGAATAATCAGAATGATAATGTTATTAGACCTAATTTTAATCATGATAGTAATCAAGTTGTAAATAGTAATGATACGGCTGTTACTGGAGATGGTAATAGTAATGTAACTAATGCTACTACTAATAATACGACTGTTACTACTAATCCTGTGGGACAAAGTAATAAGGGGAAGAAGAAGTTTAATCCATTGGTAGTAGTTATAGCTTTAATTGTAGTTATTGTTTTAGTTGGTGGTTATACAATGGTTTTTGGGGGTTCTAAAGGTAAATCACCATTAAAAGGGAATGATAATAAGGAAGAGAAGATTACTTTTGATACGGCTTATGAATGGGCGAATACATATGGGTTATATATTCAAGATTATTTTGAAAATATAGATAAGTTTGATATAGCTTTTGTTGATTTAACAAATGATGAAGTACCAGAATTGGTTATGAATTATGTAGATAAAGCTGGGGAAGAAGCTACAGATATATTATTTATTAAAAATGGGGAAGTTAGTAAAACTAGAACATATAATAATACAAGATTATATTTAATTACACCAGTTAATATAGAAGAAGTATTATGGTACTTATATATAGGTAATAATACATATGGTAAATATACTATTGTTTCACAATTAATAGATGGGACGGCATTAGATGCAACAATAAAAGCTACTAATGATGATGAAGTAAAGAAATATAATAGTGATTATGTTCATTCTAATTATGAATTAATATTTTATGAAATAGAAAAAGATACTTTTAAAGATGATTATTTAACTAAAGTTCAAAGATATGAAGATGATACAAATAATATTAATAATGAAATAGAAAAGTTAAAAGAAGAAAGAAATAAATATATTATAGATAATAATATTGATGTTACACAGGAAAAGATTATTAAACTTAATGATTATACTTTAGAAATTGGTGAATATAAGGGAGAGTTATTTTCTTCAATTAATGGAGAGATAGAATCAACAGAAGATATATTACAAATTACTTCTTTAAATACTTTATATTATAATAATACTGAGTTAACATTTACGGTAGTTGGTAATACGCTTAGTTGTGATGATGGAACAATATTTACGGTAGTAGATAATAATAAATTACAAATTATGAGTGAAGAAACTGGTCCTGTTACTTATGCTATACCTAAACCTGAAGATGATAAAAAGAATTCTAATTAGAATTCTTTTTATTTATACCTATAATACTACCAAAGATAGTACTTATAAGAATTATTAAGTAATAGATAAGTTTTTTTAAAGAGATATTAATAGTTAGTGTAAGTAAACTTAAGATAAAGAGAATTAAGATGTTTATTAAACCAGTTTTAAGTCCGATTATATAGCCTTTATTATCGGCTTTAAGACCTTTTTTAAAGCCAATAATGAAGGAATAAGTTATCATACTTAAGAGAATAATTAGTTTGATGATATTAGGACTAAAGTTAAAGATTAAGTTAATAATAGTTAGAATGAGAGATAAGAAGATTATAAAGAAGATAAATTTATATATGTAATCGTATTTTTTTAAGATTTTCATCGTATCACCTATGTAATAATATGTTTAAAATATGATTATTATTACCATAATAATTTTAGGTGATATTATGTTTGATACAGTTATTAGAACGTTATTTTTTTATTTCTTTGTAACTTTTTGTTATCGAATAATGGGTAAAAGAGAAGTTGGGCAGTTAGGAATTATTGATTTAATTGTTTCAATTTTGATAGCTGAATTAGTAGCGATGAGTATTGAGAAGTTAGATCAAAGTATTTTATATACAGTTTTACCAGTAAGTGTTTTAGTTATCTTAGAATTAGTATTAGGTTTTGTTAGTGTTAAATCACGTACTTTTAATCGTTTATTTGGTGGTAAACCAAGTATTATTATTAAAGATGGTAAATTAGTTTATAAGAATTTAATTTCTCAGAGATATTCTTTAGATGATTTATTATTAGAACTTAGAAAGAAAAGTATTACTTCAATTGAAGACGTTGAATATGCTTTTTTAGAACCTAATGGAGTTTTATCGATATTTCCTTATAAACCATTAAAGATGAAGTCACCTTTACCATTACCGATTATTGTTGAAGGAGTTATTCAAAAAGATAATTTAGCATTTATTGATAAGAATCAAGAGTGGTTAGATAGAGTATTAGAAAAGAATAATTTATTGGTTAAAGATATATTTTATTGTATTTATCGAAAGAGCCATTTATATGTAATTAAGAAGAAATAGTTTTGATAAACTATTTTTTTATTTGAGAACTTTTTTTAAAGTAATATAGTTTAAGATAGTTATATATGTAATATTTATTATTTCAGAGATTATTAAAGCGTATATTTTAAAGTTTAAAAGACCAAAGATTACGATACATAGTAATTTAATAATCATACCAGTAATACTTATGAGCATACATTTATTTACTTTATTTAAGCCTACTAAGATACTATTTAAGGGGGATTCAAGATAGAATAAAACAAAGAATGGACTTAATATGGCGATGTAATTAGATCCTTTAGTAGTATTATATAATAGATGTAAGATAGGATTACGAAAGATAAAGACAAAAGATGTACAGATAAGACCAATAATAAAAGAAATAAGTAAAGATTCTTTAATTCTTTTTTTAACCATATAATAATTATTATTTGCATATTCTTTAGATATTTCAGGTAAGAGGGCATTACTTATTGCGCCGATAAAAAAAGAAGGAAATAGTAAAGTACTAATAGCATAAGCATTATATATACCATATTCACTAGTAATATAATTTATGGAACTACCTTTAAATAGTAAGATATTAGTTAATAGGATTGGTTCTAAGAAGAAACCGATATTACCTAAAAGACGTCCTGATACAGAAGGAAGGGAAATAGATAGTATTTCTTTAGTTTCGTGATAATCAAAATTAAGATCTTTTTTAGTTATTTTTAAGTGTTTAGGTAAAAAGAAGATAAAGATAAGAATAGAAAATGATTCGCTTAATATATTAAATAAAATAAAGATTGTAACAGAAACGACAATACCATATTTTAAGACTTTAGGAAGGATTAGACTTATGATAAATAATCGAAATAATTGTTCTAAGACATTACTTACCATATGAGGAGTCATATTTTGTTTACCATAAAAATAGCCTTTAATAATATAGCCTAAAGAAATGAATGGTAAAGTAAGAGTACAAGCAAGTAAGGGATAATAAGTATCATTATTCTTTAATAAATTATTACTTATATATTTACTAGAAATAAACATAATAGTTATTAAAAAAATATTTAAAATAAACATAATATAACATGAATTAATTAAGACTTTCTTACTACTTATATTAGAACTTATTCTTTTACTTATTGAAATAATCATATTAAAAGAAGCTAAACTCATAAGTAAAGAATAAGTTGGTGAGATTAAAGAAAATAAACTAATACCATTAATACCTAGATATCTAGTGTAAATAATTTTAATGATTAAACCAATTATTTTCGTTAAAAAACCACCGATAAGTAAGATAAATGTTGATTTCCAAAAATTATTTTTCGTAGTCTTTTCTCCTTTATTAGTTTTAGGTTTTGTTATATAATAAGTCTAGTAAGGGGTTTATTTTAGGTGATAGTATGAATGAAATAGTATTTGAATCACAAGAAGAACTTTATAAAAGAATATTACCGGCTTTAAGAAGTAAAAAGAAAAGAATTCATAAAGACGGATATAAAAGTATTATGGAAGAAGATATCTGGGATTATATGAGATTTAATAAATGGAATACGAGTATAGGGTTAGAACTATGTGAGATGGTTGATGATATCTTAAATACACCTAATATAAAAATAATGGAATACTATCATAAAATACATATGCCAAAAGATAATAATATAGAAGTTATAGATTTACCTAAATTAAAAGATATATAGTAGGAGGAATAAACAAAATGAATGAAAATCTGCATGAAAAACCTATTACTTATGATGAATTATATGAAAAAGTTAAGAAGTTTATAAAGAAAGATAGTGAATTAGAAGTTATTAATAAAGCTTATGGATTTGCTTTAGATAAACATAGTGGGAAAGTAAGACGTAATGGAGATGCGTATATTACTCATCCTTTGGAAGTTGCTAATATTTTATGTGATTTAAATGTTGATTATATAACTATTGCTTGTGCATTATTACATGAAACTGTTAATCATAGTGAAGCAACTATTAGTGAAATAAGAGATGAATTTGGAGATGAAATAGCTAATATAGTTACAAGTATTAGTAAGATTAATAAGTTAGAGTTATCTGATGAGAAAGATTCTTCAGCAGCTTATTTAAGAAAAGTATTAGTTGGTTTATCTGAAGATGTTAGAGTATTATTTATTAAATTAGCTGATAGATTACATAATATGAGAACGATATATGCGTTACCTGCCCAAGAACAAAAACAAAAAGCTAATGAGACGACGAGAGTATTAATACCGATTGCCCATCGATTAGGAATTAATAGTATTAAAAGTGAATTAGAAGATTTATGTTTAAAATGTACTAAACCTGATGTATATAATGATATTTTAGAAAAACTAGATGCTTCAAGAGAAGAATTAAATGATTTACTTACGGAGATGAAACAAAGTATTTCGGATATACTTACCCAAAATGGAATTAATTTTAAAATTAAAGGGCGTGTTAAATCAGTTCATAGTTTATATAATAAGATGGATAATGGTAAAAGATGGAATGATATATATGATATTCTAGCTTTAAGAGTTTTTGTTGATACAGAATCTGATTGTTATTTAACAATTGGTTTAATACATAGTAAATTTAGACCAATGCCTAAAAGATTTAAAGATTATATAGCTAATCCAAAAGAGAATATGTATCAGAGTTTACATACAACAGTATTTGGTCCTGATGGACATTTATTTGAAGTTCAAGTAAGAACATATGAAATGGATGAAATAGCCGAAAAAGGTATTGCTTCACACTGGTCTTATAAAGAAAAAGGATCAGTTAAAATTCAAAGTATGATGGAACATAAACTAGAAATGTTTAGAAATATTATTGATGCAAATAAAGAAGTTTCATCAGATACAGAATTTGCTAATAATTTAAGTGATGAATTACTTTCTGACTTAATATATTGTTATACACCTAAAGGAGATGTGTTAGAACTACCTAAAGGTGCTACACCAATTGATTTTGCTTATCGTATACATAGTGGTGTTGGTGATAGAACAATTGGGGCGATAGTTAACGACCAAATAGTACCACTTGATTATGAATTACAAGATGGAGATATAGTTAAAATTAATACTGGTAAAGATGCTAATCCAAATAAAGACTGGTTAAACTTTGTTAAAACTAGTCAAGCTAAAGGAAAAATAAAATCATTCTTTAGTAAACAAGATCGTGTTAATTACATCAATACTGGTAAAGAAATGCTAGAAAAAGAAATAAGAAAAAGAAAATTATCATTTAATGATGTTCTAAATGAAGAAAACTTAAATAAAATACTTAAAGATACGCATATGACAGATATAGATGAACTATATCTATCATTAGGATCTTTAAGATTTACACCCGGTTATATACTAGACTTAATATATGCTGATAAAAAAGATGTTATAGATATATATTTAGGTAAAGTAGCTAATAGAGTTGCTAATAGTAGTAAAGCGATTAAAGGAGATATTATAGTAGCTGGAACTGATGATATATTAGTTACAATAGCTAATTGTTGTAAACCAGTTAAAGGAGATAAAATAGTTGGTTATATTACGAAAGGAGAAGGAATTACCGTTCATAAAGCTGATTGTATTAATATAAAAAATAGTACAAGACTTATAGATGTTGAATGGAATATGAGTAGTGATTCTTCATACTTTACCGATCTTTATGTTAAAGTATTAAAGGGTAAAAACCAATTACTAGATATAATAACTAAAGCTTCACAAAAAGATGTATATATTGAAGCAATTAAAACGATAGAAGAAGATATGGCAACAATATATTCTTTAACAGTTAAAACTAATAATAATCAAGAATTAGATAACTTTATAAGTGATTTAAAATCATTATCTTTCGTAATAGAAGTAGGAAGAGGACATAATTTATGAGATGCGTAGTACAAAGAGTTACAACTTCTAAAGTAGAAGTAGATGGTAAATTAGTAAATGAAATAAAGAATGGATTAAATGTCTTAGTAGGATTTACTGATACTGATACAAGTAAAGAAATAGATTATTGTGTTAAGAAAATTACTAATTTAAGAGTATTTGATGATGAAAATGGAGTTATGAATAAAAGTATAATAGATGTTGGAGGAGAAATACTTTCAATATCACAATTTACTTTATATGGGGATGTAAGAAAAGGTAATCGACCTAGTTATATAAAAGCTTTAGGAGGAGAAAAAGCTCAACCAATGTATGAAGAGTTTAATCGTAAATTAAATGAAATTATTCCTACTAAAGCAGGAATATTTGGGGCTGATATGAAAGTTCTTATTGCTAATGATGGACCTTGTACTATAATAATAGATACTGATTAACAGTTAGGGGTGATATATGTGAAAGACGTATTAAAAACAGTAATTTTAACAGGTATATTAATAATTATCTGTGTTTTAGTATTTGTTGTATTTGGTAAAGTAAAATACAATGTTGTAAAAATGCTTTCACGTAATGATTTAACACTTAATGATCCAACTGTTCTTATTCTAAAAGATAGAATATATAATAACGATTTAAGAAAAGCTAAATTAATTCCTGATGAATTAAGTGATGAAGAATTAGTTACTTTTACCTTATCAAGATTAGATCAAAAAGATTATAGTATGTTAAAAGTTGAACCAGTTAAAATTAATTGTCAAGTAACAGATAAAATATTCTTTACTTCTGGTTCAACATGTAATGTTATGGTATTTAGTAATAATGTAGTAAATGATTATGTAAAAAAATACTTTAATTTAGATAAAGATATGAGTTATCCAGCTATACAGTATGAAGGATATACTTGTAAGAATGATGGAACTAAATACTTTTGCTTAGTAAAAGATTATCGTAAGAACTATGTTTCATATTCCGTATTAAAAGATGCTTATGAAACTAAAGATACAGTAGTTATTAGAGAATACTATTTAAAAATAGAATTATCTAATAGTAAGAGATGTTTAAACTATTTTAGTCAAGGAGTATGTGAAGCTGGAGATGCAAGAAATTTACCGTATTATATTGATGATGAAATAGTTAAAAGAGATGGTGTATTATATCAACATACGTTTGCAAGAAATGAAAATTCGTTTTATTTAGTGGAAAGCGTAATATCAAGTGAAAGATAAATGTTTTTATCTTTTTCTTTTTATGATAAAATAATAATGATAGAGGTGGATAATATGTATCAAGAACCAAATAAGTTATCGAGTAAAAAGAAAATAGAAATAACTGTTTTAATTATAGCTATATTATGGGGTTTATTATTTATAGTTAATTATTTAAGATATACTGATAGTAAACCATTAATATTAGCACTTCATACAACTAAAGAATATGAAGATGGTAATGTCGAAGAATATATATCTTTTGGATATGTATATCGTAGATATAGTAGGAATTCTTATCGTGGAGAAGAATTTGTGCCTTTTTGGGTAAAGAGAAAAAATCCTGAACCACAACCTGATTTACCGACTGTACCAGATGATTATGAAGTACCAGAAGATAATTATGGTCATGATGATAAACATCGTGGATTACTATATTACTATGATAGTCATTTTGATTTAATAGGAACTTATAAATGTATTAATTCTGAACGTGATTGTAATAAAGCTTTTGGTGGTTATGATAAATATAATATTATTAATAAAGATCCTTTAACGGCTTTAGAGAAACAACATACAATGGGTAATATATATGATAAATATGCCTTTGTAGATGATTCTGAACCACAAGATAAAGCATATGGACAAGAAGGATATGTAAGAACTATTTATTTATATGAAATAGCTGAAAAAGGTGGTAAGATACTTGCTAAATATGCTGATATAAAAGATAGTACGTATGATCCTGATTTAGAAAAATCTAATGGGGATAATAATCAGTTTATAGTTAAAAGTATGGATAATCATAAATGGGGTTTAATTCATATAAAAGAAAATGGAGAGATAGAAGAAGTATTCCCATTTGAATATGAATCTATTAATTATGATGAAGATACTAAATATTATATATTATGTAAGAATGATGTATGGTATGTATATGATTTAAATCATAATAAGAAAGTATCTGTAGATATGCCTGATCCAATATATGATGTATGGCGTAATAATAATTTAACTTATTATATTAAGACTGGTCGTGATCGTGTAGTAGGGGAAGAAGAATTTACAGATTATAAAGTATATCGTATGGAAGATGGTAGAGAGTTCTTAAATATTGAAAGAGTTAATCAAGTAATTGAAAGAGGTAATTTTGTTGCTTATTTAACTAGTAAAGATAGTATATTACATTTTGTTGATTATAGTGGAGAAGAAAAGTATAAGTTACAACTTAAGTTCCCACAAATGTATCATTCAACTATTACTAATCCTGCCTTTAAGATATCAAGAGAATCTGAGACTTCGATAACATTATGTATTTATAAACAAAGAGATGTTGTAGATAGAAGTGAAGATTGTGAGAATGAAACAATTAATTATAAGACATGGAATCAGTAAAATATTCTAGATTATTCTAGAATTTTTTTAATGAATAGAATAATACGATAAAGATTGTTAAATTGACAATAATGATACTTGTAATTTATAAACTATTTTTAAACTTAAATTAGCGTTATTTATACTTTGCTAGTGTAATTGATTAAAATAATCTTTTTAGTTTAAAATATGGACTTTTATGACCTTTAAAAAACTATATTGACAAATATTTACCGGGGGGGGGTAAAATATTTTTAGTTGATGAGGAAGCTCGTCAAAATAAGAGAAAGGAAGAAAGGAAAAAATAATGAAAAAGCTAAATGTTTTAGGCTTAATGAGTGCTTCAGTTGCAGCTTTCAGTTTCGGAATGGTCGTTAATGCTCAAGATGTTTCTACTGGTGATAATGATTTAAGTACTTGTTTAAATAATAGTAGTAATGACACTTGTAAATTAACTGCTAATGTTAATGTTAGTTCACAAATTGAAGTAACTCATGATGTTACCATTGATCTTAATGGTCATACTATTACATCTAATGATTCTAACGCTTCAGATTATGTTTTAGTATTTGATAAAGCTGGTGGTAAATTTACTATTACTGATAGTGCTGGTACTAGTGGTAAAATTGAAAATACTAATGGTAGAGGTGTTAAAGTTGAACAAGGTACTTTAACTATGGAAAAAGTTACTATTACATCTAAAGATCGTACTGTTCAAGTTAATCCTCAAAACTCTGGTGAAAAAGCTGAATTTGTTTTAGAAAGTGGTAAAGTAGAATCTACTAATACTGCTGCTAAATCAAGAACTATCTTCTTATGGGGAGATAATACTAATGCTGGTTCAGCTAAAGCAACAATTAATGGTGGTGAAGTAGTTGCTCCTATTGGAACTAAAGATTCAGTTGCTATTAATGTTGGTAATGCTGGAGCTGCTGGTACTGAATTAGTTGTAAATGGTGGAACTATTACTGGTTATAATGGTGTTAGAGTTTATGGTGATGGAACTACTGATGCTAATACTAAATTTACAATGAATGGTGGTACTATTAATGCTGTAGGTTCTGGTGTTATTACATCTCATGATAATAGTGAAATCTACTTATATGGTGGAACTATTACAGCTGCTGATGCAACTGGTCAAGCTCAAGTTGGTGGTGATGCTGTTGCTGTTAACCACGATAAAAAAGGTAAATTAGTTATCGGTAAAGAAGATGGTACTGGGCCAACTATTACTGGTGAAACTGGTGTAGCTATTAAAAAAGGTGACATAACTATTCAAGGCGGTTCTGTTACTGCTAATGGTGATTACAGAGAAAATCCTACTAAAAATGATAATGGTACAGAAGATACTGGTGCGGCTATAAGTATTACGACTACTGATACTGAAGGTGCTACTGTAAATATTACTGGTGGTAAATTGACTAGTGAAAATGGTAATGCTTATTATGAAGGTGTTGCATCTGATAGAACTGGTGTAACATCACAAGTAACTGAAACTATTTCAGGTGGGGAATTTACTAGTGCTGAAGGTAAACCTGCTGTTGTAGCAACAAATAGTAAGTTTATTACTGGTGGTACATTTAGTTCTAATGTAACAACTTATACAGCTGCAAACTTAAGTCAATCACAAAGTGGTGTTGTTGGTAAAGTTTCTGATGTAAATGTTACTGATTCTAAAAATGGAACTGTTACATCAAATAAAGAAAATGCTGCTGAAGGTGAAGACGTTACATTAACAATTAAACCTGCTGATGGTTATGTACTAGATAAATTAGTTGTAACTGATAGTGAAGGAAATGAAATTGAAGTGGTTGATGGTGTATTTGTAATGCCTGGTAGTGATGTTACAGTTAAAGCTACTTTTGTAGCTGAAGAAGAAGCTCCTGAAACATTAGATGCTGGTCATATCTATGTTGGACTTGCATTAATTGCTTTAGGTACTATGGCTATTTCTGTAAGAAAATTAAGAAATAACTAAGATAAAGTAAATGAAAACGAAGCGTAAAAACTTCGTTTTTTTATGGATAAAATTTTGGAATAAGATATTGACAGAGTTTGACCGGGGGGGGTATACTTATTAATAGAAAGGAAAAAAGGTTTGTTTAACAAACGATAAGAAAGGAAGAGATTATGAAAAAATGTAATTTATTTTTAATGAGTATTGTAGCAATGTTTGCGGTGGTAGCTTCTGTTAATGCAGCAGCTGGTGATAAAAGGCCTGATTATGCTGTAAATGAAGGAGGAAAATACTTTACTTGCACAGTTGGTGATGCTGAGACATTAGAAGATGCGTTGACTATGACTTGGGGACCAAATGGTGGTAAATCTTGTGATGATATTATTTTAGCTAGTGGTTCTACTATTACTGTTACTAAAGAACTTGACTTTGGTGATAAAATTCTTTGGGTTGGATATGATGATGACGATACTATAGAAACATTGAAAGTTGCTGCTGGTGGTAAATTAACTTTTGGTCAAGATGCTGGTATTAATCTTTCTGATGATGGTGTCTTATCAGTTGTTGATGGTGGTGTAATCGATTCTCAAACTTCTATTACAGGTCTTGGTGATAATGGTGTAGTTAAAGTGTCTGGTACTGGTTCAACTTTAAAAATTTATAATAATAATGGTTCAGAATCTTTTGGCATTGACGAAGTAGGTACTCTTGAAGTTACTAATGGTGGAACTATTGAAGTTACTGGTGCTAATGGTGGTATTAATGCTGCTAATATTATTGTAACTGATGGTACACTTAATATTCATGATAATAAAAATGCTGGTCTTAAAGGTAAATTAACTACTACTGGAGATTCTATTATTACAGTTGCCAATAATAAAAAAGGTCTTCAATTAGCTGATGGTAGTTCAATTGGTGGTAATACTGTCGTTGAAGCTACAGATAATACTAATGGCGATATCATTTTACAAGGTAAAAAAGGTAATGAAGTAGTTACTGTTACTGATAATGCTAAAGTTAATGTTACTAAAGTTGTTAAAAATAATGAAGGTGTTACAGAAAAATTAGTTGTTGATGGTACAGGTGCAGAATTTACTTATACTTCTGAAGATAATCAAGATTATGTTGTATTAAAAAATGGTTATATTACTGATAATAATGAAACAACACCAGTAAATCATGTTTTATACGCTAATCATGATATTTCTATAGATGAAAATGTAACTGTAAAAAATACTGCTACTACTGATATTAAAGTAACTGCAAGAGATTCTAAAAATTCTCAAACATTAACTGCTGGTGAGGAAGCTGATTATAAAGTAGTTAAAGTTACTATTGGTGAAGCTGATTTAATCTTATTTGTTAACGATAAATTATCTGACTTAAATGAAGTTGGAGCTCAAAAACTAGAAGAATTTAAAACACCAGAAAAAGGTTATAGTTTTGAAAAACTAGTTGACGAAGATGGTAATGAAGTAGATGAAAATACTGCATTTACTGCAGATGTTGTTTTAACTGCTAAATTTGTTAAAATTCCAGAAACAGAAGAATCTGCTCCTAATACATTAGATGCTTCTTTAACATATGTTGGACTTGCTGTACTTTGTTTAGGTGCTATAGTTGTTACTTTTAGAAAACTAAGAAATAATTAATATAAAGGATGACAAAAACGAAGTGTGATAACTTCGTTTTTTTGTGCTAAAAAATTATTGACATATGGTTATCGGGGGGGGTATATTAGTAATATCGAAGAAAGGAAAAATAAGAGATGAAAAAAATTAAATTATTTGTGTTTACTTTATTAGCAATGTTTGTTGCAGTAGTAGGCGTTAATGCCGATGATAGCACTTTACCAAATGAATCTGATGGTAAGATTACCTTGACTGGAGATGTTACTTTAAATAGTACATATGAAGTTCCAGTAGATAAAACTTTAACTATTGATTTAAATGGTCATAATTTGACTATTAATCAAACTACTGGATATTCTATTAATAATAAAGGGTCATTAACTATTACTAATAGTCAAACTGATGGTAAATTAACTGTTAATACAAGACCCGGTTCTGGTATTATCAATAATGGTCCACTATTAAATGTAGAAAATGTTCATATTCTTGGTGGTGGTGGTAGTTATTCAGTTGTTAAAAATCAGGTAGATGAACAAGCTGGTGTTAGTTCGACTCTGAATGTTAAAAATTCTAGAGTTGAAGGAAATTTTAATTATGGTATTCAAGCAGGAGGAACTGTAAATATTGAAAATGTAACATTTAGTTTTGCACGTAGAGCTGATATCGTGATTATTCCAGCGGCTAGTTCTAACTCTAATGTTACTATTAATAACATTACATCTGTAAAACCTTCTCGTATTGAGATTGGTGATTCTAGTCTTTTCCCTACTTTAACTGGTGGTGAAGCAACATTAAATATTGAAGGAATAAATGGAACTGTTGATATTTATTCTTATGATGATTCAACTATAGTTGGTGATGTTAAAGCTACTGAAACAGCTTTATCTCATGCTAAAAATGGATCAAAAATTATTATACCTGAGGATTATGTAGCAGAAAATATTACAGTTGCTGAAGGTGTTGAAGTAGTATTAGCAACAGGTACTGATCCTTATAAGGAAGTTGTTGAAAATGAAGATGGTACTTATACTATCGAATATAAAGATGCTGATTATACGGCATTAGAAAAAGCTATTGCTGATGCTCAAGAAGTTGATAAAACTAAATATACAGAAGAAACTGTTAAAGCATTAGAAGATGCATTAACTGCTGCTAAAGCTGTATCTAAAACTTTAAAAGCTAATGAGCAAGCTACTATAGATAATGCTACTACTACATTAAATAATGCAATTAAAGCTCTTGCTGAAATAGTTGTTAATGAGCCTGCTCCTGAAGAGCCTGCTCCAGACACATATGATGGTGGTTTATCATTAGTTGGACTTGCAGTACTTGGCTTAGGTGCGAGTATCTTTACAGTAAGAAAACTAAGAAATAACTAAAATATGGTATATGAAAACGAAGCGTAAAAACTTCGTTTTTTTTGTGAAAGGAAAAAATATTTTAATTTAGTTATATTGACATTGATTATTCTTGAAGGTAGAATTATTTTTAATGGCAATGTAATTTGTCAGAAAAAGAAAGGAGGGAAAAAAGTGAAGAAGGGTTTAAGTATTATAGGAGTATTCTTATTTTTACTAGTTTTGCCATTTATTAGTGTATCTGCTGAAGCTAAAGAAGTTGGAACTTTTGAAGAATTAATGGAAGCTATAGCTAATGATAAAATTGATTCTATTACACTAAAAAATAATATCGAAACTACTGAAAAATTGAATGTTACTCATAAATTAACTATTGATGGTGCTAATCATACTTTAACTTATACTGGTAAGTTTAAAGATAATGCCGAAACTAATACTACTTGGGATGGTGTTTATGTATTACAAGTATATAATACTACTGCAACAGTTAAAAATATTAGTTTAACTGGTGGTAATGCTGCGTTATTAGTTAATGGTAGTACTGTAACATTAGAAGGTACTATTGATGTATCAGGTAATGGCTTTGGTGGTATTGAATTAGGTAAAGGTGAAGGCGTTACTACTGAACCAAAACTAGTACTTAAAGAAGGTGCTAAATTAGTTAATTCTAGTGAAAGTACTGAAAAACCAACTGTTTGGGCAGATCAAACTAAAGCAACAATTTCTGTAAATGGTGTTGAAAAAACTTATGAAGCTACTACAGATAAACAAGTTAAATTAACTATTGCTGATGTTGAAGATATAGCTCCTGAAGTAAAAGTTGAAACTTCAAAAGATAGTAATGCTGCTATTACTGATGAAGATGTTGCTGATGTATTTAATGAATCTTTAAAAGCTGATGAAACTTTAAAAGATTTATTAGAATCAGAAGGCGATGTAACTGTTGAATTAGTTGCTAAAGATGCTACTGCTACTGTAGCTGAAACTAAAAAATTTGAAGATGCTTTAACTGATGGTATTATAGCTGGTTATGTTGATATTGATATTAATGTAACTAAAGGTAATGATACTAAACACTTAACTGAACTTACTCAAGCTATTAATTTATTAGTACAATTACCTGAAATGCCTGAATTAGAAGAGGGATATGAAAGATCATATTATATCTTAAGAGAACATAATGGTAAGATTGATAAAATTGAAGCTACATTATCAGAAGATGGTTCATCATTACTATTTGCTTCAGATAAATTTTCAAAATATGCTGTTGTTTATGTAGATACTAAAATAGCTGAAGATGAAGAAGAAGCTCCTGAAACTTTAGATGCTGGTTTAACTTATGTTGGACTTGCTGTACTTAGTTTAGGTGCTACTATTATTTCTGTTAAAAAACTAAGAAATAATTAATATATATGAGAAAACGAAGTTTGATACTTCGTTTTTTTAGTGTAAATGTTACTGATTATATTGACTAATATATTAAAAAATTGTAAAATACTTTTAGATTTTCTTATGGGAAGACGAGTAATATATTATGAAGATTAAAGAGAAGGCTAGTGGGTGGAAATGCCTAATTGGATGATATATGAAAAACAGCTTGCCGATAGTAAGAACGCAATTAAAGCGATAAAATAAAGTTTGAGAGTACCTATGTAAAGTAAGGTGGCACCGCGGGTGAAAGCTCGTCCTTACAATGTAGGTACTTTTTTTATAGGAGGAATAAATATGATAACGAAACCTAAAGGAACATATGATTTATATGGCGATGAAATAAGGAAATGGCAGTATGTAAGTCGTGTTGTTGATGAAGTAATGGAAAGATATAATTATGGGTTAATTAGAACACCAATATTTGAGAGTACTGATTTATTTCATCGTGGTGTTGGTGATACGACTGATATTGTAACTAAAGAAACTTATGATTTTGTTGATCGTGGAGAAAGAAAGATGACACTTCGTCCGGAAGGAACAGCTGGTGTTGTTAGAAGTTTTATCGAAAATAAAATGTATGGGGATGCGACACAACCAATTAAGCTATATTATAATGGGACAATGTATCGTTATGAAAGACCACAATCAGGAAGAGATAGAGAACTTACTCAGTTTGGAGTTGAAGTATTAGGTTGTGCTGATCCAGCAATGGATGCTGAAGTTATTAGTGTGGCAGTTAATATATTTAAACTATTAGGACTTAAGGGAATAAAAGTTAAATTAAATAGTTTAGGGGATATGGAATCACGTAATAATTATCGTGATGCTTTAGTAGAATACTTTAAACCTCATATTGATGAATTATGTGAAGATTGCAAAGAAAGACTTGAAAAGAATCCATTAAGAATTTTAGATTGTAAAGTAGATAAAGATAATGAATTACTTAAGAATGCTCCTTCGATATTAGATTATTTAAATGAAGAATCAAAAAATAGATTTATGGATGTTCAAAATTATTTAGATGTTTTAGATATACCTTATGAAGTTGATCCTAAGATAGTTAGAGGACTTGATTATTACTCACATACAGTGTTTGAAATAGAAGCGACTGTTAAAGATTTTGGCGCTAATAATGTCTTAGCTGCTGGTGGAAGGTATGATACCTTAGTAAGTAATTTAGGAGGACCTGATACACCGGGTATTGGATTCGCTTGTGGGATTGGCAGACTAGTAATGGCTTTAGATAAAGAAGATATAAGTTTACCAATTAATAATCAATTAGATGCATTTATCTTATATGTTAAAGAAACAGAAAAAGAGTATGCACTTGCTTTAACACAAGATTTAAGATTAAATGGTTTAAGAGTTGAAACTGAATATATGGGAAGAAACTTAAAAGGTCAATTTAAACAAGCTGATAGATTAAAAGCTAAATATTTAGTTATATTAAATGATGAAGATTTAGTAGGAGGAGAAATTCAAGTTAAAGATAATTTAACTAAAGAAGTAACAATGGTTAAAGAAGCAGAAATAGATGACTTCTTAGACTTGAATTGTAAGTGATTATTATGGATTTAAGAGATTTATTTAAAAAAGTTAAAATTAATGATGAAGTAGAAGTTGAAGGATGGATACGTAATCATCGTAAACAAAAAGATTTCGGTTTTATTGATTTTGCTGATGGAACTGATTTTAAACATTTACAAATAGTATATGATAGTACTATAGAAGATTTTAGTAAGATACAAAAAATGCTTGTTGGTTGTGCTATTAGAGTTAAGGGAGTAATAGTTGAATCACAAGGTAATCAGGAGTATGAACTTAAAGCTAGTAAGATAGAATTACTAGGTGATTGCCCTGCTGATTATCCAATACAACCTAAAAGACATACAAGAGAATTTTTAAGGGAAGTAGCTTATCTTAGACCTCGTACTAATTTATTTCAAGCTGTATTTAAAGTACGTAGTGTAGCAGCCCAAGCGATTCATGAATATTTTCAAAGTCATAATTATGTCTATGTTCATACACCTTTAATTACAACGACTGATTGTGAAGGTAGTGACCAAATGTTTAAGATTACAACGCTTAATCTAAATAAACTACCAATGGTAGATGGTAATGTAGATATGAGTAAAGACTTATTTGGTAAACAAGCATTTGTTACAGGAACTGGTCAATTACATGGTGAAGCATTTGCGATGGCATTTAAAAAGATTTATACTTTTGGACCTACATTTAGAACAGAAAATTCTAATACTAAAACACATGCTAATGAATTTTGGATGATAGAACCAGAAATAGCATTCTGTGATTTAGAAGGCTTAATGGATATAGAAGAAGAAATGCTTAAATTTGTCGTTAATTATGTTTTAGAAAAATGTGTTGATGAAATAGAGTTCTGTGATAAATTTGTTGAACAAGGATTAAAAGATAAATTAACTAAATTAGTTAATTCGAAGTTTGTTAGAATATCACATCATGATGTTGTAGATATCCTTAATAAAGCTGATGTTAAGTGGGAATTTACACCTACTTATGAAGATGATATAGCTAAAGAACATGAAAAATATATTACGGAATACTTTAATGGACCAGTATTTATCACTAATTGGCCTAAAGATATTAAGGCTTGGTATATGAAGACTAATCCAGATAATAAAACAGTAGCTGCTGTTGATTTAGAAGTACCAGGAGCTGGTGAATTAATGGGTGGTTCACAAAGAGAAGAAGATTATGACAAACTTATTAAACGTTGTCAAGAAATGAATATTAATACAGATCTTGTTGATTGGTTTATTAATTTAAGAAGATTTGGAGGATGTTATCATTCAGGATTTGGAATGGGATTTGAAAGACTAATTATTTATCTAACTGGTGTAGAAAATATTAGAGATGTAATACCATTTCCAAGAACTCCTGGAAATTGCGATTATTAGAAAGGGTGGTTAGATGCAAGAAAACATTTATAGAACACATCATTGTATTGATATAGATAAAAAATTAGTAGGTAAGAAGGTTACAGTTAGTGGTTGGATTGAAAATATAAGAGATCATGGTGGAGTATTATTTTTAGATTTAAGAGATAATACAGAAACATTACAAACTGTAAGTAATGATGATTCATTGTTTGTTGGTTTAGCGAAAGAATCAGTAGTTAAATTAACGGGAACAATTAGAAAAAGAAGTGAAGATACTTATAATCCTCGTTTAAAGACCGGAGAAGTTGAATTACTAGTTGATAGTTTAGAATTACTTAGTCCTTCTTTACATGAATTACCATTTAATATTATGAGTAGTAAAGAAGCTGGTGAAGACTTAAGATTAAAATATCGTTATTTAGATTTAAGAAATAATAAAGTTAAAGATAATTTTAAATTAAGAAGTGATGTCCTACATTTTTTAAGAAATAAAATGTATGATTTAGGCTTTATGGAGGTACAAACACCAATTCTTACAGCTTCAAGTCCTGAAGGAGCTAGAGATTTTGTTGTTCCTTCTAGAAACTTTAAAGGTAAGTTTTATGCTTTACCACAAGCACCACAAATATATAAAGAATTATTAATGGTTGGTGGAATTGAAAAGTATTTTCAAATAGCTCCTTGTTTTAGGGATGAAGATGCAAGAGCTGATCGTACTTTAGAGTTTTATCAATTAGACTTAGAAATGAGTTATGTTACTGAAGAAGAGGTTTTAGAAGTTGGGGAAGATATTTTCTATGATGTCTTTACAAAGTTTAGTAAGAAGAAAGTAAGTCCAAAACCATTTAGAAGAATTGCTTATCGTGAGGCAATGGAAATGTATGGAACTGATAAACCTGATTTACGTAATCCATTAATTATAAAAGATGCTAGTGAAGTATTAAAAGATACGACATTTGGGCCATTTAAGAAGAGTGTTATTAAAGTTATTGTCGTTGATGATATTGGTGATAAATCTAATAGTTGGTTTAATGAAATAGTTGATTATGCATCAAGTATTGGTATGCCTGGTATTGGTTATTTAACTTTAATGAGTGATGGAACATTTAAAGGACCTATTGATAAGTTTTTAAGTGATGATGAACGTAATTCTTTAATTAAAGATTTTGGAATGAAAGAAAATAGTGTAATGTTTTTTATCGCTAATAAAAGACTTAAAGTGGCACAGAAGTTTGCGGGTTTAATAAGAAATGAATTAGGTCGTAAGTTAGATTTAATCGATAAAGATAGATTAGAATTATGTGTTGTTAAAGATTTCCCAATGTTTGAATATGATGATGAAAGTAAAAGGTATGAATTTTGTCATAACCCATTTAGTTTACCACATGGAGGAATTAAAGATTATGAAGATAAAGATATCTTAGATATATTAGCTTACCAATATGATTTTGTTTGTAACGGTAATGAAATGGCTAGTGGGGCTATTCGTAATCATGATTTAGATTCATTAGCTAAAGGATTTGAAGTAGTTGGGTATACAAGAGATGAAGTAGAAGCAAGATTTAGTTCAATCTTTACAGCATTTAAATATGGATGTCCACCTCATGGAGGAATGGCACCAGGTATTGATCGTATTTTAATGCTTATTAAAGATGAACCTAATTTAAGAGAAGTTCAAGTATTCCCAACTAGTGCATCAGGAGCTGATAATATGATGGGAAGTCCTTCAGAACTAACTAGAAGTCAATTAAAAGAATTAGGATTAAAAATAGAGGTGAAAAATAATGAGTAAGTTTACTAAAGAAATGGTTGATGATTATGCTGATAAATTATTAATTGGTTTAACGGATGAAGAAAATAAAATGGTTTTAGATGAATTTGATGTTATTGATGCTAATTTAGATTTAGTTAATCAAATACCTAATATAGCTAATGTTACACCAATGACTCATTGTTTAGATGATTTTGAATATGTTCTTAGAGAAGATGTTCCTGAAGAATCAGTACCAATTGATGAATTACTACGTAATGCTGATGAAACTGATGGCGATGAAATACAAGTGCCAAAGGTAGTTGGGTAGGTGATAAGATGAAATATATGAATAAATCAATTACTGAGTTACATGAATTACTTAAAAAAGGCGAAGTAACTAGTGATGAACTTGTAAAAGAATCTTTAGAATTATCTCATGAAGTAGAAGATAAATATAATGCGTTTGTAACGATATTAGATGATGCTAAGGGTGGTGAAGTAACTGATAATTTACTTTCTGGTATTCCTTATGGTGTTAAAGATAATTATTCAACTAAAGATATATTATCAACTGGATCATCTAATACATTAAAAGACTATGTACCATTTTTTGATGCTACTGCTGTTGAACATTTAAATAAAGCAGGAGCTATTAAAGTTAATAAGACTGCGATGGATGAGTTTGGGATGGGTGGTACTGGTACTACTTGTCATACAGGAACTGTTTTAAATCCATGGGATAAAACTAGAATGTGTGCTGGTTCTTCAGCAGGTTCTGCGTGTGCGGTAGCGGCTGGAGTTTATCCTTATGCTTTAGGTAGTGATACAGGTGATTCTATCCGTAAACCGGCAGCTTATTGCGGAATAGTTGGATATAAACCTACTTATGGAATGATATCTAGATATGGTTTATTTGCTTTTGCTTCTTCATTAGATCATTGTGGGGTTTTAACTAGAAATGTTACGGATGCGGCAATTGTCGTTGATACAATGAAGGGTCTAGATAAAAACGATATGACTTCTTGGGATTCAAGTAAGATTAACTTATATGAATCTTTAGATGGTAAAGTTAAAGGCAAGAAGTTATGTTATATTAAAGAAATAGTCGATAAAAAGAGATATAAGAATGCTTCTAAAGAATTATTAGAACATTTAGATAATTTCTATAAGACTTTAGATATACTAAGAGATTTAGGTGTCGAAGTAGATGAAGTATCAGTAGATGAAGCATTACTTAAGGCGTCACCTTCTGTATATGTTGTTATATCTTGTGCCGAAGCAACTAGTAATATGTCTAATTTAACAGGTATTATCTTTGGACCTCGTGGTGAAGGTGATAATTATATTGAGATGATGAAAGACCATCGTACTAAAGGTTTTTCACCACTTATTAAACGTCGTTTTGTAATTGGTTCTTATGTATTACAAAAAGAGAATCAAGAAAGATATTTTAAAAACGCACAAAGAGTTAGAAGGTTACTTGTAGATAGATGGAAAGAAATATTTAAAGATTATGATGCCGTTATTTTACCGGTTGGATCAGGACCTGCGAAAAAGTTAGAGGGTTCTAAAGATATTCTAGATAAAAATACTGCAATCTTAGAAGAACATTTACAAATAGGTAATTTTGGAGGATTCCCATCTATTACGATACCTAATGGGTTTATTGATAATTTACCAGTAGGTATTAATATAACTGGTAATTGTTATGATGATGCTAATGTTTTAAATATTGCTTATGCTTTAGAGCAAGCAATGGATTATCATGATCAAATAGCTAAGGAGGTTTCTAATGACTAAGTATATTGCTAAAATTGGTTTAGAGATGCACTGTGAAGTTAGTGAAACAGAAACTAAAGTATTTAGTGCAGCTCGTAATTCATATAGTGAAAAACCTAATACTAATGTTAGACCTCTTGATATGGCTTTTCCTGGTACTTTACCAGTAGTTAATAAGGAAGCGGTAAGAAAAGCATTAATGGCTAGTATGATATTAAATTGTAGTCAACCAGAATATATGTATTTTGAAAGAAAGAATTATTATTATCCTGATTTACCTAAAGGATTTCAGCTTACACAAGAAACTAAACCGATACCAGTAGGTATTTATGGTAAAGTAGAATTTGAATGTGATGATGAAATTAAGGAAGTTAGAGTTAATAATTTGCACTTAGAAGAAGATGCTGCATCACTTGATCACTTCTATGATACTAGTAATATCGATTATAACCGTGCGGGGGTTCCTTTACTTGAATTAGTTACTGAACCTGATATTCATAGTGCGAAAGAAGCAGTAGCTTTTCTAGAACATATGCGTAGTGTTTATCAGTATGCTGGAATAAGTGAAGCCGATAGTAAAAAAGGTCAAATAAGATGTGATGTTAATGTTTCAATTATGGAAGAGGGATTAGACGAATTAAATCCTAAAAACTGGGGAACGAAAGTTGAAATTAAGAATGTTAACTCTTTTGGTGGAGTTCGTGATGCGATTAATTATGAAATAGAGCGTCAAACAGAACTTAAAGAAACTGGCGAATATGATAAGATGGAACAACAAACTCGTCGTTGGGATGAAGAATCTGGTACAACAATATTTATGCGTAGTAAAGTTGATGCCATTGATTATAAGTATTTTGTTGAACCTAATATACCTAAATTTAAAATAAGTCCTAAATGGTTAGACGAAATTAGAGCTTCAATACCAGAACTCGCAATGGATCGTAAGAAGAAATATATCGATGGATATGGATTATCTTCATATGATGCTGGAGTATTAGTAAAAGAGAAAGATATTTCTGATTATTATGAAGAATGCGTTAAAATAGGAATTGATGCTAAAGTAGCAGCAAACTGGGTTACGGTTAATATTGTTGGAGAGTTAAATAAAGAAGAAATAAGTATTAAAGAATTTTATTTAACTCCTAGTATGTTAAAACAAATTACGGATGCGATTGGTAGTGGTTTATTATCTTCTAAACAAGCTAAAGAAGTATTTGCTAAAGCAATAGAAGAAAAGAAAGAACCTAAGAACTTTATCAGTAAAGAAAATGCCCAGATTAGTGATGAAGGAGAACTTACAAAGATTATTTGTGAAATACTTGATAATAGTGCAACCCAAATAGAACAATATAAGGGTGGTAGAGATAATATATTTGATTATTTTATAGGTCAAGTTATGAAAAATACCCGTGGTAAAGCTAATCCAGTAATGACAAAAGATATTTTACATAAAGAACTAGATAAAAGATAACTAGTTCTTTTTTTGCTCTTTAAATTTAAAAATATTATGTTATAATCCTGACTTTGACAGTTTTTAAAAGGTAAAAACTCCCAATTCCTTTATTTATAAGGGTTTGAG